>JAGAAW010000092.1 GCA_017615055.1 Fibrobacter sp.
CGTATTTCTGGAGTTCTGTACAGCGCAGGAGCATTGATGCGTATGAAGTGTTCTTGTGCAACCAATGGGACAAGGCGGAAATGTCCAAGTTTACCGGCAGTAAGGACTATCCTATTTCGGTCCGTTGCATCAAGGACGATGCTTCAAAGTCTTCGTCTAGCGTTACCCCGCAGTCAAGCAGTTCCTCAAAGGTCCCTGCCAGTGATGAGCCTGTCGAATCAAGCTCTGTCGAAGAGTCCAGCAGCAGTCTGGTGGAGCCGTCTTCGTCTAGTTCGGTCATTTTGGCGACTCCATGCAAAACCGATAGCACGGACACTTGCGAATACGGCGAGTTGGTGGATGACCGCAATGGTCAGATTTACAAGACAGTGAAAATTGATGACCAGTGGTGGATGGCGGAGAACCTCAACTTCAAAACGGACTCTAGTTTCTGCTACAATGATTCTGCCGAGTATTGTGAAAAGTACGGCCGTCTTTACATGTGGGGTGCTGCGTCATCCGCTTGCCCTAGTGGTTGGCACCTGCCGGACACAACGGAATGGAAAACTTTGATCAATGCTGTCGGTGGACAATCGACTGCTGGCAATGTGCTCAAGTCTATGTCCGGAAGGAATAGTAGTGACTACGGTACGGATGATTTCGGGTTCTCGGCGCTCCCTACTGGTTATAGGAATGAAGATGGGGATTACTTCGGCGAGGGTAGCGACTCGGACTTCTGGAGTTCTACGGAGAACGGTAACAGTTACGCGTACCACATGGACTTGAGCTCCGATGACTATGCGTACTTGGGCGGCATCTATAAGGACGACGCGTTCCCGGTGCGTTGCATCCAGGACTAAACCACGGCCTTGCTTTTCCAGCGGCCGCTACGCCAGCGCCAGATGTTCGCGAACGAGCGGTAGAATTCGTCGCTTGCCATGCCGAGCCAGAGGCCGGGGAGGCCTAGCCCCACGACAAACGCAAGGATAAGCGATGTAGCAAGCCCGAGCGTCCACATCATGCCGCTCCCGACAATGGCGGGGAACTTGGAATCGCCCGCGGCCCTGAGCGACGTGGTGAGGATGAAGTTCACCGCCTTGAACGGCTGTACGGCTACGTCGCACCAGAGGCAAATTTTCCCGAGCCTGAGAACTTCGGGATTGTCAGTGTAGAGCCGTAGCAGGTGCTCGCCCAAAAGTGCTACGATTATCGAGAGCAAGAGCCCGCTCGTGATGCCCACGGCAAGCGTCTGGTAAACGCGGCGGTTCGCCTTTACAAAGTCGTGAGCGCCCACGAGGTGTGCCACGAGAATCTGGTTTCCGCTGCCGAGACCGACCCCGAGGATTACAGACAAGGCGGCAAAGTTGCCCGCAAACACGCGGGCGGTCATCGCGGTGGTGCCCACGTACACGACCATCGCGGTGATGAACACCTGGAAAAGCTGGAAACTGATGGGTTCTGCAGCGGCGGGGAGTCCGATGCGGATCCAGTCGGGCAAAAGAATGCGGGTGCGTTTCCAGTCGCGGGCCTTGCTCTTGTGATGCACCTTGAACTTGAGCACCATCCACAGAATTCCCGATGATATCAGCCATGAGAGCGCTGTCGCGAGGGCCACGCCATACACGCCCATCTTGGGGAGCCCGAAGAGCCCTTCCAAAAAGACAACGTTCAGTGCGGCGTTGCTTGCGATGGTGAGCGTGTTGCCCACGAGGTTCCATACGGTAAGGCCGTGCGTGGCGATGAGGGCGGTGAGGATGGTCTGCAGCGCGCGGAAGGCGAAGCCGAACGAGACGACGCTCAGGAACTGCATCGCGTATTGCGCGGGTTCTTCGGTGAGACCCATCCATTGCGGGATATGACCCGAAAGCGGGTAGATGACAAGCGTGAGGGCCACCCCGAGCAGGATGCTCCCGAAGAGGACCATCGTCTGCGTGCTGTTCGCGTGGCTGGTCTGCTTGGCGCCGATGTACTGCGAGACGATGCTTGCGCCCGATTGCGAGAAGGCGTGGAGGGCGGTAAAGAGCGCCCCGAGGATGGGGAGCATGGCGCCGACGCCGGCGGCTGCGGTTTCGGAAGTGCGCGAAAGGAACCAGCTGTCCATCATGGGCTGGATCATGCCCACGGCGAACGTTAGGATAAGCGGCCAGGAGAGGCTTATCAGGGAGCGGTCTTTGACGTCTTTTTGGGGTCCGCGCATGCCCTAATTTTAGAAATGGGAAAGGGGCTCAGAAAGAGCCCCGAACATAAATAATGGTTCCGCCTGTATACAGGGATTACTGGAGTTTCTTACCCAGCGCGATTCTTGCTTCGCGGCGGATGAGGGCCTGTTCAAAACGGCGCTTTTCTTCGTCGGTTTCGGGTTCCACGGGGGCGACTGCGGTGGGGCGGCCGTCCTCACCGATGGCGACGAAAGTGAAGTAGCCGTGCGCGATGGGCAGTTCCTGCTTGTTTACCGGGTCGGTTTCGGTGATTTTCAGACCGATTTCCATCGAGGTGTTGAATGCGCGGTTCAGGCTCGCGTGGATGTTGAGGATAGTCCCGAGCGTGGCTGGACGGAAGAACCTTACCCCGTCGATGGAGATGGTGTTCACCTTGCGGCCCGCATGGTTGAACGCGACTACGCAGGCGGCCACGTCCATGAGGCCCATCAGGTACCCGCCGAAGGCGTTGTGGAGCGCGTTCGTGTTGTCCGGATGCACGATGGCGTGCGTCTCTGTTTGCGAGTCCTTGACCTTGCGCGGGGTCATGTCGTTTGCAATTTCGGGAATCAGGTCGGTGTTCTTCATAGGGCGGCCCTCAGCTTGTTTATGATGAAGTCTACATCGGTAAAGGCGCAGACGGGGAGGCTTACGGCTTTCTTGCTCGCTTCGATGGCGTTCTTGTTCTCGCTGCCTTGCCCGAGTTCCCTGAAGCAGGGCTGTTCGTGCAGCGGTTGCGGGTAGTGGATGCAGTGCGGGATTCCCGCCTTGTCGAGTTTCTTGATAAAGGCTTCTCGGTCATCTGCCAGCACGGTATACTGCGCGTAGGTGCTTGTACAGTTTTCCCCGATGTATTGCGGCACGATTCTTGCACCCGCAGCGGTACCCGCGTTGTATTCTGCGAAAAACTCGTCGTACTTGCGGGCGTTCTCGCGGCGCACCTTCAGTTCGCTCTCGAAGTGGCGGAGCTTTACCCGCAATATGGCGGCCTGCAGGGCGTCGAGCCTGCTGTTCAAGCCCACGGATTCGTGCTGGTAGCGGCCGGTGCTCCCGTGGTTCGCGATCTGCCGGATTTTCGCTTCTAGCTTCGGGTCGCTGGTGAATAGCGCGCCGCCGTCGCCGTAGCAGCCCAGCGGCTTGCTCGGGTAAAAGCTCGTGATGGAAATGGATCCGAACGTTGCCGCACGGTTCTGGCCCGAAATAGCCCCGAACGCCTGGGCGGCGTCTTCGATAATCCAGAGCCCGTGCGCATCTGCAATTTGGCGCAGTTCCTTGAACGGCGCGCACTGCCCGAACAGGTCCACGCCGATAATCCCGCGCGTCTTGGGGCCGATCAGCGCTCTCACGTTTTCCGGGTCAATTTGGAGCGTTTCGGGGTCGATGTCCGCAAACCGCGGTATGCCGCCCAAAAACGCGACGCATTCCGCCGGTGCGATGAAGGTGAAGTCGGGCACGATGACCTCGTCCCCCGGTTTAAGCCCGAGGGCCATGAGGGCGATGGTGAGGGCGTCGGTGCCGCTCGCGCACGTTACAGCCTGGGTCCAGGGTTCCGCGCGGTCTTTTCCCGCAAAAAAGCCTTCCTTTCCGGCGTCCGGACTGCCTGTATTGCAAAAATCCGCAAGTTCCGCCTCTAGGGCCTTGACTTCGGGCCCGCCGATGTAGCATCCGCTGTCCAGAACGGCACGTTCTGCGGCCTCGAGTTCTTCTCGGTAGGCCTCTCTTTGCCCTGTCAGGTTCACGAATGGCATCATAATGCCCGTAATTTAGCAAATTTGGCCAATTATAGGGCTTGACAAATTCTCATTCTTTACTATCTTTGTCCCTACAAAAAATTTTAAGTAGGTTTTACCCGGAGATATAAGGTGCCTCAACATCAATCTTGCAAAAAGCGTTTGCGTCAGGCCGAAAAGGCCAATGCTATGAACCGTGCTGCCCGCGCAGAAATTCGCGCAAGCCTCAAGGTCATCCGTACTGCTACCTCTAAGGATGCCGCCCTTGCCGAAATGCCGAAGCTTTTCCGTCTGTTGGACGTTGCTGCCAACAAGAGCCGCGCTGGCTTCAATGCGAACCGTGCCGCCAACTACAAGGCCAAGGTCGCAAAGATCGTTAACGGCTTCGCCTAATCGTTAGGCAAACGGCTTAGTCCGGTTTAATACCGGTGCATATACGTGCACCGGTGTTTTGTGTTTTTATTGGCTTCTGCATAAATGCGTGATGAACTTCTCAAAAGTGGCGAAAAATCGGAAAAAACGCCTATTTTGCCAATGTCGCTAAATCGTTGAGTGATAATTTACTAGATTACGGGCAAGTATCAAGGATTAGAAATGTCTTCAATCAATTTTGCAACACGCGAAATCAGTTGTAAGGTGGTGTATTACGGCCCGGGTCTGAGTGGCAAGACCACGAACCTGCAGGTAATCCACCAGAAGATGCCTTCGGACAAGCGCACGGACATGGTGTCGCTCGCTACAGAAGGTGACCGCACGCTGTTTTTTGACTTCCTTCCGCTGAATCTTGGTGATATTAAAGGCTTCAAGACCCGTTTCCAGTTATACACGGTCCCCGGCCAGGTTTATTACAACAGTACACGTAAGTTGGTGCTCCGCGGTGTAGATGGTATCGTGTTTGTCGCTGACTCGCAGCGCTCCCGCCAGGCCGAGAACCTCGAGAGCCTCCAGAACCTGCGGCAGAACCTGCAGGACTACGGCATGGACCTCGACGATATGCCGTTCGTGCTCCAGTACAACAAGCGCGACATGGAGAACGTGTTCACCCTCGAAGAGATGAACGCGGAACTCAACCTGCGCAATGTGCCGTTCTTCCCGGCTACGGCCCACAACGGCAAGGGCGTGGTTACGACCCTCAAGACTATCGCAATGCTCGTGATCGAGAAGTTCAACGTGAAGCAAGGGTTCCTCCGCAAGGCGGCCGAAAGCGTGAACAACACGGGCGTGCACGACGTGAGCCTTACCAAGGAAGGCGTTTCCGTTTCGCAGGCAGCACCTGCACAGCCCGCCGCTCCCGCAGCACCCGCGGCAGCGACCCCGTTCAAGATGCCCTCGTTCGCGACCAAGCCCCCTGTCGGCGCAATGCCGTCTGGCGGTGGCAGTCCGTTCCAGAAACCGGTGTCTTCTCCGTTTGGCAGGCCCCGCGCCATGCCGCAACCCCCGCGCATGCCGACGTTCGGCCGCGTAGTGGACAAGGGCAATGCGGAGGTGTCGGACGACGAAATCGAATTGCGCCCGTACGTGCCGAAAAAGAAGTAGTTTACGACTATCGTAGCAGGTTTGAATGAGTGATTTTACGATTTATTCTGATGACGTAGGTAAGGTTCGCAGGCTCATGCTCGCTTACCAGGCGAGCGTCAAGGCTGACTATATCGTACTCTGCCATCGTGACGGTTCCATTATCGCCGAAGTTGGCTCTCTCGGTATCGATGCGACCCCGCTTGCCGTGCTCAGCACTGCGTCGTTCGACTCTGCGAAGCAGGTCGGCCTTATGCTTGGCGGCGAAACGTTCCAGTCCGTATCCTATTCGGGCGAGAACCGCTCCATCTATATTTCCCCGGTCGACGAGGCCCTACTGCTGGTGCAGGTCTTCCCGGGTTCCAAGCTCCCGAACCGCATCGACGACTTCAACCGCCTGTTGGTCGAAAAACTGGTGGATGCCGTCCCGGCGTTCACGCAGAACACGAGTAAACTCAGGTAGGAGCCTTTCCCGTGGCAGGCATTCCGCCACTTCGCAACTTGAGAAAGACGACCCTTGTTGTGGCGCTTGTCTTTCTTGCTTTCTTTGTACACCGCTTCGTCACCTTCTGGATGGACGATACCTCCCTGCAGACGTTTTCCGGTGCGGAACTGACTCCCGCACAGAGCGTCGTGTGCCGTGACGTGGTGCGTGGTACTCCCTTCGGCGTAGATAGCGTCTTTGAAGAGACGACGCGCCTGTACTTCTATTCCACGATTTCGAACGCGGTCCGCTATTCCGGCGATACGCTGCTGCATATCTGGTTCTGGGGTACGGATACCATCCAGAAAGTTCCCTGTATTTTGAAGGTGGAAGAAATCCGCAAGGGCGTGGAGACCCGCGGCCAGTCACAGACGGGGCTCAGCGTGTGCCATACCGAGATTGCCCCCAAGTTGCTCAAGCCCGGAGAGTGGAGCGTTGACCTTGTCGCGGGGCGTAAACTCCTTTCTAGCAAGCAATTCCGCATAGAATCCGATAGGTAGCCTTATGTGGCGTTTGCTTCTTGTGGGCGCCTTCCTTGCGGTAGAGGCTTTTGCACTCGACATCGATTCGCTCCCGGTGTGGAATCCCGAAATCCTTGTGCGCGGTACGGAACCGACAACGCTTGATTCTGCGTATGCGGAATCGGCACTAGAGACGCATGGCATCAAGACCATGCAGGTGACGGTGGGCGATGGCGACACGCAGGTGGACCAGATGCTCAAGCTTTCCATTACGGGCTTCGTGGGCGACAGCGTGTACATAGATGCATTGCTGAGCGATGTGGACCGTAAGGCGGGCGACCAGACTACGGCAACGCTCCAGGAGGTGGATCAGGTATACTTCCGCGCGACATCTAGGCACTGGATGCTGCACCTGGGTGACCTCACGTGGAAGGATTCCGACCTTGGGCTCATGGCGGTAGAACGGACCACACTTGGGGGAATGGTTGGGTTTAGAACAAATTTGTCTGAAATACGGGGAGCGGCAGGTACCGGCGAGGCGACCCGTATTGTACGGACCTTTAACGGTGTGAGCGGGCAGCGCGAAGGCTATGCGCTTAGCGAGTACGGCGACTACATCTCGATGGTTCCCGGTTCCGAGACTGTCTGGCTAAATGGCGAAAAACTGCAGCGCGGCACGGATTACGAGGTGAACTATGCGGGCGGCCTCCTGAATTTCAAGGGCTCGAGGATGCCTCACGTGGAAGATGAAATCCGCGTGGAGTACGATGCCTACGAAGAGGACCATATCGAGAACTTCTATGCCGCGACGGGAAAGTACAGGCACCCGAACATGTTCTTGGATGTTTCGGGGTTCAGGCTCGAGAGTGATGTGGACCGCCTCAAGAAGGGTGTGTGGACCGATGACGATTACGCGATGCTCAAGCGCGATGACGGAAGTGAGTTTGTCCGTGACGATTCCCTCGGGGCTCTGCGTCGGCCAAAGAGCGCGGAGCGTGCGGGGGCGAGGATGCGCCTGCAGGCGGATCACCGGTACTATGCCGATTTTGAGGTGGCGATGAGCCGGAGCGATTCCAATACGGTATCGGACGATGTGGACGGCCCGGGTGGTCGCGCCTTCCGCTGGTACTTGACAACGGACTCCTCGTCGGCCATGAAACGCTTCCCGGTGGCTTTTTCCGCGTATGGCAACTATGTCGCGGAGGGTTTCGGAATCTCGGAGTTCCGCGGGAGCGATGACGACTGGAATTCGTACCGCCTGAAGGACGAGTGGGACCTGGATAGTGCACTCCTTGCGCGGGGAGCGTTCCGGCACGATGAATTCGGAATGCGGGTGCGTCTCGGGCCGGGCCTGTTCGGCAATGCCTCGTGGGGTTACCGCCAGGGGGATGATGAACGCTGGAATTCCTCGCGTGTGAAGGGCGGGCTTACGCACACTACGAACAACGTTGCGAGTGAGGCGACCCTAGTGCGGGTATCAAGCGATGCGGGTGGCTCGCGGGAACGCTACCAGGGCATACTTTCCACGAAGTTCCTGCGGGGGGTGGTACGCCCGTTCGGTTCGGCGGATGTAAGGTATACCGAGCGCGACAGTATTGGAATTGAGGACGATTACCTTTCGACGCGTGTGAACTCGGGCGTATTGCTGACCGATGACTCTTGGAACGTGCGGGAGGCGGTTGAGGTATGGAACGTGAACTTGCGGGGCGATTCGTATGCTAAAGATGCGGGTGGATTGCGCGACGAATGGGCTGATTCGTTACGGCAGATACGCTGGAACCAGTCCGCCGAATTGCACCTGAAGGGTATAGACCTTTCGCACTTTTTGCAGTACGAACACCGCGACCTCGCGCAGGAAGGCGATGAGGACAGTTGGGTGGGCGACTTGAATGCCCGCTATGCAAACGACCCGCGCGGAATCCGCGGTAATGTGGGCTACAAATTGGGCCTTACCGAGGAACAGACCTACACGGCAATCTACAAGGCGGTGGCGAAAGGTACGGGTGACGTTCGCTACGATAGCCTTACAGGCGCGTTTATTGAGGGCGTGGACAACGGCGACTTTGTTTACGAGGGCATGGGTCGCAACGATTCCGTGGGGGCGGTGCTCTCTTCGAATGCGACATTCGAGGCTGCGCTGGAACTTTCTCCCGGGAAGATGTTCGGCATCGGGTATGGGCTCTTGCGCGATATCAGGCTTGGCGGCACGTTCAGCGCGACTTCTGCGGATACTACGGGCAAGCGCCTCTATTTCCCGGGTGTTTTGCCTTCCTCCCTTCGTGACGTTTCTTCGGGTTCTATCCTCTGGACGGGATTCGTGGAGTGGGAACACCCTGCGGGTGTCTCGCTTGCCTACAGGCCTTCTGCGACATACGATAAAAAGCTTTCTTCCATCGAGTATTACGAGTCGCTCTACCGGCATGCGGTGGAGGCGGGATACCGCGTGAACGAGAACCACTTTGTGGGTGCGGATGCATTTGTTGAAGATGCGGAACTCGAGGCGCTTGAGGACCTGGAATGGAACGTGAAGAGCGTCGGAGCGCGTTACCGCCTGACTTTTGGCGACATGTTCAGCATTGAGCCCGGTGGCAGGTTCCGCTATGGCGAGGGTTCGGAAAAGTTCGGCGGGGATTTCGATGCGTACCTGCGTGAAGGCTACATACGGTTCGGCTATACGAAGCAGAAACTTTTTGACGGGTTCGTGCGTTTTTCTGCGGTGCAGGTGGAAACGCACGATAACGTGATTCCGTACCAGATGATGTCGGGCTACAGCGACGGCAATACGTTCCGCCTGGAGGCTTCGGCGCAGTTGTCGGTGAACCAGAATATTTCCTTTGGGCTGCATTACGTGATCCGCTTCGGTGATGCGGAAGAGAACGTGTTCCAGAAACTTTCAACGGAAGCGAGGGCGATGTTCTGATGAGGTGGATGGTATACATATTGCTGCTTGTAACCTTCGCGCTGGCGAAGGGCGAGGGCGTGTGTACCGTCGATAGCATCGCTTGGACCGGAGAGCATACCGAGTTCGATGAATCGCAGATGAAGCCTGCCATCGGGGAGCCGTGTGACGCCTGGAAACAACTAGCGGATAAGCTGGTGCGCTATTACGAGGACCAGGGTTTTGTTGCGGCACGCATGCGGGGCGAAGTCCGGCAGGCGAGCGCAAGTGAAATTGCGGGTTCAAGCGAAATCGCGGGTTCCGGGATGCCTGCGGGCGAGTCGCGCGAGAATCATGTGCTGGAACTGGAATTCACGCGGGGTGCGGGCTATGTGTGGGCGCCGCCCGAAAATCTCGATTCCGCGGGGACAAAGCGCGAAGTGTTTGCGAAACTTTCGGGCATTGAGGCGGGCGAGGCCGTGTCCCTTACGGACCTGGAACGCAGCGAACGCAAACTTGCGCGCATCGGGTACTACAACCGCACGGCTCCGACGCGCCTCTTCCGCGATCCCGTAAGGAACAGGATTGTGCCTGTGTTCAGCATGCGCAAGGCGAACGTGTCGGAAGCGGAAGGCGTGCTGACCTATTCCAGCGAGGACAACGTGTGGGAAGGCAAGCTGAACGTGAACCTTTTCAACATCGCGGGCACGGCGCGTGACCTGCAGTTGGAAGGCTTTACGGGCGAAAACACGCGGCATCTTTCGGGCAGTTACAAGGAACCCTGGATATTTGGGACCGCCTGGAACGTGGTTGTGCGCGGGAACTTTGACGAAGAAACGCTCGATGTCGTAGTTGCGGGCGACTCTGCGGGTTCCGATAGTACGGAAGAAGTCGTGGAACGTACGCTCCTGGGCTCGGTGGGCATCACGCGCGATATCGGGTTCGATTTCACAATAGGCGTGTTCCTCGGGATGAGCGAAGACGACAAGCATTCCTCCTTTGAAATCTCGTATGTATCGCTGGACCGCTTTGTTCTGCCGCGTAGCGGGCTCCGTTTTGACGGTTCGCTCACGTGGAAGATGGACCGCCCCGATTCTCTCGACAACTACCTCTCGGCAACGGCGAATGTTACGGCTTACTACACGCTGTATGGCAATTTCATTGCGCGCTTTGCGGGCATGGCCGGCGGAATATTCCCGGGCAATGCGGCGCTCCGGCGCACCGACCTGTTTGCGCTTGGTGGCCCGAGCGATTTCAAGGGAATGCAATACCACATGCTCCGCAGTCGTGCGTATGGCCTCTCGGAACTTGCCATCCTGTGGCAGGACGGCTACGATTTGAGCATAGAGGTGTTCTACCAGCCGGGCCTGTACCGCCGCTTGCAACCTGGGCATGGCTGGGCACGCGAGCAGGGTTATGGCTTGGGCTTTACGCAGTACCGCGGAAACTGGAGCGTGAACCTGTATTACGCGCTCCGCAATGGCAGCGATTTCTTGGACGGCATTCTCGGATTTGGCGTCAAGACGCTGTTCTAGATGGGCGTCTTGCTCTTTTCACCCGCAATTTCCCTCACCAGTTTCGGCACGAGGTAGCCGGGCAGGCGCTTGCGGATTTCGTCAATCAGTTTGCGGGCGGTTTCGTCGCTCACCTCGAAGTGAGCCACGCCGTTTGCATGGTCGAGCTGGTGCAGGTAGTAGGGGAGTACCCCTTGTTCCAGCAACTTGCGGCTCAGTTTTTCGAGTGTTGCGGCGCTGTCGTTCACGCCCTTCAAAAGCACGCTCTGGTTTAAAAGCGTCCAGCCGCAGTACTTGAGCTGGCCGAAAACCATTTGCGATTCTTCGTCGAGTTCGTCCGGGTGGTCTACATGTGTCACGAGGACACATTCAAAGCGGGCGGGCAGTTCGCGCAGCAGTTCAAGGTGCTGCATCACCAGGTCGGGGCGCATTACGGGCACGCGCGTGTGCAGGCGGAGCGTGGTGACCGAGGAATGCATGGCAATCGCCTCCACCAGGTCGCGGAATTCTCCGGGGCCCAGCATGAGCGGGTCGCCTCCCGAAAGGATTACTTCCCATATGTCGCTGTGCGTGTCGAGCCAGTCGCCCACCTGCCGTGCCACATCGGGAATGTTCTGGAAGGGGTAGTTCTTGCGGAAACAGAACCTGCAACGCGCACCGCAGGTGGCGGTTGAGACAATCAGCGCCCTCCGGTCGTATTTCTGGATGACGCAGTCCGCCTTGCCCGCGGGCAGGTCGCCTACCGGGTCGTCCACGAATCCGGCGACATTCTCTCGCTCGGCGATATGCGGCAAAATCTCGCGTAAAAGTGCTTCGGGTGCGCCCGCCTTCTTGATTAGGTCGGCATAGTGCCTCGAACACAAAAACGGGAACTTGGGGCTATGGTCCAATTCGCCTTGCGGGGTCACATTTGCGATTGTAGCCGCGCATTCCGGGCCCAGATATTCCAAAAATTCGGGAATTTGAGTGAAAACTTTTGTGGCGTCGTCCATTATATTGCTAAATTTAGAATCAAAATCAACAAGAGGATAATATGGGTACTGTAAGCACCAACGAATTCCGCAAGAAGTTAAAAATCATGGTTGATGGTCAGCCGTACGAAATCATCGAGAACCAGTTCGTGAAGCCGGGCAAGGGCCAGGCCTTCAACCGCGTTCGCATCAAGAACCTGGTGACTGGCCGTACTCTCGAACGTACTTGGAAGAGCGGCGACACTGTCGAAGAAGCCGACGTGACCTACACCGAAATGACTTACCTCTACAACGACGGTTCCACCTGGTACTTCCTCGACAATACCACGCAGGAAACTATGGAAATCGCCAAGGAAGCCCTCAATGGCTGCGAAGTCTGGCTCCTTGATGGCGCTACCGTCGAAGTGACCTGGTGGAAGGACCCGAAGAGCGGTTCTACCCTCCCGATCGAAGTTATCCCGCCGACCTTCGTCGACCTGATGATCGTGGAAGCTCCTCCGGCAGTTCAGGGCAACACCAGCGGTAACGTGATGCGCGAAGCCATCCTCGAAACCGGCGCCAAGGTGATGATCCCGCTGTTCATCGAGAACAACACCAAGATCCGCGTGGACACCCGCGACGGTTCTTACCTCGAACGCGCGAAGTAAACGACCGCTCGTTCGTCGTTTTGTCATCCCCGACTTGTCGGGGATCTCCCTTTCGCCTCGTCCTTGCGACGAGGCTTTTTTGTTATGTTTTGCCTTGATAGGTGTTTAAGGAGGAAATATGCGTTCCCTTTGGCTTGGTGTTTTTGTTTGTGCGGCGATGTTTGTCGCCTGCGGTGACGACGACAGCGATTTCGCGACTCGTCCTTCGGGCGGTTCATCGTTGAGCGGCAGTTCGGTGGAGCCGTCGAGTTCGGTTACATTGGTGACTCCGTGCAAGACAGACACGGAGGACAACTGCGAGTACGGCGAATTGGTGGATGACCGCGATGGGCTTACCTATAAGACTGTGAAAATTGGTGACCAGTGGTGGATGGCGGAGAACCTGAACTATGAAGCTTCTCCCAGCTATTGCTACAATGACGATACTACAAACTGCACCAAGCAAGGTCGGTTTTACTCATGGTGGACTGCAATAGAGGTATGTCCCAGCGGTTGGCACCTGCCGGACACGACAGAATGGAAAAAACTGTTTACTGTAGTCGGAGACTCTTCAACGGTGGGCTTGAAATTAAAGTCTGCGTCTGGTTGGAATAGTAGTGGTAATGGCACGGATGATTTCGGGTTCTCGGCGCTTTCTGCTGGCTACAGATACAGTAATGGGGATTACTACGCTGAGGGCGACAACGCGACCTTTTGGAGTTCTACGATGCGCAATTACTACTCGTGCTACGTGGCCTTGTACAGCGAACGCAGCGATGCGATTTTGTTCAGCGAGAGTAAGAGTATCGCCTACTCCGTCCGTTGCGTCAAGGATGAGCCTGAACCCCTTGAATAATCCTCTCATTGACAATCTGTCTATGGAATAAGGGCGCTTCGGGCGCCCTTTTCGCTTTTTAGAGGGTAGATTTAGAATGTTGTTTGAAAGGAGTATGTATGGGAATGTTTAAACATCTCACCCGGTTTACGTCCGTGGCGTGTTTTGCCGCGGGCTTCATTGCGTTCGGTTCCACGCCTGCAGGCGCCGCTCCGGACCCGAATTTCCACATCTATATCGCGTACGGGCAGTCCAACATGGGCGGCACCGCCAATGCTGAAAACGCCGACAAGGTCGAAAACTCGCGCTTCAAGATTTTCGCGACGCAGAAGTGCTCGGGCAAGGGGCGCAACACGCTGGGCGAGGTCTACCCGGCGGTGCCTTCGCTCTTTAACTGCGGCAATACGATTTCTATCGCCGACTGGTTCGGGCGCACGATGGCCGACAGCATGCCGGACGTGACTATCGGGATTATCCCGGTCGCGGTAGGTGGCGCGAGCATCAAATTGTTCGACCAGGACCAGTATGCTAGTTACCTTTCGGGTGCAGAAGACTGGCTCAAGAACTATGCGAAGGAATACGCGAGCGATGGCAACGTGACGAAGACGATTATCGATATCGCGAAGAAGGCGCAGCAGGTGGGCGTCATC
>JAGAAW010000093.1 GCA_017615055.1 Fibrobacter sp.
TTCTTCGCGGAGCTGTGCGAAGGCCTGGGGGCTGGTGACTTCGTGGCAGAGGTGGAGCCCGATAAAGAGCTGGCACTGGCCGCTCGGGAGCTTTGCTACCGTGTGGCTCTCAAAAATCTTCTGATAGAGTGATTTTCCCATAATTTTATCTCTTTTTTGCGCTCATCCGGGCATTTACGCAAATGTCCGAATGGAGCCGTTCAATTGCGGCGTAAATATAGAAAAAAAAAGGAGGGTGGGGCCCCCTCCTCGCAGGAGGATTCACATTACAGAGAGGATTACTGATATTCTCTTACGCATCTTACGTATCTGAAGACGCTCTTGTTACTTTCGCTAACTAATCCGCCATTCCACAAACAATCAAAATTTACGTTTAATGATAGATTTTGGTTTAATTCGTTTGCCAGCCAAAAACTTGCGCATTCACCTATCTTTTTATCCCGACCAAAGCCCCCTGCTAGTAAGTTGAATCCATATTCATCTGTTCCCTTTAGGCTGTCAGGCCAGCCTTCTGTTGACCTGAGTTTTCTTTCTCTGTCTCTCATGTATAGTTCAGGATGTCGGTCACATAGAAAATACCACAAACGTTCATAAAAATCAGTCTCTGTAGGGAGTCTCCAGCCATCAGGACATATTCCCTGAATAGAGTCGCCTAGCCCAAGGGCGTCACGCCATTCAATTTTTAAGGTGTCTCCAACTGCCGCGTCCCAACTGTACATTCGACCATATTTCTCACAATTTTCTGGACTGTCATTATAGCAACCACTGTTTACATATGTGGATATTCCGAAGCAATATCCAATACCCGATGGAACTGTTTGAAATAAGGAATCCTGCTCGCCACAGGTTACCAACTCTCCTGAACAACTGACGCATTCCGTGGTTTGCACGTAATAGTTCAAGTTTTCCGCCATCCATTCAAGTCCATTTATGAAGGTCGTTTTATAAGAATGGCCGTCGCGTGCATCATAAAGTGTTCCAAACCGAGGTGTGTAGGGCGGAATGGTTTCTTCGGGACTGGAAGAAGATCTTTCATCACTACAACTGCAAGTTATTAAAACGAGAAGTACAAGGATTTTCTTCATGGCATCAAAGCTAATATTTTTGTTGCAGTTAGTCTATACCCTCGGTGCGCTGCGTCAAGTAATATGTTTTTTCCAAAACAGAGGAAGGCGGACCATCGGTCCGCCTTTTGAGACCGCTCGTTTGACGTTTCGGGCTATGATACTACAGGTTTCTCGCTCGCTCTCGCCTGCGACGACTCGTTATTACGAGTCGCCTACGGCTCACGAATGTTGCTTAAGCGGTCTTACAAAAAAATCCCCGGCAAATTGCCGGGGACAATCCATACACAAACGCTGTTAAACGTGCCGATTACAGGTATTTCTTGAACACGTCCAAAAGATTGCTGTTCCAGCTACCCGAGTATGCTTCGAAGCCGCCTACGCCCGTGAGACCCCAGTAGTGCCAGGACATGCCGTAGCTTTCCGCCGCCTTGATGGCCGCTTCGGTCCACTTTGCGCGTTCTTCGCTCGTGGGGCCGTTGCCGCCGCATGTCGAAACGCCGAATTCGCCCATGTTCATCGGGATGTGCCCACCGTTAATGTCGGGGAAGTGCACGAGGGCGGAATCCACGTATGCCTTGAACTGGCTCGGCATCTTGGAGATATCGCTATCCCTCAGTCGGGTGCCGCAGTCGTAACCGTGGCCCTGGTGCGTAAAGGAGAACGGCTCGTAGTAGTGGCCCGTAAAGATGATGTTTCCGTCGGCAGGCAGCTGCACGTTGGAAATCTGCGCGAACTTGGAATAACCATTGCCTTCGAACATGATGGTCTTGCCCGGAGCGTTCTTGCGGATGACCTCGTAGGCGGACATCATCAGGTCGTCAACTTGTTTGTTCTTCATGTCGTGCGGTTCGTTCAGAATTTCGAGAACCACCTGGTCGTCACCGTATGTATCCATTGCCTTCGCGACCTGTTCCCACATGCCGAGGAAGCGCTTCTTCTCGTTCTCGTAGCCGCTGGGGTTGTTGTCGTAGTAGACGGCGTAGTTGTTGAGTTCCTCGTAATGGTGGAAGTTGACGATGACAACGAGACCCTGTGCAAGGGCGAGGTCAATGTCCGCCTTCACGCCGGAGAGACGGCCGTTATCCAGCGTGTAGGGCGCATTCTGTTCGGCATCGTAGTTCCAGCGTACCGGAAGACGCACTGACTTGAAGCCTGCATCCTTGATAACCTTGAAGTATTCGTCCTTGATGCAGTTGTTCCAACCGCAGTCGGCACTAGAGCCCTTTGTACCCTTGGATTCCCAGGCGTTACCGAGGTTGATGCCCTGGCCGAGCTTCTTGTTCATGGCACGACCCTTGGAGTAGTCGACCGGCGTGGTGTTCAGCTTTTTCCATGTGGAATTCTGGCAGAGGACATATCCGGATTCGTACTTGACAACGCTTCCGTTGTTTGCGCTTGTGCATGCACCGCTCGCTGCTGCAACGGCGATGTTCAGGAGTTCTGCATCGCTGGCGTAGTTCCAGTTGGATTTCTTACAGATAAACTTCTTTCCGTCGCCTTCCTTGACGGTGCCTTCGAGGGCGTCCGTGCATTCGCCAAAGAGTGCGGTTCCTTCGCGATTCTGGAGTGCAGAGGCGGAGGCGATTCGCCAGGTACTGTCTGCGCAGACGAAACTCTTGGTGTAGTATTCGCTAAGCTGGTTGCTGTTCTCGACAAGTTTCCCCTGGATGGTGGAATCACACACGCCCAGACCGAATTCCTGGAACCAGAAGGTACGGAATTTCTGGTCGAAGCTCGGGAGTGCGGGGGAGATGTTCTCGAGGTAGTACGAGAGTTCGTCCATCTTCTGCAGGTATGCCCAGTCGGAAATCTTTGCCCTAGTTGCGGCATCGTCCCAGGTACCGTCCTTCTCGATATCGGCAGCGACTGCATCGAGAATGCCCTGCATTTCGGCAGAGGAATGTTCGGACTGGAGCAGAAGCGACATGGCGAGCAGGTTTCCGTCGGCATCGGTGGTGCCGAGCACGGAAATGTTGCGTGCAGAAACTGTGAAGTTCTTCATGTGGAAGGCTTTCAGCACTTCGCTTTCGGCCTTGCCCTGTGCCTCGGCGTAGCTCATGCCGTTTTCCTTCATGAGGTAGGCAATGCGCGGGGCCTCGAGGTGGGTCATCACGTTCACGTTGGCTGTCTCGCCGTCAATAGCACGTATCAAGGACTTGAGTGTGATTGTCGCACTTGCATCGCCCAAGATATCGTTAAGGAATGCACCCGTAGCTTCGAGCATTGCATAAGACGTCATGCCGGAGTACTGCAGGGAATACTTGCCGAAATCGTCAGAGACCTTTGCAGAGAAGCTCTTGCCCGTGGGGGAGAGCGCGTCGTCAAGGAAGTTGAGTTTTACCTCGGAACCCGCCTTGAAGGGGCCCTTTTCGCACACGCCCGTAAGCGTCCCTGTGTAGCCGCCTTCCGGAGCGGGTTCATCGGGGGCGAGGAACGTGGTATCCTTTGTCTCGGGCACTTCGATAATCGGGCCATCACCGATATCGGGATTGCTGGGTATAACGGTACCGCCGCCGATATCCGGGTCACCGGGATTGTCGCCGGTCGGATCTTCGACGGAGCTAGAATTGCTAGAGTCGTCGGAGCAGGCGACAAGCGTGCTTATCGGGAGCAGAGCTGCCGAAAGGATTGCCGCAGGGAGTGAAATTTTGCGAATATTCATTGGTACCTCACTTACACTCTTAAAAATAGATTTGCGGTAGGGCAAAATCCCCTTTTTTTGGACACAAATTGTTTACCGCTGTTACCACTAAAAACCGCGTGTTTATCGGCGTCGCACGAGCCTGAATTGTGATTTTCCTCACAAAAAAGGACCGCCTTTCGGGCGGTCTTTTTGTATGAACCGAAAACCACCCGCTAGGCGGGTGGTTCAAAAGAGCCTTCTGGCGTTACGTCCTTGAGGGAATAAAAAACTCTTGGTTAGATTTGAAATGCGGACTGGCATCTGCAAAACAAGCAACCAAGAGTATAAAATGCAAA
>JAGAAW010000094.1 GCA_017615055.1 Fibrobacter sp.
CGAGTGCGACGGCGAAAAGCTCGACTTTATCCCGAACCAGCTCTCGAAGGTGGGCCGCTGCACTCCGGTGTACGAGGAAATGCCCGGCTGGAAGTGCGACACCACCAAGTGCCGTACCTACGACGAGCTCCCGGAGAACGCGAAGAAGTACCTCCAGAAATTGGCTGAACTTGTGGATGTGAAAATTGGTATGATTTCTATTGGAGCCAAGCGCGACCAGAGCATCGTCATTGATGCAGGCCTCGCCAAGGGGCTGGGACTTTAACTAACAGGAGAATCACACATGGTGGACTCTACAATTCTTGGATTGCTGAAAGGCGTGGAACTCTTCTCCGAGCTGAGCGAAGAGCAGATCGGGATGCTTGCCAATCTGGTGGTGTCTCAGAACTTCAACCGCGACGAGACGGTGGTGCTCGAAGGCGACGACTCGGTGCAGGCGCTCTACCTCATCGCATCGGGCTCGGTGCAGGTCTACATGACCGGCGTCGATGGGCGCGAGACAATCCTCAGCTTCCTTGAACGCGGTGACTTCTTCGGCGAAATGTCGCTCATCGACGGCGAACCGAGGTCTGCCTCGGTGCGCACCGTGACTGACGCGCAGATGCTCATCATCCACCGTGAATCCTTCCTGCAGCTCATCCGCCAGTCTCCCGAGATTGCGATGGGCCTCCTGAGCGAACTCAGCAAGCGCCTCCGTAAGGCGAACCGCCAGATTGGGTCCCTCTCCACGATGTCTGTTAGCGGGCGCGTGGCCGGTACCCTCCTCAACCTCATGGAAGAACGTGGCGTGCGTATCCATACCGACAACGGCAACATGGTGACGGTCATCCACAACCGCCCGACCCAGCAGCAGCTGGCCGACATGTCGGGTACGACCCGCGAGACGGTGAGCCGCATCTGCTCGCTTCTGGTGAAGACGAACGCGATTGCCATGACCGGCAAGGACATCGTAATCTTCGACGAGAGCGCCCTGCAAGAGAAGGCCACCAAGGGCTAGTGGTTAGTCGGCGGCGCCTTCTGCCGCCTATTGACCGATGACTAATGACCGTGGTATGAATAAATTAAAATCCATTATAAACAAAGTATTAAACTGGCTCAAGACGTCGCCTGTCGTTAAGGCCGTTATTTTCTGGGTCGTGGGCATTGTCGTGCTCGCCCTTGTGGTAGACAAGATTGCCCTGCCGGTATTCTCCGGGCATTTTGCTGCGACGGGAGTCGTGCCGAACCTGGAAGGGCTTGAGGCCCCGGCGGTGGAAAAGAAGCTCGATTCTGCCGGTTTCAAGTATGAATGGCTCGAAGAGGGCCGCTACAGCGCCCAGGTGCCTGCGGGCATGGTGCTCGTGCAAATGCCTGCCGCCGGCCGTGTTGCAAAGCTCGGCCGCACGGTGAAGCTCACCAAGAGCCTTGGCATTCGCGAAGTGGAAATCCCTGACCTGCGCGGCAAGAGCCAGAAGCAGGCTGAAATCTCGCTCACCCGTGCCGGCCTCGTGCAGGGCGAAATCGTGAAGGGCGCGCATGCGAGTATCCCCCGCGGGGTCGTGATTCGCACCGACCCGATGGCGGGTAACAAGGTCCGTCTGGGCGATACGGTGAAGGTCGTTATTTCTGCCGGTGTCACTACGGGCAAGGTGATGCTCCCCTCGTTCGAGGGCGAGATGATGGACAATGTCTACCCGAAGCTTGAACAGCTCGGGTTCCGCGTGGGTAAGATCAAGCGCGTGAAGGGCGAAAACGGCGAGATGTCGGGCACGGTTCTCGAGACCGCACCGAAGGAAGGTGACTACCTGAAGCCGGATACGAAAATCGATTTCGTCATTGTGGACTAGCCTATGAAATCTTTTGCCAAGCTGTTTGCCGTACTTGCTTGTACTGCGGTCGCCCTTGTGGCGTGCAGCTCGGCTCCCGTAAAAAAATCGGACGGCGCTCCGGCAACACCCGCTACAGTCGCGACGGCCGGTGCGGATTCCTCGCAGGAATACAAGGGGAATCTCGATACGGCGCACATGGCGTTCATCACCGCGATGGACATGGAAATGCGCGGGCTTGACCGCGAGTCCGATTCGCTCTGGATTCTTGCCTGGCAGTATGACCCCAAGAACCGCTACCTTGCCTTCAAGGTGGCGGAGAAGTTGCTTGCCCATGGCGCGGACACGCTTGCGATTGGCATCGCGATAAAGGCGAATTCCCTGAAGGGGAAGGTCACCGTGGCGCAACTTGAGACGATGGCGCGCGTGTACCTTGCCGCGGGCATTGCTGATTCCGCACGCAAATACTTTGTTGCGGCGCTCGATTCCTCGAAGAACCAGGACATGAAACTCCTCTACGACTACAGCCTCTTCTTGGAAGCGGTGCAGGACAAGGAGGAACTCGTCCGCGTCTACGAGCAATTGCTCCCGCAGACGAACTACATCCAGTCGCTTTTTAACAGGCAGGTAAAACTGCTTGCCGAACTGGGGAAGGATTCCGCTATTGTCGACCTGTTCAGGGATGCGTATGAGACGACTGGTGACAGGGAATACCTGGCGAAGGGCGTGCATGCCCTGATGGTGCAGAAACGCTTTGTGGAGGCCCGCGCGATTGCCGACACCATTACGGGCTCGACCGAGCACGATGCGATGATTATCGAACTTGCATTACTCACGTTTGTCGATGGCCCGCGCGACCCCGTGCTCAAATTCCTCAAGAAGAAGTATTACGATGACGGTGTGCGCGTGCCGGAACTCATTTACCACCTGGGGCTCAACGAGTACATTTTGCACGAGGTGGATAGTGCGAGGGTGCACCTGGATAGTGTGCACCTGAAACTGGACCGCGACCCGTCTTACGGTTCGCAGGCATGCAGGATCCTTTCGACGATCGCTCTGGACAGAAAGGACACGAAGGCTGCCGTAATGTATGCCGAGCAGGCGGATTCCATTTTGGCGGGCGAGGGAAAGCCCTCGCTTGCACTCACGTATGCCGCGGTGAAGGATTACCAGAAGGCGTATACGCTGCTCGATTCCATGCTTGGCGTGTGGAGCAAGTGGACCCCGCTCGAGGCAGTCGTTGATTCTGCACAGCTTAACAAGCTGATGGCTACCGCAAAGGCGAAGTACCGTAAGTTCCAGTACACGTATGCCTACATATTGCAGTTGGAGGCGCGCGATATCGAGGAACATGCGGGCGATAACGAGCTAAAGAAGGCCGCTGCCCGCGAGGCACGCCTGAAGGCGCACCTGTTCTGGGAAAGCATGATTGCCGCGAACCCGAAGGATATCCAGGTGCAGTACAATATGGCGCGTAACCTGGAACGCCTGGGCCGTATCGACGAGTCTTTCGCGGTGTTCGAGGCTATCCTCAAGTCGCCGCAGTTCAAGGAACTCAACGCCTCCGAAGTCTATAACTACTACGGTTACACGCTCCTGAACCTGAACAGGAACAAGAAGGAGCTGGAGTACGGTGTTGCCCTGGTGCAGAAGGCGTTGGATTCCCTAGGCGACGAGAAGAAACCCGATGCCATTCTTGATTCGAAGGCGTGGGGGCTCTACAGGCTTGGCCGCTTCGAGGAAGCGCTCCAGACGATCCTGATGATTGACCAGAAGGGCTTTGACGATGATTCCGAATTCCTGGAACACCTTGGTGCCATCTATGCCGCCCTCGGCAACAAGGCCGAAGCGACGAAGGCCTACAAGAAATTGCTGAAGGTCGACCCCAAGCACCCTGCCGCCCTTGAGTACCTGAAGGGAAAGAAGAAGTAACGCCATGCGTTCGTTTGCCCTAAACCGCACTGCACTTGTAAGCCGCATTGCGCTCGCCGCGCTCTGTGCTGTTGCCATGTGGTTTGCGGGCTGTGCATCTTCGAAGCCCGCAGTGGAACCGACCGCGCAGGCAGCACCCGCCGATGAAGTGAAACTGGATAGCCTCCGTGCGAAGATGGCGATAACGCTTGTCGACGACAAGGGCAAGGAGCAAAACCTGGACGCTGTACTATTCTCGGTACCCGGGAAGCGCTACCGTATGGAACTTACGGGCCCGTTCGGAATAGGCGTCGCATCGCTCTTGTGGAAGGAGGAAGGCTGGCAGATGACCTTCCCGACGGAGAAGCTCTACATGAAGGGCGCGGGCTACATGGTGGGGCTTTTCGGCGAGCCCTCTATCCCGACGGTGAATATCCACCAGGTGGCAGGGTTGTTCGAGGGAATCCTCTTGCCCGAGGGTTACGAGGAGGTTGAACCGCCTGACGACTCCTTGCGGGTGGATGGCGCGACCTATGCCCGCGAGAAGACAGGGCGCTTGTTCATGTTCGCGAAGGATGGCCCGCACGTGGTGTGGCTCTCGCGCATCGGTGGTGACGGCAAGCCCGAAACTATCCGTTATTTCGACTTCAAGGAATTCGAGGGCATGGAAGTGCCCGCAAGAATCGTGTTCGAGCGCGGCGGCGCGAAGTATCTCGAAATCCGCGTGAAGAAAATCAACCGCAACAAGTCATTTGGCTCTGGTACCTGGCGCCTTAGCATTCCTGGGAGTTACAAGGCCGTCGGGGAGTGATTTTTTTAGCGGCTATTTTTGTAAATTGTAGATATGAAGTTTAATGCGACCCTATTTGCATTGTTTTTGGGTGTACTCGCTTTTGCGCCGAGTAGCTTTGCCGTAGATACGCTCGAGGTGTTCGCTCTGCGTGTGCAGTTCCAGGAAGAGAAGACGGACAACTCGCTTACGACCGGCACAGGCGTGTTCGACTCCGACAAGAAGGAGAAGGATGCCTACAGCTTGGACCCGCCGGGCCGCAGGGGTACTGCCTCGTACTGGCTCAAGCATTTCGAGTTCGCGAATAACTACTTCAATGCGGTGAGCGGCGGAAAGCTTGTGGTGAAGGCCCGCATTTTCCCCGACCCCTCTACGGGTTCATCGGTCTATACGCTTGACAAGTATATTATCGACTACAACCGCACGAGCAAGAAGAAGGGCGAGAAGACCGCCGAGTTCGATGATGCCCGCAGTCGTGACTACCTCACGTTCGTCTACGACGCGATTGCTGCCGCTGCGAAGGATTCCTCGGAGGCGGGGCCGTTCCGCATTCCGCTTTCGGACAACCCGAACGTGAAACGCGCCTACATGATTATTCACGCGGGTGCGAGCCGCCTGGTGGATGGCGGTAGCATGGGCACGAAAGGTGCCGACACTCCGGCCGATTTCATGGATGTGTATATCGATGGCGAGTCGTGGGAATACCTGCTGCCCGATTCGGCGAAAGCTAAGACTGCAGAGGCGATTCGCGAGAAGCGCGATGCGGGCGATAGCGTGGTGACTACGGGTATATACATTCCGAACGGGAAGGTCGATACGCTCCGTTCGGTGATGGTGATGAGCGAGACTGCCTCGCAGGATGGCCTCAACTGGGGCGTGAACGGAATTTTGGTGAACCAGATTGCGCGCGAGATCGGGCTCCCGAACACCTATGACGTGGTAAAGGGCATCAGCCGCCTGGGTTACTACGACGTGATGGACTTTGCGGGCTACAACGCGGGCAACGGGTTCTTGCCATCGATGCCTGCGGCATGGGAACGTGCCTATATGGGCTGGAGCGACGTGAAGGAAGTCCGCCCGGTTGCGGGTAAGCCCGTGACGGTGGATATTGCCGCGGCAGGTACGGGCAAGGGCACCGAAATCGTGAAGGTGCCGCTCAGCGCGAGCGAGTACTTGCTTATCGAAAATCGCCAGCGCAGCTGGAACGATGACGGTACGGTGAACGTGATTCTCGGGACGACGGACGACGATACCGATACCACCTGGCGCACGGTGCCGGTGGATAGCCTGAACCTCGTGTTCGAGGATAGCGTGTGCGTGAAGGACAAGGACAGCGTCTGTGTGAGTGGCAAGTTCACCGTAAACAAGAAGAAGGCGAAAGGCCTTATCGTTGGCATGAGCAGTTACGATGCGGGCCTCCCGGCGAGCGGTATTGCGGTGTGGCGCGTGAACGAGTGGTACCTGCGCGAGACCCTGCAGTACGGTGTCGCGAACTTCTGGGGTGGCGATACGCTGCGTGACCACCAGTTCGGCATTTCGCTTGTGGAATCCGACGGAGTGCTTTCTATCGGCAAGTCTTTCAAGAATGCGTTGGGCGAGGATACGTACGACTACGGTAGCGGTACGGACCTGCTGCCGCACCTGCGCAAGCCTGGCGAGAAGTCGAAGCAGAAATTCGATACGGTGAAGGTGATCAAGCCGACCGGTTATGCGAACACGATGACGACGCAGGGCGGCTATACCGGAATCAAGATTACGGTGAACGTGCCGAAGAACGCCCGCAAGGAAACGACCGCAAATGCCTTCATGGGCGACAGCGTGGTGAACTTTGCCGCACAGACCATTAGCGTGACGATAAGCATTGATGACGGGAGTATCGAGGGCGGAAAGTTCCCGCGAGAGATTGGCCTGAATTCGGCAGTGCGTGGCGCGGTGTTCGTGGACGACCCCGAAAACGAGGGCGAGAAGATTCTCGTGGTGGGCGCTGAAGACGGAACGCTGCAGGCGTTCAGCGCGATGGGCGATACGCTTTTCGTTGCCGATACCGCGATTGTGCAGAAGTCGCTGACCCGCGATGGCGCGGAACGTGAAGTGCCGCTGTACCGCGTGAGTGCAAGTTACGGCCCGCTGCTGGGCATGGCGAGCGACGGCAAGGACGTCTACAGCCTGCACAAGGAACACTTCGTGAAAACCGCCTTCAAGGGCGGGCTTCCGACAGTCGATGCTTACAAGATGACGGGTGCGGTTGCGGGCCCGATCATTGTGGATGACCGCATCTGGGTTCTTTATGAGGACGCTGTCGATCATGCGGTGCTGTCGGATGGAGAACTCAAGTGGCAGGATGCAATCCCTGCCTGGAAGGAACCTGGATTTATTCCAGAAGACATGGCTTATTGCCCGCATAAGGAGGGCGTGGAATTCCTTGTCGTTGCCGGTTCGGGTGGAGAAATTCTCCGTGTTTCCATACCTTCGGGCGTGGCGATGAGCAGGTCTGAAAAAGTTTCTGGCGTGAAGGGGGAAACCTTCCGCGTCGCCTGTACGGACATCGACAGGGATGGCGAGAATGAACCCGTAATTGTGGGCAGTCGCGGGACTGTTGCCGCCTTCAAGATGGAGGACAGGATCAAGACGGTCTGGGCCAAGAACTACAAGCGCGGCGCCGGTGGCACGAGCGGCCTGAAGGACGAAACCTCGGGCATTGCGATTGGTGACATAAACGGTGACGGTTACCCTGAAATTGTATTCCTAGGCGATAACCTCGTGTATGCGCTTGACCGCTCGGGCCTCCCGATTGCTGGCTTCCCGGTGAAGATTTCCCGCGGTACGCCTGTGGTTGGGTTCATGAGTGACCCGCTTCTTGTGGACGTGACGGGCGACGACATTCCCGAGATTCTGGTGCCGAGCAGCGACGGCCTCGTGTATGCGTACACGGGCAAGGGCACGCAGGTGACCGATCAGTTCCCGCTGGCTGCCGGCAGTTTTGAATACCAGGATACGCTCGGGACCATCTACCCGATGAGCATATACGTTGCAGACGCCATTCCGGGAAAGAAGTCTGCGGGTCCCGAACTTTACGCATTGCACCGCAATAGCCTCGCCGCTTTCCGCCTCCGTAAGGCATCGGGCGCTGCGGCTGAATCGCCTGCGGCATGGACGCTCCCCGCGGGTAGCGATGCCCGTACCGGCTACTTTGACGCATCGCTTCTCGGCGATGTCGAGAAGGAAACCGAGAAGGACGAGATAAGCGAGTTCTTCGTATTCCCGAACCCGGTCCGCGGGGGAGTCGCGAAGGCGCGCTTCGAGATTGGCGCGAAGGCGAAGGATGCGACCCTCGAGTTCTATGACATTACGGGCCTGTGCGTGTTCAAGCAGAAGATGGACGAGCCTGCGCAGGGCCACAACCAGTTCGAGAATCTTGACCTGAAGAAACTCGGCTCCGCCGTCTATACGGTGAAACTCAAGGTGAAGTTCAAGAGCGGGAAGACCAAGCAGAAACTCTACCGCGTCGGCGTGATTAAATGATTTATAAAAACACATATAAACTAACATTTGCGAGTGCAGTTATCTCGCTCCTATTTGCACTCTCTGCCTGCACGGCAAGCGGAGACCCCGAAGAAATTGCCCCGACGGGTCCGGATTCCGACTCGGGAACGGCGAGTTCTTCTTCAGGCACGATACAGTCTTCTAACGACGGGGATACCCTTGTCGTATGGGTTTCGGTCCCCGCAATGACGCTTACGCGGGGCGGCGTGACGTATTCCATAGACGGTTTCAAGATGACCGGGACCGAGGTGACGCAGGGACTGTATGCGAAGATGATGGGTGACATGCCGGTTCAGAACAACACGGGTGACAGCTATCCCGTCGAGAACGTGAACTGGTTTCAGACGGTACTCTTCTGCAACGAATATTCCAAGTACCTGGGGCTTGATACTGTCTATACCTATACGTCTGTTGGCGACAAGAATATCCTTGAGAGCTTGACCATTGACTATGGCGTGGAAGGCATTAGGCTCCCGACCGAGATGGAATGGGAAATTGCCGCCCATGGCGGGACATCGACGACGTATTACTGGGAAAACGAGGTTGCCTCCAAGTATGCCTACTATGGACAAAGTAAGGGCCCGGTAGAAGTGGCTGGCCGCTTGGCGAACGCCTTTGACCTCTACGACATGGCGGGTAACGTTGCCGAATGGGTGAATGACTGGTACGGGGCTTATCCGACAGACGATGTCGAGAACTATACGGGCGCAAAGTCGGGCAGTTACCGCATAATCCGTGGCGGTGGCTGGAGCGACCCCATCAAGGAATGTGCCCCCGATGTGCGCGAAAAGAAGGACCCGCTCTACGCATCGCACATGCTCGGGTTCCGCGTGGTGTATTCTAAGGGCTTCTAGGCCCGTGTGTACGTGCCCTGCCGCCTAAACTGCGGCGAATTTTTTTAGATTGTAGTTTATGGAAAAACGTTTTTTGAAGTCCCTCGTTAAGGGTCTCCTGTTGGGTTGTGCCCTGTGCGTGCCCTTTACCGCGTGTTCTAAGGAAGAACCCGCCCCGCTCCCCGACCTGCCGAAGGTGGAAATTCCCGAAGGGCTCCCCGGCCTGTATTCGGGTAGGCTCCCCTGCGAAAATTGCAAGGCCCGTGGCGTGCGCATGGAACTTGCCGAAGATAGCACGCTCCTCTTTATCCAGACGATTATCACCGATACGGCGAAGGTCGATTCGCTCAAGGGCAAGTATTCGTTCAGCGATGGCAAGGTTGCCGTTGTGCTCGATGACGGTTTGCACCTGAACTTTGCCGTTGAAAAGTATGGCGCTCTCTCGATGCTTACCGGCGCAGGTACCGTTTACCTGGACGAGAACGGCATGAAGGCCGACCTTATAAAGATTATTACTGCACCCAAGAAAAAGGAAGGAGAAAAGTAGTATGCAGGCAAGGACATTGATTGTTGATGACGAACCGCTCGCGCGCATGCGTATGCGTTCGCTCTTGGAAAAGTATTCCGAGGACCTCGAGATTATCGACGAGGCGGGCTCGGGCGCCCAGGCGATTTCGAAGATAAACGAGCTCACGCCGGACGTGGTGTTTCTCGACATCCAGATGCCCGACATGGACGCCTTCGAGGTGCTGAAGAACGTGGACGAGGACGTTATGCCGCTCATCGTGTTCACGACGGCGTACGAGAACTTCGCACTGCGTGCCTACGAGGAAAACACGGTGGATTACCTGCTGAAGCCGGTAGAGCCCGAACGCCTTGAGGCGACCATGGAAAAGCTGCGCAAGCGCCTGCCCGATATCGAGGCGACGAACCAGATGCCTGCGGATTTCTCGTGGGAAAAGTTCCGCTCCCTCATGGCGATGGGCGACCAGTACCTGCAGCGTATCCAGGTGAAGATCGGTGACCGTATCTTGCTCGTGAACGTGGACGAGATTATCCGTTTCCACAGCGAGGAGAAGTACACCACCGTCTATACGCCGACGAACCAGTACATCATCGATACTCCGCTCGTGGATCTTGAAAAGAAGTTGGACCCGCGCCAGTTCGTGCGTGTGCACCGTGCACACCTCGTGGCCATCGACTACATCGCCGAAATCCGCAAGTCGGACATGAGCCGCCTGAACGTGGTGCTGCGCGACAAGGAACATACGCAGATCCTGGTGAGCCGCAACTTCGTGAAGACCGTCCGCAATCTCTAGTGAATTATGGAACAGACACCGAATAAGTTTTCGATCAAGAAGTTCTTGAAATCGTTCTCGCGCGAGATACTCGTGCCCATCGTGCTTGCGCTCGTGGTAATCCAGTATGTGATTCAGGCGTTCCAGATCCCGAGCGGGTCCATGGAAGATACCCTGCATACCGGCGACTTTCTGCTGGGGCTCAAGTTCACCTACGGTTCCCCGATTCCGTTTACCAACAAGCACTTCCCCGGGTATGCCGAACCCAAGCCTGGCGACGTGGTGATTTTCCGTTACCCGGGGGAACCGGAATACCCCGACAACAATCCCGCGCGCTACACGCACCTGTTTAACGCGCTGATGTTCGGGAACTTCTACTGGGACCACGAACCCGAGGCGGGGCAGCCGCACCTGGTGCACTTTGCGGACGGCCCGAAGGACTACATCAAGCGCTGCGTCGCCGTGCATGGCGATACGGTTGCCGTACATGCGGGCAGGCTCTACATCAACGGAGTCAAGCAGGATACGATTCCTGGTCGTGGCAAGTGGACCGAGACGTACCGCAGCAAGTCCCCGCGTGACGAGCGCGAGACCTTCGTGGTGCCGAGTGTGGGTGACGAGTTCGTTCTGGATTCGCTCCCGCTTGAGAAACTTTGGTGGATGCGTTCCATTATACTGCAGGAAAATCCGGATAGCCATGTGGAGCTGGAACTCTCGCTGCTGAAGGATGGTGTGGAAGACAACAACTTCGAGTTTACCGACTTCAGGGTGCCGGTAGAAAATGACCGCGGCATGCTCCTGAACGCGATGTTTACGCGCAATAGGACCGTAATCCAGCACAGGCTTACGCAGGGCGATACGGTGAGCGGCGCGATGAGTTTCTCGTACTTCCGCGAACTTGCACGCATCGGATTCCTGCCGCTGTTTGACCCGCACCTGAAGGGCGGCTTTACGCGCCCCGTAAGTTACGTGGGTCTGGAGGGCTCGATATTGCGCGACCTCGAGGGTAACGTCGCGATGTACAATTCCCCTGCGGTCGTTACTGCTGATTCCGCGATGGCCCAGGACAGCGCCCGCGTGGATACGCTTGCCGCAGATAGCGCGGTGGCCGAACCGAATACGCTCCCGCGCCTCGAGATTCGCCGGAAACTTACAATTGACGGGAAGGAGATTGACCGCTATACGGTGAAGACCCCGCTGTTCTTCATGATGGGCGACAATCGCGATAATTCCGCCGACAGCCGCTACTGGGGCTTTGTGAACCTGAGGAATATCCGCGCGAAGGCTTCCGTCATCTACTTCTCCTTCGAGAACGACGACCAGGCATTTAGCCTGGGGAATCCGTTCACCTGGTGGCGCATTCCCTTCCGTGTCCGCTGGTCCCGCATTGGCAAGGTCATCCCGCTTATTGAGCGCTAAGGTATAGCCCGATGAAGAAGAGCCGCCCCGCATACGTTTACGCCCTTGCACTGGTGCTTGCATGCATCGGCTTTTGGGCGTGCGCGACGCAGGTGGCGCCGGGCGGCGGGCCCGAAGACAAGTTGCCGCCCCGCATTGCGGCGGTGTACCCGGCCCCGAATACGACGAACCATCCTGAAGAACTCTATGTGAAGCTGGAATTCGACGAGTGGGTGAATGCGTCCATCCCGCGTAGCGCCGTATCGATTTCGCCGCCTATCGAGGGCAAGATGAAGTTCGAGGTGAGCGGGAAGACGGTGGTACTCACGTCGCGTGCCACGCTCGACACGGGAACCACGTACACGGTTACGTTTGCGAGCGGCATCAAGGACCTGCACGGCAACGCGCTTGCCAAGCCGTTCAACGTGGTGTTCTCTACGGGCGACCATATCGACTCGCTCACGCTTTCGGGCCGCGTGCTGGTGAACGATTCCATGACGCGCAAGAAGACCTACCCGAGCATAGGGCTGTTCCTGATGGGCGCAGAACGCGAGGGCCGCAGGTACTTGGAAAAGTACCGCGATACGGTCACGAAGGCGCTTGATTCGCTCCCGATGCTCACGAAGGAACCCCCGCTGTTCATGACCCGCGCAGACAGCGTGGGCAGCTTTACGCTTACGGGCCTAAAGCCGGGCCGTTACCGCGTGGTGGCGTTCGTGGACGTGAACGGAAACCAGAAAATCGAACCGTCGCAGGAACTGGCGGGCGTGTGGGTCAACGACCTCGTGCTGACCGAGGAGACGAAGGATACGCTCTGGGTGGCGCTTGCCGACCAGGATACATCGCTCCTGGAACTGGAATCGGTGACCCAGCCTTTCGCGCATGTGCTTGAGGCGAACTTCTCGAGGTCGGTGTTCTTTGATTCCGCATTTGCCGATACCGCGAACTGCACGCTCACATACCCCGATGGCAGTACGGTGCACCCGAGGTATGTGTATATGGGGGCTTCGAGCAACAAGCCGCAGTTCTACTTCGATTCTATCCCCGCTCCCGAACTTACGTACAAGTTTGCCTGCAAGTACGCGAAGGACTCGCTTTTCCGTACGCTCGATACTCTGCATGATGAGGTGGAATGGAACTGGGTAGAGAAGGCTGGTGACACGCTTGCACCCGCAATCTCGAAGACATTGCTCTACTCGATGACAAAGTCCGCTTTCCCGGGCGATACGCTCGTGATTGCGTACAACAAGCCGCTTGATTCACTCAATGAGACTTTCCATGTGGCGATAAACAAGGATACGGTGGCGGTTGACATGCAACGCCTCGATGCCATCCGATTCATGGCCGTTCCCAATGAACCCTGGCCGACCGATGCCGCGGTAGATTTCCTGATGGGGTATATGGATACGACGCTTGCGAAGGCGGATAGCAACGGCGTGCGCGATACGGTTATCGAACTCAAGTACAAGAAGTTGATGCGTTTTGAAACGGTGCCGAAGATCAAGCTTGCTTCACTCAAGGGTAAGCTCAAGAATGCGAACCCGGGCGTGACGGTGCGCCTCGCCTCTATCGATACCAAGAAGTATTTCTACACGAAATGCGATCACGGCGGAAAATTCGCATTCGACAACCTGATGGAAGGCAAGTACTTTATCGACTACTACTATGCGGAAGAGGGGAGGCTTACGCCCGATGGCGGCGCCCTGTTCCCGTTCCGTTACGGAAAACCCTGGCGTGCGCCCACCGATACGGTGCACGTGGTGAACGGCGAGAACGATATCGAGAAACTTTTGCCGGACATGCCGGCATTGCCCTAGTTTAAGAGGCCCTGATGATGAATAAGATACCTGCGTTTGTTGCGGTTGACCTGGAAACCACCGGTCTTGAATTCGAGAAGGACGAAATTATCGAGGTGGCACTTGTCCGTTTTGAGAACGGAGCCCCCGTCGATAGCGTGGATTATCTGGTACGCCCCGAGTCGGCGAAACTGCGCCCGTTCATCGAGAGCCTTACAGGAATTTCGAACGAGGATATCGCGGGTGCGGAAGATTTCGCAAGCCTTGCTGGCAAGATTTCTGCATTTGTCGGTGACATGCCGCTTGTCGCACACAACGCGATGTTCGATTCGCGCTTCTTGAAGAATGCGTTGGAGAAGGTTGGGATTCCGTTCAACAACCCGGTATGGGATTCTCTTACTTTGTCTAGAATTGCCTATCAGGATGTTCCTAACCACAGGCTCGATACGCTTACGCAGGTGCTGAACATCGAGCGCAGCCGTGCCCACAGGGCGCTCCCCGATGCGGAAGCGTGCGGCAAGTTGTTCGTGATGGCGTACGAGAAGATTGCTTCGCTCGACCCGTGGCTCCTGGGAGCCCTTACCCGCATTGCGTCATGCTCCGATTGGAAACTGCTTTTTGGTGAAAGTACCGAGGGCGAGATTGCCGAACCCGCACTTGCATTGCGCGCAGGCGATACCCCCGCGGGTGCGCTCGCCGCCTCGAAGGCCCCGCGTGTGGATGCCTTCTTCAAGGAGGGCGGGCTTCTCTCGAAGACGATGGAGAATTTCAAGGCGCGCCCCAACCAGCAGGAGTTTGCCTCGTGCGTGGAACGCAACCTGTACAAGGGCGGCATCTGCGTGCTTGAGGCGCCGACAGGTTCGGGCAAGTCGCTTGCCTACCTGGTGGCGGCGGCGAACAAGGCGGTCTCGGGCGAGCGCGTGGTGATAAGCACTGCGACGCATGCCCTGCAGGAACAGCTTATCGGGCACGATATCCCGCAGATTGCCCCGCTGTACGATGGCAAGCTCAAGGCGAGCGTGCTCAAGGGCCGCGACAACTACCTGTGCGTCCGCAAGCTGATGGAAATTTTGAATGCTCCCGCGACGCTCCTGTTGCCGGAAGAGCGCGACTCCTTCATGGCGCTGCTCCCGTGGGCGGTCACGACCGAGAAGGGCGATATCGGGGAATGTAATTCGTTCAGTTGCGCGCGCAATCGCGTGCTGTGGTCCAAGCTTTCGAGTACGGCCGCATCGTGCGTGGGAGAATCGTGCAAGTACCATGCGGTTTGCCCCGCCCTCAAGGCGAAGCGCGAGGCGATGGCGTCTAACCTGCTGCTGGTGAACCACTCGCTGTTCCTTGCCGACCTCGCCCTGGATTTTGCGTTGCTCCCCACGTACGAGCACGTAGTCTTTGATGAGGCCCACCGCCTGCCCGAACTGAGCAACCAGAGTTTTGGCCGTACCGTATCGTTCTTCCGTTTCAGGAACGTGGCGAAGACGCTCGTGCCCCCGAAGGGTACTACGGGCGGGATTGTACCCGAACTCGAGAACCGCATCCCTGTCGAGAACGAGGCGGCGCGCAGCGAATGCACGCAACTTGCGGCCGATATCGGCGAGGCGGAGAAGGCAATCCACCGCTTCTTCATGAAGATCGGCAAGAAGCTTTCGAAGCAGAAGGTGGGCAAGGGCGACCTGATTTACAGGAACGGGATTGCGGCCGATTTCGATGCCGACCCGAAGAACGTTATCGACCAGTTCGCGCTGGTACAGGACCGCGCGAAGTCGCTTATGGAACTGGTCGCGGGCCTGCCCTCTATTGGCGGGCTCCTGAAGGATTTCTCGGGCCGCATGGAGGAACTCAAGCGCTATGCGACAGATTTCGAGTTCCTCGTGAAGGCTGGCCGCGAAGGCTGGGTGTTCTACATGGAAGAACCCTTCAACCCGCACACCATCAAGATTCACGCGGTACCGCTCCGTTCGGGCGACATCTGGAAGGAAAAGTTCTACCCGTGGGTAAAGTCAGCGACGTTCACCTCGGCGACGCTTGCCGTGCAGGGCGACCTCTCGTACTACGCGCAGCGCATGGGCATGTCGGAACTCGAGCAGAAGCGCCCATTCCTCAAGGCGTTCGGCGAGGCATTTGCAAGTGACGAGCGCCGTACCGTGCAGGTGGCGCGCTACCTGCCGAAGCCCTCGCTCCCCGAATTTGGCGATGCGCTGAATAATACACTCGTGCAGGTGCTCCCCGAGGTAGAAGAAAACACGATGGTGCTGTTCACGAGCATTTCTGCGATGATGAAGGCGCAGGCGGCTCTCGCTCCGGAATTTGCCGCGAAGGGCAAGCTCCTGCTGTGCCAGCATGTGGATGGCTCGCTCGATGGCCTCATTGCGATGTTCCGCAAGTCGCGCGGCGCGTGCCTTCTCGGGTGCCAGAGCCTGTGGGAAGGTGTCGACTTCCCGGGCGATGCGCTCAAGCTGCTCGTGGTGACGAAGCTCCCGTTCCCGAACCCCTCCGACCCGCTGGTGGCGGGCATCTCCGCCGACCTGAAGGCGAAGGGTGAGAACGTGTTCAAGAGTTACTACATACCCGAGGCGTATATGGAATTGCGCCAGGGCCTAGGCAGGCTCCTGCGCACCGAAAGCGATAGCGGCAAGGTGCTCATTCTCGACAACCGCGTGGTGACCGAGGCGTACGGCAAGACTTTTGCGCGTATATGGAACATGAAGCACGTTACTGCGAATAGCGTCGACGACGTGAAGAAGTTCGTGAAGTAGATGCTTTCTTGACGCCTCTTGCCATATTTTCTAAATTTGCGTCCCCATTGAGGATGCATGATGTTTGATTTGAAAAGTTTTTTTGACGGCATGTCGAAGCCTCTTTTGCGTGAGGTCCATGCCAAGGCTTATGGTAAGAAGGGACTCCTGAATAACGCGCTTATCCAGTCGGAAGTCCTGGGCTTTTATACGAACAGGGATCGTGTCGCCAAACTTTTTGCACATATGGAACCGTGGCAGCGCCGCTGCCTGAATCTTGTGTACCACAGCGCCTCGCGTGGGCTTACCTATAACGAGCTGCGCCTTACCGTGCCCGTGGCAAAGAACAAGGAACTTCGCAGTTTCCTCTTGCAGATGTGCCGCGAGTTCCTGCTGTGGAGGTCGCAGGCCTCCGGTGTTGCGGTGTACCACGGCTTTACCGACTTTGCGCACAGTTTCGAGATTGAACCGCAGGAATTTCCCGATACCACGAAGCCCTTCCAGGAATACGGGAGCCTTTTGGCCTGGCATATCTGCCTGGTGCTTTCGCTGGCCAAACGTGGCGAGATCCGCGTGAACACGAACGGCACGCTGAACCGCCGCAGTTACCAGATTTGCCTCGATGCCTTTACCGCTGCCACGAAGCTTTCGGCGAAGGCGGGCGAGAACGAACTCACCCTGATTTTCAGTTTCCTCACGCAGCGTGAATGGCTCGAGCAGGAAAACTCGTTCCTCTACCCGTCCGAGGCGGCATACGAGTTCCTGCGTACGAGCGGTTTCCGCCTGCACCAGTACGTGCTTACCTGGTGGCTCGAGGCGCGCTTCCGTAACGACGCGCTCCACATGAAGCGCCTGCTGCGTTGCGTTGCCGAACCGCGTGGCGTGTGTGAGGCGGCATACCTGTTCTGGGTGATGGACCCCTCCAGCCGCATTCTCGAGTCGAATAAGCATCTTGCCTGGGAATACCTCCCGCGCCCCATGCGCGAACTCTGGCTCATCGGCCTTTTGAAGTTCCAGTTCGTGCAGGGCAAGGTCTCTGCCATCGCGGTGAGCGAGATTGGCAAGGAATGGATGGCGAGCTCGGTGCTCCCGCAGAACGAGGGACAGGTGTCGATGCTCCCGAACTTCGACCTGGTGGTTAGCGCCTCCATGTCTCCGCAACTGCTGTTTACGGTGGCGTGCCTTGCGAAGGTCAAGAACGACGAGGCCTTCCTCTGCTTCACCTTCGAGAAGGAAACCTATATCGCGGGCCTCAAGAGCGACATTCCCGAATCGGACATGGAACAGCTTATCGCCTGGATCAAGCCGCCCGAGAACGTGCTTTCGACGTTCCGCGAGTGGAATGCTTCGTTCTACGGTGCGAAGGTGCGTACGGTCCGCCTCCTCAAGATAGACGACCTCAAGATACTTGGGGAACTCACGCGCTTCCCGCAGTTCATGGAATGCGCCGAGGAGTATATCCCGGGTTACGGGTTCGTGCTCGACCCGAAGAAGGAACCGACCGCGTTCAGCATCCTGGAAAGCTTCGGGTACTGCCCGTTTGCAGACCGCTCCGCGAAGAAGCGTGACCGCGCCCCCACCGACGAGTGGCGCAAGGAGTTTGCGATTGCGTGGCCTGCGGAAGGTAGCGTGGACTATGAACTCAAGGACGACGTGGACGAGGCGACGGTGCAGTCGGCTCTCGATTCCACGAAGTACGGCTCTGTATACCAGAAGCTTGATTCGTTCGACCTGGTGAAGGTGTTACGTTATGCGAAACTGACGGGCACCTACCTCGCGGCGAAGGTCAAGGACCCCACGAAGCGTGCCGACAAGGTGCGTGAGCTGGTGTTCACCGTGCATGCACTGCACCTCGCGAAGGCCCCCCTGAACGTGGAAATCCAGGAGAAGGGTGCCGAAGAGGGAATGCCGCTGCAGCTTTCGTTTATTCAAGAAATCAAGGTGATGCAGAAAATAGCCTAGTCTTTGGCCGGCGCAGTTTAATACTGCGACCGTCAAGGCATCGGCAATCGCATCGTGTCAAGGTAGTGTCTGGGCGTAGCCCGCGATGTCCTTCATCTCGTCGAGGGTGAGTTCGTCGTAGTACGCTTCCATGTTGCGGTCTTCGTCGCCGAAGTTCATCTGGTACCAGAACGTTGGCATGTCGTTGCGTGCCCGCTGCCCGATAAAGGCTGGGGCCCCCATGGGGTTGAAATTTATGCGGTGGCCGTCCTCGCCGTGGCAAGGCCTGCAGTTCTGGTAAAAGAGCTTTGCGCCGCGCTTGAGGTTCGCCCCCTTTATCTTGCCCTTCTTGTCGAGCAGTTTGTACACGAGGTATGCCATGCGCTTGTCCTCGCGGGTGAGCGTGTCTCCCGGTGACCCGGGTTCCGGCGCATTTACTGCCGGCGCATCTTTAGAAACATCTTTAGCCGCGGCATCCTTGACCTGCGAATTACCCTGCGAACCATCTTTAGCCTGCGACTTTGCCTGCGCGACCTGCGTCGCTCCCGGGGTATCCCCGGCAGTTACCGCTGCCGCCCCGTAGAGGGTGGCGAGCAATCCCGCGATAAACAGTGTCTTGCGCATCTGCATGCAGAGAATATAAAAAACGCGCGGTCCGCGCAGTTCGTATCCCTGCAAAGCGCGGTTCGTAACCCCGCGAATTGCGGTTTGTAAATCCGTGGGCCTGCTTGCCCGCAAAAGAACTTTCTACCTTGTTTCCCATGAATACAAATCTTTTCTTGCCGGTCGCCTTCGTGCTCGCCGCCACCGTATATGGAGGTGCATCCATGCCTATCGATAAAGAATCCCTCGCCCTGAACGGCCGCTGGTCCGTACAGGAATCCTGCCTGTGTGCGAGTGCGCCCGCGGCGTCGCTCGCGTTCAATGCGATTGCAAGCGAGGTCACGTTCGACATAGAGGGCGAGGCGCGTTTCCGCTTCTATATCGACGGCAAGCCGCAGAAGTACTTTACGGTGACCGACCGCAAGAAGGAAAAGCTTGCGACCCCGAAGGATAACAAGCCGCACACGTACCGTCTCGTGAAGGTGAGCGAGTCTAACCCGGGTAAGATCTGCATTCACGGTATCGACCTCGGGAAGAAGGGTTCCTTTGCCGAGAAGCCGAAGGCGTCTAGCCGCCGCATCGAGTTTATCGGGGATTCCTTCACGGTCGGATACGGCGTGGAAGGCAAGGGCCCCGAGGACGGCACCCCGTTCGAGAAGACGAACGCCTCCAAGAGCTATGCCTTCTTGCTGGCCGAGGGATACAAGGCCGACTATCAGGTGAATGCGGTGAGTGGTCGTGGGCTTGTGCGCAACTATGCGAACATCGTGCCGGAATGGACGCTTGAGACCTTGTACGAATATACGATGATGGGCGCTCCCGAGCAGGACCCTAATACCGAACGCTGGGACTTTAGCACGTTCCATCCGCAGGTAGTGGTCGTATTCGTGGGTATCAACGATTTTCAGGGCGAGCCCCCGTATGCGGATGCGGACAAGTTCAAGGCGGCATACGCCAAGCTCCTGGACAAACTGCGTGCCCTGCACCCCGGCGTAAAGTTCGTGCTTGTTTCCACGAAGACATGGCCGAACGACTCCCTGACACCCGTGGTCGAGAGCATCTACAACGACCAGAAGGCGGCGGGCCACAACGACCTTATGTATAAACTAGTTTACACGGAGAACACCGCTCTGCACGGGCATCCGAGCGAAAACTCCCAAAAGGAACTCGCGAATACGCTTAGACCCCTTGTTGGGCGCCTAGGCGGGTGGCTTTCGCGCTAAAAGTCTGTGCTTTTTTCACATAATATTTTATTTTTTATCCACAAGGGTTATTGGAAGGAAAAATATTATGTCTAGGATAATGGAAAAGATATATGCCCTTTTCAGGATGAATATCCTGATTTTCGTGTTGCTTGCCGCGACGGTTATAGCCCTTTTTGCCTACCAGAACGGCCTGGACGATATCGTTTTCCTGAACCTTTCTGACTACCCCTACGTGATTGCCGAGACGGACAGTGCCGACGGCGGTTCCTCGGCGGTGGCTATTTCGCGTACGGATTCCTCCATTATCGTGGACTACGAACTGAAGGAAGGCTATGCCTACCCGTATGCGGGCGTCAAGATTCTGCTTGGTGACGGCAAGACCAAGGGCCGTGACTTCTCCAAGTTCGACAGCATCTTCGTGTGGGTCAAGCCCCGCGGCGAAGGTACGGTGCGTATCTACTTCCGCGGCTACGATGCGGACTTCTACCGTGAAGGCGACGAGGGCTCCCTCAAGTTCAACGAGGTGGAGTTCTTCCCGCTCGAGGAGACCTATCCGGCGGTGTTCGTCCCCGGCGAGTTCCGCGTGGCATCCTGGTGGGTCGCCCAGAACGAGATCAACGTGCACAAGGCGCGCGTAGACCTTTCCAACATCCCGCTTATCGAAATCCAGACGGGTACCAACGCCCCGCTCGGCTACGGTACGCTTGAGATCCGCGGGTTCTGCTTCAAGGGCAAGAAGATTTCGAAGGTGGACCTCGTGACCATCCTGGTGGCGCTCTGGTTCGTGACCTTCCTCATCATTCTCGTTATCCGCTTCTTTGACTACAACCGCGAGCGCGCGGCCAACCGCAAGAAGCAGGAAGAACTCAAGAAGTACCTGGCCGCCCTCGAGATCGAGAAGAGTGAGTACGAGAAGTCCAGCCGTACCGACCCGCTGACGGGTTGCCTCAACCGCGCCGGCTTCGGTAGCGTGCTCCTGCGCGAACAGGAAAACCTGACCAAGAATGGCAGTCCGGTCTCGTTCGTGCTGCTCGACATTGACCATTTCAAGGAAGTGAACGACACCTATGGCCACAACGTGGGCGACGAGGTGCTCGTGAACCTCACCAAGCTTATCCAGGGCAAGATCCGTAACAGCGATAGCCTGGTGCGCTGGGGTGGCGAGGAATTCGTTATCCTGTGCGGCGAGACGCCTATCCAGAACGCGCAGTTCCTGGCCGAAAAGCTCCGCGTGGCTATCGAGAACACACAGCTCATTACCCAGCAGCGTATCACCTGCTCGTTCGGTATTTCCGAGATGATGCCGGGCGAAGACCCGAAGCGCCTGTTCGAGCGTGCGGACAAGGCCCTGTATGCCTCCAAGGAAGGCGGCCGCAACCGCGTGACGAGTGCGACCTACCGTCGCCAGACCCGCTAGCCATGCCCTGCAAAATTTTCCCCCTGCTGGTTGTTGCACTTGCTGCCCTGCTTGCGGTGTCGTGTGCCCGCAAGGAGCCGGAGGTGGATTTCAAGCCCATACAGCTGAACTGGCGTGCACTATCGGAGGCGGCGGACGCCCACCCCGGGAAGGACGCCTGCGTGATATCAATCACGTCGCAGGTCATGCGCGAAAAACTGGTCCGGGAGTCGCAGTTCGAGTCCCTCGACTACGATGTCGACTTCGATATCAAGGGCGAAAACCTTGAATTTAAGGGAATTTGCAAGAATTCCGGGGCGGAAGGTGCCACCGAGTGCAGGTTTACAGCCGTTTGCTCCGGCGCCGAAAATGTCGTTGTAAATTTTCACAACGGAGACTAGCCGCGGCTACTACCTTTCAGGCCGCGATAGTTTTATTTTTAAGGTATTGGCAGGCATTGCCTTACCTATTGTATTGTGGGATGTAACGACAAGGATGATTCTGTGAAACCGATTTTCGAATATACAGACTACCGTGAATGGATCCGCGACGCGTTTGATGACTTCAAACAGCGCAAGACCGTCATATCCTGGCGCTACATGGCAATGAAACTCGGGGCCGACCCGGGCAACCTTCTCCGCGTGTCGCAGGGGAAGATCCACCTGACTCTCTCGCTCGTGAAGCCGATGGCCGAGTTCTTCGAACTCGACGAGAAGGAGACCGCCTACTGGACCGAACTCGTGTGCTTTGGCCGTGCCAAGACCGATGCCGAGGCCCTGAACCATTACGAAAAGATGCAGATCCTCAAGGGTATCCCCCTGAAGAGGCTCGCGAAGAAGGAACTCGAGTTCTACCGTCACTGGTACTGCAATTCTATACGCTCGATTATAGGCATTTGCCGGTTCAAGGACGACTACGAGGGGCTTGCGGAGTGTTGTACGCCCCCGATTACGGTGGAAGAGGCAAAGAGTGCCGTAAAACTTTTGTATGATTTAAACATGATCTCGAAGGATAGGGACGGGTACTGGAAGGTGAATGACACCTTCGTGAGCACTGGTGGCAACTGGCGCTCCGAGGCCGTGCGTACGTTCCAGAAAGAGACTATCCGCCTTGCGGGCGAATCGCTCGAACGCCACACGCCGCCGCTGCGTGACATCAGCACGGTGACCATGACGTTCAACATGGACGATATCGCGCTTATCCGTGAAAAGATCAAGGAATTCCGTAGCGAACTGTTGCGCCTGTCGCAGGAAGGCGATGGCGACGATACGGTGTTCCAGTTGAATGTTCAGTTGTTCCCGATAGGGTTTGCGAAGAAACTGCAGGAGAAGGAAAAATGAAAAAGTTGCTTCTTCTAGTACCGGTCGCTCTTGCTACCTGGTTCTGCTCTTCTGCAACTGACGATATTGCGAAGGGCCCCGGGAGCGAGACAACTAACGGACTTGCGCTCGTTGACGGCAAGCCCGCATCCTACGCGTCTGTCGCATTGCGTAAGGTGGACTTCAAGGCGGCCCAGGCCGTGGAAGAAAATGCGCTTGTCGTGGCCGATGCGTATGCCGACGAGAATGGCCTGTTTGACGTGAAGGTACCGGCCGATGGCAAGTACCGCCTGACCGTGGTCCATGACGGCGTCGCATTCTCGAAGATTGTTACCCACGGCGACTTTGCAGAAACCGAAGGTGCTGTTACCGATACGGTGAACCTGGTGGCGACCGCCCTTATGGCGGGTGTCGTGGACGTGCCCGAGGGCAATTCCAATGTCTGGGTGGGCGTGCTCGGTACCGACGTGCTCGTGAAGAGCGATTCCAACGGCTGGTTCGCGTTCCCGGCATTGCCGGCAAACGATACCCTGCGCCTGTACTTTGTGGACGGCGACTACGAGGAATCCCTCGGCGAAGAGACCCTGTACATGAAACCCCGTGAATCCGTGCTGAAGGATTACCGCACTCCGGACCCCGATGAGGGCAAGGTTGTGGTGCTTCAGAAGGATGGCACTCCGGCCGCATACGCGACGGTCGCCCTCCGTGCCGCCGATGCGAAGGCGGAAGATTACGTTGTCCAGAACATGATGGTGGATTCCGATATCCGCACCGATGAGAACGGCAAGTTTACCATGGAATGGCCCGAGAAGGGGGAATACCGCCTGACGGTCGTTTCTGACGGGTTTGCATTCTCGAAGGTCTACGATGCTGAAGATCTCCCCGAACTTGATACCATCAAGCTTTCTGCGACCGCATCTGTTTCGAGTAAAGTAACGCTCCGCTCGTCCGATGAGTTCCTCTGGGTGGGTGTCTACGGGCTCGATGTCCTGGTGAAGACGAACGATGTGGGCGCCTACGTGCTTCCGAGCGTGCCTGCAGGCGATTCGCTCCCGATCTACTTTGTTACCGCCGATAGCCTGAACGAACTCTATGCGGAATGGAATACTGCAGCGGAACCCAATAGCACGCAGTTCCTGAACCCGGTGAAGGTCCTGCAGGATTTCGAGAGCGATGGCGAAGGCTGGTACCTGAATACGGATAGCCTCAAGAAGGGTACCGAAATCAAGCCTGCGCAGAACGTGAAGGACGGTATCGTTTACGATTCGACCCGCAAGTCGAACGTGTTCCACGGCACATACAAGCTTGCCAACGATGATTATGCCTGGGCGCTTGTGGGAACCGCGTTTGAACACAACATGAAGTTCTCCGAGATCGACTCCGTGGTGTTCTACGCGAAGGGCAATGGAAACATCAGGCTTTCGCTGGAAAACTATGTGGACCCGAGCAAGAACCTGAAGGCTGCAACCGAGTGGATTTCGCTCTCTAAGGATTGGAAGCGCATTAGCGTGAATCCGGCGGAACTCTGCGTGGGTGTCGCAACGACGGAATCCTGCTTCACTTCGTGGAGCGCCGTCAAGAGCTGGGTGAAGCAGTTCCACATCTTTGTGCAGGACGGCTCCGAGTTCTACATCGACGATGTGACCCTCTACGGCGCACTGTTCTAGCCCCGCGTTTGTCATTGCGAGCCTCGTAGAGGCGCGGCAATCGCGAACCTGCATTGTCATCCCCGCGTAGGCGGGGATCTTTTTTTATAACCATTCTAAGCCCTTCACTATTGTACCGGACTTTTAATTTGTATATATTTTAGTACGCTATGTTTAGGAAGATTTTTCTAGTTCTTCTAATTTTCCAGGTATCCTTTGCGATGGACCCTTCTATCGTGAAGGTTCTTTCAGTAGAAAAAACAGTGGCGGAATACTGTGCCGAAATCCTGAATGACAGTACGTACCGTCCCCTGCTTATCAAGGACTTGGACGAGCCTATAAAAAAATGGGACTATCCGAAGGAAATCCCCTGTAAGCAAACTCCGTGCGAAGCCAAATGGGAAACAGAAAGCAAGCTCTTTTTTCCGAATGATATCCGTTGTCAGGATGGCAAGCTTGTTGGCGGCCTTTGTGGTGGTGGAGGAGGTATTACAACCTGTATTCATTGCCCGTACAGTCCAATTGAACTTGCGCGGATCAAGAACGTGAAGTTGCAAGGAAGTAAAGTGGATGGAGGCGACAGGTGCTCCGGTGACCGATGGTATCTGCGGAACGTGCGCGAGACCCTGAAGGCATTTTACGGCAAGACATTCAGGGGCGAATGGACCGGAGAGTGGGAAATCCATAACAATGCGGAACTCCCGCAGATGAAGGTTAATTTTTCGGCACGGCTTGTGGGTGAATGCAGCGATACCATGCCGGCTCTGGACTATTGCGTGGCAGGCGGCAAGAATGCGGAACTCTACCTGTTGAACCGTTACGACAACCTGCCGGAACCCCGTTTTGTCGATAAGAACGACAAGATGGAATGCGAGGGAGCGATGCGCGTGGAAAAATCGTATGAGATGGATTTCGGAACGTATGGGAAGCGGATGCTAGCGCATTTTGTGGAAGAGGATACCTGCCATGCGACAAGCAAGATTGCGGCAAAGGTCTACATGCCCATACCGCAGCATATCGATGCGCAAGTCCTCAAGGGAATACCTGCAAAGAGCCTGTACGGCAAAACGTTTCTCGTGACGTCGAAGAATTCCTTGAACTGCAATTTTGATACGGTCGAGAGAAATGTACGTTTTGGAGTGCGCGTTGTGGGCAAGTGCAGCAAGCGCGACATGCAGGGGAAGAAAAAGCTGAACATCTTTGAATTGGAGCAGGTCGAAGAAGTAGAGGCATATGGACACTCCATTGTCAAATCTTGGGACAAGTGCGGGGAAGGCTATGTCTGCCCGGCAAAGTGTATCGAAGTGAAGGACTTGCTAAAATGAAACGTCTGGGTGCCTTGTTCTTGATTCTTGCGGGAATCCCTTGGGCGAAGGGAACTCCGACGGTGCATTTTTGCGTCCAGCATTTTTCGAAGGACGAAAACAGCTACGAAATGGTTGTCCGGCCCGTAGGGGAAGTTGTTGCCGATGGAAAATGGAAATGGCCCGATTCGCTTGCGTGCGGCAATGCTTTCTGGAAAAACGGCATTACGCTGGAATATAAGGGCGAACGGATTGAATTCAAGGGCGATTACAAGGATGTTCCTAGAGAGAATGCCTGCAAGGTCTGTACGGATGAAACGCGCCTGCAGAACAAGGCGGTTCCGGCACCGTCTATAGATAAATTGAGCGCTTACGAGTATTACACCTCGCACGAAATTTCCGAGAAAAACGAACGCCCAATCGAGAAGTCCTTTGTCGAGGGACTTTATGGGAAAAAGTTAAAGGTGGAATGGAATAGTTCGCTTTCGTGCTCGTGCCCCAAGTACGAAGTTTCTACCCTGAAAACGAAGTTGAATGTGTTGATTGACGGGGAATGCGCGCGCACTGCCGCAGATTCGGCGATTGTCGATGATGAGGGCGAATGGCTTGGAGGAGGTTGTTCCTGTTCCGGGGGTGAGAGATGCGTTTCAGAAGTCGATGTGAAAGAGACGAAAAAGGATACGGTGCCTGCGCCGGGGGTATTTTCCTGCTATTCTTTTTACTCGACCTACGAGCACCCGGAAGTGAAATATTACGGAAGTTCTAAACTGATGAATATGGATGGACGTCCCGAGGGGCGTGGCACGAACTTGGGGTGCTTCAATATCCGGGATGAAAACTACCTGGTGCTGGGTTCTAACGTGCCTGCTCAAATCCATTCCGCTTTTGATGACGAGAATTATAATTATTGCTACGACAGCGTGAAGAATCTCAAACAAAAGAAACGTCTAGAGACTCCGTTCTATTCTTGCCTTGGAAGCAAGTCGTCGCCGAAGGGATGCCTTCCAAGGGAAAAAGGAATTGATCTCGTATTTGATTCGAAGGGGAAATATACCGGTTGGGAATACGATGGCGAAGAAATGAAGGACGTCTTGTTGCCGGCGAACGTTTCGGAAAAGGTTCTGGCTGAAATCGGCAATGATGCCGCCCGGAAGACGGCTGGCATGGCGTTCTATTGCGGGGAAACGAGGGTCGGTTACAAAAAGTTCGGGCGGAACCAGTTGCATTCGCTGAAAGATGCGCTTGACGAATGCAATGCGAGAACGGATTTGGACGTGTGTAGCGCTATACGCGCAGGGAAGGATTCGGCTTTGGCCGCGGAGGCCCTGCGCCAAAAAGAATGGGAAGAAAAGCACCGCAAAGAAGTCGAAGAACTGGAAAAAAAGAAGAAGGCTTTCTACGATAGTGTGGAGGTTACCAAGAAACGATTGGAAAAGGACTCTGCATTTATCAAACTGAACCAGGCCTACGCAATTTTCAAGCGCTATGAAAAATTGAAGTACTGGGATTTGGATGGCAAGGAGATTGCCAATCCGGATTCGGTCCATCCCCTTGAAATTGCAAAATATAAATGGGTCGTAGGTATAGAGGATTCGGTAAAAAAAGCAAAGGTGATGGATTCCATCAAGACGTTGAATCGCCCGTTTTTTGAACGGATTCATAAACGGTCCGAAGCCATTTGCAAGGGCCGGCCCGCAAAGAAAGGTGTCCTGAAGGAATTGAATGACATACTTCTGGCGTGGTACAAAAAAGATGGCGGAAAAGAATATTTTGTTGAAAATAGGTCTGTTTCGTATAGGACGAAGCCCTGTGAAATTGACCAGGAATTTTTGAAAAAATACGGCCAAGTGGTGGAGAAAGACTGCAAATATGTAACAGTCGACACCTTCTGCGTCGATACGAAGGATGCGGATTTCAAGAGGTTGTTCTTGTCAGGTGACGATTGGGATGCCCTTGATGTGTTTTCGGGTTGTGACCGCTGGACAGGGACCATGAAGAATGATGAAGACCGGTACAACAAGACGGAATTCATGCCGATAGAAATCAGTTTGAATTCTTATGACATGTGTTTTGATTATGGCGCGGAGGGGCTTGGCGCCATTTACTTGGATTTAGAGCATGGGGTGGCGACCGCATCTTGGAACTGTCTTGTGCACCACTTCAAAAAGGTCAATGGCGTCTGGAAATATGATGACACGTCCGTGACATGCTGGCACTAAAACTGCCGTTATTGGTGTTTTTATTGATATTTGGCCGCCGCCACCATTGTTTGTAAACGCGAATTTAAGTATCTTTGGGCTATGGAAAATCTTGAAAAGGAATCTGCCGTCGCGCAGGAATACCTTGCCCGTGTGGCAAAGGAAGCGGAAGCGAAGTTTGATGAGCATCTTCCGCCCGAAAATGTGACTCCGTGCCGTTTGCACGAGGCTATGCGCTATTCGATGTTTGCTGGCGGCAAGCGCCTGCGCCCCGCCCTGGTCAAGGCGACCTTTGACATGTTCGGTGGCAAGGGCGACAAGGTGTGGCTCGCGACAAGTGCGCTCGAGATGCTCCACACGTTCAGCCTTATCCACGATGACCTCCCTTGTGTCGATAACGACGACTACCGCCGTGGAAAGCTCACGAACCACAAGAAGTATGGCGAGTCTACCGCGGTGATGGCGGGCGATGCCCTTTGCGTACTCGCGTTTGAACTGATGGGCCGTGCGGGTGATGCCCGTGCAATCCAGGTGCTTGCCCACCTGCTGGGTACCTACGGCATGATCGGTGGCGAGATGACCGATATCGAGTGCGAGGGCAAGACGGTTGACCTCGAGACGGTCGACTACATCCACTACCACAAGACTGCAGCCCTTATCGAAGCCGCACTCCAGGTGGGTGCTATGCTCGCCGGCGCCGACGACAAGTCGATTACCGCTATCCGCAACTACGGCCGTTCCATCGGTCTTGCGTTCCAGATTGTGGACGACATCCTGGATATCGTCTCCACGACGGAGGAACTGGGCAAGGATGCCGGTTCCGATATCGAGAAGGGCAAGGCGACTTACCCCTCCATCGTCGGGCTCGAAAAATCCCGCGAACGCGCCCACGAACTCTACGAGGAATCGCTCAAGGCGCTTGAAGGCCTCGAGGGCGACACCTCCATCCTCCGCTCTATTGCCGCATTCATCATTACCCGGGTCAAGTAATGGAACTTAAGGACGTAAAGTCTCCCCAGGACATTAAGCATTGTTCCGTCGAGGAACTGAACTGCCTTGCGAAGCAGGTGCGCGATACGATTATCGGGCAGGTTTCTAAGCACGGCGGGCACTTGGCTTCTAGCCTGGGTGTCGTGGAACTCACGCTTGCGCTGCACTACGTATTCAACGCTCCCGAAGACAAGATTGTCTGGGACGTGGGTCACCAGGCGTACGTACACAAACTATTGACGGGCCGATACGACCGGTTCGAGACGCTCCGCCAGCAGGGCGGCATTTCGGGCTTTTTGAAGCGTAACGAGAGCGAGTACGACTGCTTTGGTGCGGGTCATGCGACTACGTCCATCTCTGCGGCTCTCGGCTTTGCAGTAGCGCGTAACCACTTTAACCGCAAGAACAACGTGGTGGCTGTCATCGGTGACGGTTCCATGACCGGCGGTATGGCATTCGAGGCCCTGAACAACGCGGGCATCTCGAAGCAGAACATGACCATCATCCTGAACGATAACAGGATGAGCATCGCCCCGAACGTGGGCGGGTTCAGCAAGTACCTGAACCGCGTGATTTCGGACCCGGTCTACAACAAGATGCGTTCGGACCTGGACCGCCTGATGAAACGTGTGCCCGGCATTCTCGGGAGCCGTTTCCGCGACCTCTTCTTGCAGGTGGAATCTGCCGCGAAGAACGCGGTGAAGCCCGGCGCCTTCTTCGAAGACATGGGCATACGCTACTTTGGCCCCATCGACGGTCACGACATCAACGAACTTATCATGATTCTCGAGCGAGTGAAGTCGCAGCCCGGCCCGTGCATCGTGCACGTGCTTACCGAGAAGGGCCGCGGTCTCGATGCCGCCGAGAAGAACCCGACCAAGTTCCACGGTACGGGGCCGTTCGACCCCGAGAGCGGGCTTCCGCTTTCTCCGGGCAGCCCGAACCCCTCGCTTACGAGCGTGTTCGGCAAGACTCTCCTGGAACTTGCGAAGAAGGACAACCGCATCATGGGCATTACTGCCGCGATGCCTACGGGCTGCGGCATGGACATTGTCGCGAAGGAACTGCCCGACCGCGTGATAGACGTGGGCATTGCGGAAGAACACGCGGTGACGTTTGCCGCTGGCCTTGCCTGCGATGGCGTCGTGCCCGTGGTCGCAATCTACTCGAGCTTCATGCAGCGTGCCTATGACCAGATTATGCACGATATCGCGCTCCAGAACCTGCATGTGGTGCTGGTGCTCGACCGTGCTGGACTTGTGGGCGCCGACGGCCCTACGCACCATGGTGCGTACGACCTTTCGTTCCTGCGTACGGTGCCGGGGCTTACGCTCATGGCGCCCAGCAACGAGAACGAACTCAGGGATATGATAACTGCCTCCATCGACATGGAAGGCCCTGTCGCTATCCGCTATCCCCGCGGGACGGCTCTTGCCGAAACGCTCCTCCCGCCTGCAGGCCCCTTCGACGCGAAACTCCCGAAGGTGCTCGAGCAGGGTAGGGATATCCTGCTCCTCGGGGCAGGCTTCATGACAAACGAACTCAAGAAGACTGCGAAGGTCCTTAAAGAAAACGGCTACAATCCCACGCTTGTGGATGCACGAATCATAAAGCCGCTCGATACGGAAACCTACCGCAGCCTGTTCGAAACCCACAAGGTCATTGTCACTCTGGAAGACAATACCCTTATCGGCGGATATGGTTCCGCCGTGATGGAACTCATGGCCGATCTCGGAATTACGGACAAGAAGTTGTTCCGCTTCGGGCTGCCGGACCATTTTGTGGAACAGGGCGAAATCCAGAACCTGTACAAACTCTTGAAAATAGACGGTGAATCCGTCGCCAAGCAATTGATGGAAAGACTATGAGCGAAGAAAAGAAGCGCACAGTGAGAATGACTCTGGACCGCAAGTTCGGGGTAAGCGAGAAGAAGGACGAACGCCGTCCGCGTCGTGATGACGATTCCCGCGAGCAGAAGACTTTCGGCGACCGCCCCCGCACCCGCAGGGACGAACGCCCGCGTGGCCTGCGTGAAGACGGCAGCAAGCGCGAAGATTTTGGCAGGCGTGGTGAAGGCGAAGGCCGCTTTGACCGCGAACGCCGCCCGCGCCGCTTTGGCGACCGCCCGTTTGGCCGTCGCGAAGGTGGACGTTTCGGTGACCGCTTTGGCAAGCGTGGCGACCGCCCGTTCCGCAAGTTCGACGATGTGGAGAACGCTCCGGTCTACCGCCAGCGCCCCGAGCAGAAGGAGACTGTTGTCGACGAGAATATCGACGAGGCCGCACTCGAAGCCCGCGCCGCCCAGGCAGAAACTGCCCCGGAAAGCGCCGGCAACCCGCCTTGGTTCCGCAAACTCCTCGCCATCACGACCGAGAAGGGCCGTGAACGCGAAGGCCGATTCCTTGGCGAAGGCGTGCACGTTGTGGACGAACTTGTCACCAAGCACAGGGAAATCGTCATTGCCGTCTACGTTGCCGAGGACTTCGAGAACGAAGCCCTCATCGAGAAGATTAACGACGCCGAGATCACGATTCACGTGCTCGAGGCCGACAAGATGAAGCAGATCTCCTCTACGGTTACCACGCAGGGGATTATCGCTCACTGCCGCATTGCGAATACCAAGCCTGTATATGAATCCAGCCGCAGCGTGATTACGCTCGTGGATGCCGTGCAGGATCCGGGCAACCTCGGTACGCTCTTCCGCACGAGCCTCGGCTTCGGTTCCGACGGCATGGTGCTTGGCCGTGGCACGGTGAGCCCGTTCAACCCGAAGGTGGTGCGCGGTTCCTCGGGAACCTTCCTGCGTGTGCCTTTCGAGTTCGATATCGACCTTATCGACCATATCAACTTCCTGCGTAGCAAGGGCTACACGATTATTGCGACCGACCTGCATGCAAAGCAGACCCTCCGCGACATTCCCGCCCGCAAGCTCCGCAAGATGGCGTTCCTCGTGGGTAACGAGGGCGCAGGCACCAACCCGTACTTCATCGAGCTTGCCGACGAGACGGTCAAGATCCCGATGAGCAGCGAGCTTGAATCGCTCAACGTTTCTGTGGCTCACGGCATCCTCAGTTACGAGGCTGCCCAGATCCAGGAGGAACTCAAGTAATGGCGAATTTCCATACACGTCTCGAACAGCGTATTGCCCAGTGCGGCAACCCGGTATGCCTCGGCATGGACCCGGTGCTGAAACTCATTCCGCTCGAAGGGAGCGCCGAGGAAAAGATCAAGCGCTTTTACCTCGACATCCTGGAATGCGCGCTCAAGCGTAACGTGACGCCCGCGGTGGTGAAGCCGAACAGCGCGTATTACGAGTGCGTGAGTGTGCAGGCAATGCTCGTGCTGCAGGAACTCATTGCCGCCTACAGGAGCGCGGGAATCCCGGTGATTCTCGATGCGAAGCGTGGCGATATCGGCAAGTCGAGTGCGGCATACGCGACCGCTGCCTACGATGTGTATGGTGCCGACGCGGTTACGGTTTCGCCCTGGATGGGTGCTGATTCCGTTGGTCCGTTCATCCGCGAGAATTCCGAGAACGGCGCATACGTGCTGCTCCGCACGAGCAACAAGGGTGCGCATGATTTCCAGGACATGACCGTGGTGCGCAGCGACGACCCGCGTGACAACGCGCAGGCGTTCTATTCCGTCGCCGACAAGATTATGGAATGGGACGGCTCCCTCGGTTACCTGGGCGCTGTCGTTGGCGCAACCCACCCCGAAGAACTCGAGCAGATTACCGCCTACACGGTGGCAAAGAAGCACGAGATTCCGTTCCTGATTCCGGGCGTGTCTATCCCGGGCGTGCCCGGCGGGCAGGGTGGCGATGCGAAGACTGTGCTTACCGCAATCGCGAATGGCGGCGGCAAGCGCAAGTTCCACGTGCTCAACAGTTCTAGCGGTCTGAATTTCGCATGGCAGCGCAACAACACTCCGGCGAATTTCGCGAATGACTGCATCGATGCCCTCGAAAAGTTGGCCGAGGCCTGCAATTTTTAGAATGTGTAATGTGGAATGAGGGATGTGTAATGATTGATTTTCCATTTCACACTTCACATTTCACATTGTTTTATCTCTGAGTGTTTATGCGGTTCCTTGTTCCCATAGTCCTTGCGGTTGCGCTTATCGCGGTGGCCTTCAATTTTGCGAAGCCCCTGCCCGATAAGTTTACCGAGGATTCGTTCTTGCCGAAGGCTTCTTCGGTAAAGTACCTCGCTGCCGGGAACGATGCCTCGTTTGCGGGGCTCCTGTGGATCAAGGGACTCACCTCGCTGGGCGAGAGCTTCCTTTCGGGCAAGGAGTACAACCACCTGAGCCATGTGGCGAACCTCTGCACCGAACTCGATAGCCTGTTCTACACGCCTTATTACTTTGTCGGTAGCATTACCCCGATAGATACGCAGGACACTACGGACTTTATCGTGATGCGCCGTGCCCTCAAGAACTTTCCTGATCAGTGGCGCCTGGCAGTCGCTTTTGCACTCAGGCTTTCTAAGGGGCCTTTCCCTAACCCGCGTGCTGCTGCCGACGTGATGCGCCCGTATTTCGATAGCCCCGATACGACTATCCCGCAGCATATCCGCCTGATGTACCGCACGTTCGAGCTTGATGCCGAACAGACGGAGACTGCGCTCGAGATGATCATGAACGATGTGATGCAGCCCCGCTTCAAGAAGTTCCGCGAGAGTTTCTACAACAAGACTTTCCGCGTGCTAGGGTACCGCGGGGTCAATTCTAGGATGGGTGCCGATTCTACCAAGTACAATGACGTGAAGAACACCATCGATGCTTTTGCCGATGGGAAGGTCTCTCCGCGTTATGCCTTCGCTCACCTGCTCTCTTTGAAGAAGGTCGAGGAACCCGCAGCCGATACGACTGCGGCAGTTGCCGAAGAAGCCTCCGTGCCTAAGGCAGAAGAGCCCGCAGCCGATACGACTGCAAATAAGTAAATGAACAGGGGCGAAGCCCTGTCCCATAGTGTATTGTGATTATAACTGTATGGACCCTCGCTTGCGCGAGGATGACTACTCCCCGCAACGTTTCGCGTTGTTCGGGAGACCCATCAGCTCGAATGCGTTCTTGCAGCGGAGCTTGAGGTCTTCGGCTTCGTCTGCCGGAGTGCTCTTGAGCTGCGAGCGATGGTACAGGATTGTCGCCGTCATGTACGGGACATTTTTCTGGATAGATTTCTTCTCGGCTTCCTGGTAGAGCGAATCCGCTTCGCCCTTGCCGGCAACGTCTGCCATGCGGGCTGCGGTCCAGACATAAAAGCCGCCCTTCTTATCCGAACGCTTGCCGACCATCTTCAGAGATTCTTCTGCGTCGTCGGACCTGCGGGATGCCGCCTGTGCAATGGCACATTCAGAAAAGAATGCCGCCTGCAGGGGCTTGTCGGCCTTCTTTACTGAATCCGCGTCCGCCGATGCGCACATCTTGGTGGTCTCGTCGTACTTTTCCTGCGCGTTGGCAAGCGCTGCCTTCCCTTGCAAGAGCATCAGGTTGGTGTTCTTGTCAAGAATCTCCTTGCGGACCTGTGCGAGTAGCGAATCGGCGAGCGCGAAGTCCAGACTCATCGTCCGGATCTGTGCCATTGCCATAAGCACGCGGGCCTCGGAACGCAGGTCCGATTCCTTGCGGCTTGCAAGCAGTGCGCGTTCCAGCTGGCCGTAGCTCTTCGCAATCTTGCCCGCGTCGAGCGAGCGCTGTGCGCGGTAAGAAAGCACGCCCGATTCGGAGGCGCTTGCGAGGGTTGCGAGCGAGAGGAGTGCCGCTATGCCAAACTTGCGCATTACCATAGCGTCTCCACCATGAAGGGCACGGAATCCTTGCTAGGCATGGACCTGCGGATAATCCACATGTTCGAGATGCCGCTCATCAGGTCGTCTGCGTTCTGGAGCGTCTGCTCCGTAGATTCCATGAAGTCCGAAAGTCCGGTAGTCACCTGGCCCACTTCCTTCAGGAGGCCGTCGACCTTGCCCATCGTACCATCGACCTTGCCCATGAGGCCTTCGACGTTACCCATGAGGTTGTCGACCTTGCCGGGCAGCGGCTTGAGTTCGGTCATCATGCCGGAAACATCGTCCGTGATGTCGTTGACCTTGTGCAGAAGTCCGGGCACGTTGCTGTGGAGCGTGTCGAGGAGGCTAGACGTCTTGAAGAGGGCGTTCTTGCCTGTGAGCGTAATATCGTTGAGTCGGCGCAACTGCGTGTTCAGGTTGTCGTACAGTGCACGTGACCCGAAGAGGGCGCCGACGGTCGTTCCCGTATCCATCGCCATGGCGACAAGCGTGTCCGCTGCATCGATAAGCAGGTTCACGCGCCCGAGCAACTCGTTGGCCGTTTCAAGTACGGTCTCGATATCCTGGGCCTTTCCCGGGGGCAGGAAGTCTCCATCTTCGAGGACGTGACCTACGCCCTTGCGGGCTTCGATGGTCACCACGCGTGCCGAGATCAGGTTCTGGTCGCGGATGGCATAGACTGTCGCGCTGTCGGTAATCCAGCTCTGGAACTGCTTGCGGAGGGTAAATTCCAGGTACACGCCGTTGTCCTTGATTTCCATGTCCGAAATCTGGCCGACGTCGACACCGCTAATCTGGACGCGGGTACCGGGCCTGAGGCCGAGCGCCTTTTCAAAAGTACTGTGCAGGTGGTATTCCTCGACACCGATCATGCCGCTCGTGAACAGCTTGGTGTAGAGGACCAGTACGAAAATCATGACGGCAACCGTAAAGAACACGCCTACCAGGAGGCCGGAAATCTCCATCCAGTTGATCTGCTTTACGGGTTTGAATTTCATATCGATAAATATATAAATATTCGTTTACCGTGTATACGGGAAATTTTACGTTTTATATTTTGAGGAAAAAAAGAGGTTTTTATGGACTTTTTTGAATTCCTGGACAATTCGGTGACTCCTGCGCATACGGTCGCGGGTCTGGTTTCTGCCTTCCGGGCAGCCGGGTTCCGCCTCTACGAACCCATGATTCCGGCAAGGATTGAACCCGGCAAGGGCTACTGTATTGAGCGCGGTTCGTCGCTGATTGCGATCCGTGTCCCCAAGAACATTGACCAGTTCCCCGGGTTCCGCATTGCACTCGCCCATACGGATTTTCCGGCCCTGAAGATTACGCCCCATCCCGACCGGATCTGCTGTGGCGTGCAGACGCTCCACCCCGAGATATACGGCAGCCCGATTTTCACGAGTTGGCTGGACCGCGATTTGGGATATGCGGGCGTTCTTGCCTATGCGGAAGACGGCAATGTGCAACTCAAGAAGTTCCGTGGCGATAAGCTGTTCCGCATACCGCAGTTGGCAGTTCACCTGAACCGTGGCGTAAACCAGGATGGCCTGAGGGTCGATCCCCAGACGGACCTCGATGCCCTGTGGAGCGTGGTTACGGGCGAAAAATTCGAGGAAACCCTGCAGGATGAACTCCCGGAGGGCGCAAAGCTGCTTGATTTCGATGTGCAGCTGTTCGATGCGCAGAAAGCGGCCCATGGCGGGATGCACGACGAGTGGATCTACTCGGGAAGGCTCGACAACCTTTCTAGCTGCCATGCGATTGCAGAGGCGTTTATTGCTGCGGAGCCGCTCGAAAATGACTTTGCTGTTGCATGCTTCTTCAACAACGAGGAAGTTGGTTCCATGACCCGCGAAGGTGCGGGCGGGAACTTCCTGAAGAGCGTGCTGGAAGAGTTCCTGCACACGTCTTTCCGCGATTCAGACCGCATCCCGAGTATCGATGCACTCCTTGCGTCCGAATCCATCGCACTTTCTATCGACATGGCGCATGCAGTGCACCCGAACTACCCGCAGAAGCATGAACATAACCATGCCCCGCTTCTGGGGGGCGGAATTGTATTGAAGACAAATTCGCAAAAGCGCTACGCGAGCGACGTGTATTCCAATGCACGCCTTAAGCTGCTTTGCGAACAAGCGAACATCAGGTGTCAGACCTTCGTGATGCGTAACGATATGCCCTGCGGCTCTACGGTCGGACCAACGGTTTCAGCGAGTCTCGGAATCCCAACGGTCGATATCGGCGAGCCCATGCTCAGCATGCACAGCATTCGCGAGATGACTGCGGCTAGGGATCACGCCGATATGATCAGTCTTCTGAAGGTGTTCTACCAGGATAACGCTTAAGGCCGTTCTGATTATATTACATTTACTCCAAGGAGTTGATGTACGTATTTATGAAGGGTTTCATTAAATTTTTAAGGTCTATCGAGGTTCCGCAGGCAAAGTGGAATCAGGCTACGCTAGCCTTCTTGATATGGGGTGGCCTTTGCCTCGTGGCGAACCTGTTCTGCACGAACGCGAATGCCTTTGGCGGAGATCAGGGCTACTGGGCGGACTGGGTCAAGAAACTTGCCGACGGCGGTTTCGAGAAGTTCAACGGCAACTATCCTCCACTCTACGTTTTTTGGCTGTGGGTGGTGTCGAAGGTCTACGTGCTTTTCGATATCCCTATCGACAAGACGTTCATGCTCAAGTTCCTGTGCCTTTGGCCTGTATACTTTGCGCACCTCGCCCTTGTAGATATTGCATGCAGGCTTGTCTCGAAAATAAAACTTGAACCTGCTAAGGCGAATCTCGTGCTTGCGTTCGTGGCGCTTAACCCGGCGCTGTTGCTCGATGGCCCTATTTGGGGTCAAGTCGACATGTTCCCGTGCATATTCGGCATTGCCGCGCTCTACTGCGTCAACTTCAGGAACAAGATGAAGTATGCGGCACAGTTCTTTGCGCTTGCGCTCCTCGCGAAGTTCCAGATGATTCTTCTGCTGCCTATCTTCGGTGGCATATTCATCCGCAAGTACAAGGTTTCTTGGCGCGGGCTCCCGGCCATGGCGGTTGCGATTGTGCTCGTACTCCTGCCGTTCTTTATTGCGGGCAACCTTTCGGGCATGCTCTCGCGGGCATACGTGAACACTACGAGCCAGTACCCGTATGCGACATACAATGCGGCGAACCTCTGGATGCTTACGGTCGGTAACCTGAGTGCCGATGCTACGCCGTTCTTCAACCTGCCCAAGGAAGGTATCTGGCAACTGCTTTCGCCGGCATGGATTGGCAAGATTTTGTTCGTGATTGTCTCGCTGTACATTCTTAAGTGCTCTTTGTTTGCACGGAACCTGCGCACCACCTTCAAGCTTGCGACCTTCAGTTCGTTTGCGTTCTTCTTGCTGCTGCCCGGCATGCACGAACGCTACCTGATATATGCGATTCCGTTTGCGTGCATGTGGATTGTGCTTGACCTGCGCAAGTCCTGGTTCTGGGTGGCCTGCATTACGCTCCTTTGCGCAATGAACATCGAGATGGTCAACGGGCTCAAGGGTGGCGATCTCTGGCCCTGGATTTCTGCGTTTGGCGTGATAGTCTTCGCCGCCGCCTCGGTGCACGCGCTGTTCCCGAAGTTCTTCCCGCTGGTCTCGTATGCGCTAAGCAGACTATCCCTCCCGCGGTTTGTGCCGTATGTGCTGCTCGGGATTATCCTTGTCGTGGAACTTTTCTGCGAGGTGCGTGAATCCAGGCCCATGGAGGTGGAGCTCCTGCCGAACCAGATGTATCTCACCGACCTGAAGATAGACCGCTATACGCAGGAATACGGCTCGCCGCGTACCAACCGTAGCGTGGAAGGCAAGACCCTGATGGTAAAGAACCGCCAGTTCGAACATGGTATTGGCTCGCACGCCTCGTCCAGCTTGCATTTCACGCTGCCCGCAAATGCGGAATACCTGGACTTCTATGTGGGCGTGGACGACGAAGTGTCCGGCGGCGGCTCGGTAAAGTTTATCGTGAAGTCGGACGAGGGCGAACTATGGTCTAGCGGACTTATCCGCGGAAACAATGCCGCCGTGCCGGGTCATGTGAAGGTTGCGGGCCTTGACCACATCGTGCTCGTTATCGATTCGGATGGCGACAACGCTTACGACCATGCGGATTGGCTCAACCTGATTCTGACACTGAAGAAGTAGTATGGTGCGCATCTGTTTCTGGCTTATCCTTGCCATCGGCATATTCGCTCGGGAGTTCCTGTTCGGCGACGTTCCGGGCGATATCAACCAGGACGAGGCATTTGCAGGCTACAACGCCTTCACGCTCATGCACCATGCGGCGGATTCCTACGGGTACCGCCTGCCGGTATACCTCACGGCGTGGGGCTCCGGCATGAACGCGCTCGAATCGTACCTGATGATTCCCTTTGTCGCCATCTTCGGGCTCAAGGTCTGGGTGATTCGCCTCCCGATGTTGCTTGTAGGCATACTCTCGCTTGTCGCCGTCTATCATCTGGTAAGGAGTTTTTCTTCGGGCAAGTTCGCGCTGGCTGCCATGTTCCTTGTGGCGATTTCGCCTTGGCACATCATGCTTTCGCGCTGGGCTCTGGAATCGAATCTTGCCCCCGGGTTTGTACTGTTCGGGATATTCTTTTTTGTGAAGGGCCTCGAGAAGCCCAAGTTGCTGGTGGCATCGGCACTGTGCTTCGGGCTTTCGCTCTATGCGTATGCGACGGTATGGTCGGTGGTGCCGTTTATCGTTGTCGCGTGTGTGGCCTACGCGCTCTGGACACGCTCGCTCCGGCATACGCGCTACGTGTGGATTTCGCTCGGTGTGCTTGTTGCGCTTGCCTGCCCGCTGGTGCTTTTCCTGCTGGTGAACAAGGGCGTGATTCCCGAAATCAAGCTGCCGTTCTTTAGCATCCCGAAACTCGTTTATTTCCGCGACAGCGAGATTTCCTTTGTCCATATCCCCCGTAATTTTTTCAACCTGGTGAATATCCTCAGGAATCAGAGTGATTATCTCCCGTGGAATTCCTTTGGGCGCCATGGGCTCTTCTACCCGGCAACGCTCGCGTTCTTCTTTGTGGGGCTCTGTGTGTTCATCTGGAAGGCAATCCAGGATATTCGCAAGCGCAGGCTCGGGCTATACACGTTCGTGCTGGTATGGCTATTGGCGGGCTTTGCCATCGGTGTGCTTATCCAGGTGAATGTGAACCGCGTGAATCTCCTTTTCTTGCCGCTCCTTATCATATCGGCGTTCGGGATTGTATTGGCGTTTGAGCGAATCCACGTGCGTGCGCTTGTGGTGCCGCTGTTCGCCTACCTCATTTGCTTTGCCACCTTCGAGAAGGATTACTTTACCACCTATCGCGACCATATCGGGGACTATTTTTGCGAGGGCATCGAAGATGCGATGAACCTTGCTCTCTCGAAATCAGGCGGCAAGAGTGTGGTCGTGGACCCCGCCGTGAGTTACCCGCGAGTGCTCTTCTATGGCAAGGTGGACCTGAATTCGTACCTCTCGACGGTCAAGTACATAAATTTCCCGTCCGCATTCCTGTACGTGAACTCATTCGACAAGTACATCTTTACGGATAGGATAATTCCGGGACATACAGATGTGGTTTACCTGCTTGAGAACAGCGGGGAGCGCATGAGGACCTTGCAGGATCAGGGATACAACGTGGAATGTTTCGGGAAGTACGTTGTGGGTTACTAAAAAAAGAGGAGAAAATGAAAATGTTTGGGTTACGGGGCCGCTTGATTTGCTTGCTGGTAGGGTTCTTCCTGTCGGTATGCTGCAATGCGGATGTCATGATTGTCGTCGAGGAAAAGCTCTACGGTGATGCGCAGGTAAAGGATGCTGTCGCACTCTACGCGAAGGATATTGGGGATGCGCGTGGCGTGAAAGTCGCGGTAAAGACGTTCGCCTCGCCGAAGGATGGCGGGACTGCGGAAGCGCTCAAGGAACTCCTGATGAAAAATCGCGAGGGCTTGCAGGGTGCGATATTCGTGGGCGACCTGCCGCGCGCCCTGTTTGAGTTCCCGCAGTGGAACAACGATGGCTTTAGGTATCAGCGCTGGGTCACGGATTTCTACTTCATGGACATGGACGGTGTGTGGCTCGATACGGCCTCGGGCTGGTTCGGCATGACCGATGGCAAGATTACGGAAGAGGTTGTCCTTAAGCCGGCTTTCAATATTGGTTCGGCTTCGCCTCTTCCGGGAACCGTCCCTGTGGATAGTTTCTCTATCCGGTATGAAGGCTTTCTCAAGCCGCCCCAGACAGGGCTATGCTCGCTTGAGGTGATTAGCGATAACGGACGCAGGGTTTACATTGGCGATACGCTGGTGGTGGATGCCTGGCTTCCGGATTGGAGTAGATCCTACTACGGCGCTGTAAACCTGGTCAAGGATAGTTTGTATGCATTCAGGTTGGAGTACGAGGAAGAATATGGCGGGGCCAACTTGTCCCTGTACTGGAAATGGGAAGGCGGTATGTGGGAAGAAGTTCCCAGGGACGTTTGGTTCCACGGAAATCCGGTAGAATCCGGGTTGCTGGCGACTTTCTACGGTAACATTGGCCTGAAGGATTCTGTCGAGCATCCGGGGGAACCTACGGGCTGGAAGAGCGGTGCAGGCAACGGTGTCTACGATGCGCATTATTCTACAAGGCGCGATTCCGTTTCGGATTCCCTTGAAATTTGGGTGTCGCGCATAGACCCCAATACGGCAGGCCTGCTCGGCAGCCCGAAGGATCTGCTGCTGAAGTGGTTCGATAAGGTGCACGCCAGTTACGGGAAGAAAACGTACTCGAACAAGGCGGCGTATTTCATGGTGCCGGGGACGGACTTGACGGTGGAATCCAACTACAAGTTTGTTCGCGGGCTCTCAGCCCTCTATGGCGAAAGCGCGGTGGATATCATCGAGTCGGATTCGCTCAAGTATGTGCAGAGCATCGCAAAGGGTTACGACTGGTCGATCTATGTGGGCCATAGCAACCATCTGGGGCTCGGTCTCGGATTCAATGCGCGCGATGTGCGTTACCCGATGGAAGTTGGCCCGAGAATTTTCCACTTTGCGTCCTGCGGCCCCCTGCTTGCCTATGACGACGTCTACGGCAACACCTACAGCGTTTCTGTCGCGTCTGCGCACCTGTTTGGCACAAGTGGCGGCGGCCTCGTGAGTGTCGGCTCCACCAAGACGAGCGGCGACAACCAGCTGGACGACCTGATGTACGAATACGCAGCCGAAGGGGTGTGGATTGGCGAGGCGTTCCGTCGCTGGCTCAATGAACGCATCAAGCGCAACAAGTACTGGCCGCGCGAAAACATATACGACTGGTTCTATGGCGAATCGATGATCGGCGACCCGATGCAGGTCTTCGGAACGCACACGACGGATGCGCTCCCCCTTAAGAAGGCGTGGCATGCTCCGCTCAAGAAACAGCGCTCTTACGATGCTTCGGGAAGGCTTATCCAGGGCAGGTTCCCCGAATACAAGGTACGGTTCTTCCGCTAGCACTGCGAACCACCCTCAGGGGTGGTTTTTTGCACGGCTAGTTTTGTATATTATAGCCGGACTAGGTGAAAAATGCGATTTTTCTTGATTTTTTTATGTGTGCTGTCGGTCGCCCTCTGGGCGCGCCCAATAAACGATGGCAATAAACTGTTTGCCAAGGGCGACTATACCGGTGCTCTGGAAAAGTACATGAAGGCCCGCGAGGCGGAACCCGCGAACCCGCTATTGTTCTACAACATCGGTACGTGCCAGTACAGGCTCGGCAATTATGAAGAGGCCAAGAAGGAACTCGAGAGCGCCATGCGCATGCCCGATAAAAAGATGGCGGCGAAGGCGGCCTACAACTTGGCAAATACGCATTTCCGCATCGGCGAGAAGGCTGCCGAAGGTAGCGAACGCATTGCGGCCTGGCGCGAATCTGTCGCTTACCTGAAGAAGGCGATTGACCTTGATAACAATTTCGAGAACGCGAAGAAGAACGTGGAAATTGTCCAGCGCAAGCTGAAGGAAGAACTCGACAAGCAGAAGGAAAACAAGGACCAGAATCAGGACCAGAACAACGATCAGAAACAGCCACCGCTTTCCGAGAAGGCGAAGGAAGTTTTGGCACGTGCTCTTCAGCTTTGCAAGGACGGCAAGTATGCCGAGGCGAAGGAAATGCTCGAGAACCTGATTGCCGAGGACGAGACTGCGGGCCAGCTGAGTGGCCATGTGCAGCGTATCGATGACGTCATCGAGATCAAGGCGGGTCGCAAGCCCAAGGCGAAGATTGACGCAAGCAACACCGACAACGACCTGGAGGTGATCTGATGCGTTTGATTAGAAGAGAGACCAGTGTCATCCTGAGCGGAGCCGATAGGCGGAGTCGAAGGATCTCCATTGCATTGTACTTGGTATTGATTTTTGCTGCCGCAGCATTTGCTGCCCCGAAGAGCGCAAGTGCCTACTACAGCGATGCCGCCTTCCAGTACATCGAGAACCGTTTGCCCTCTGCCGAAATCACCTGCAACGAAGGCCTGCAATACTACCCGAACGACCAGAAACTGCAAATGCTCCTCGACCGCATCAAGGAAGCCAAGGACGAGCAGAAGAACGAGAACAAGAAGAACGACAAGAACCAGGATAACAACCAGGACCAGAATCAGGATCAAAACCAGGATCAGGATAAGGACCAGCAGAACCAGGACCAAAACCAGGATAAGCAGGACCAGAACAAGGATCAGGGTGAAAGTTCTTCTAGTGGGAGTGATGACCAGAACCAGGACCAGAATGGTGGTGGCCAGTCCAGTAGCAGCCAGGGCGAAAGTTCCGACAGTAATGGCGGGCAGCAGCCTGAGCCGCAACAGCCCGAAGAAAATTCCAGCGATAGCAATGGTGGCGAAGACGAGCAGGAACAGCCCGTGCAGATGGGCGAGATGAGCCCCGAAGAGGCGGCGCAGTTGCTCAAGGATTTCGACGAGCAGAATGGCGAACGCAAGCCCTGGAAACCTGTCCGCGGGCAAGCAAGACCTGCAAAAGACTGGTAAGCCGAGAGTCGCGACGGCAAGCTCGCTTGCCGGCATGACCGAGGCGCCGAGTCTTGCGCGAAGCGCAAAGACTGGTAAGCCGAGAGTCGCAAAAAAGTTTATATAGGGAGGAAATCCTAGTGACTGTTTGTCCCTACGGATTTCCTTTAAACGTTTTATGCTTGTAATTAGATATATTGCATAACATGAGTGGTAAGGGTATTCTTTTTTGTATATGTGTATTTATTGTTGCATGCCTTGTCGCGTGTGGTGACGACTCTACGCTTGCGAAGGCGGATGATTCCGAGCTTTCCTCTTCCAGCAGCGAATCTGCGCCGGCATCCTCCGAAGACGAAGGTGACGGCAAGTGCACCGACTGCGATAGCTATACCGCGGCAGACCCGGAACTTACGGAGAACGGTGGCAAGGGTTCCGTGACTACCTACGGGAGCATTACCGAAAAGGAAACTAGTCTGGGTGGCGCTTGCAACTACGGACAAACTAACATCCGGTACTATGCGGCGATTCATGTGAATGTGTCTCCGGGCGATAACAAGGGCCCGTGGCAGGGTGGGGCTGCCTGTGGTGGCTGTGTACGTGTAAAGGCAAAGACGCCTGATGGCTGGAAGCGTGTGACGGTGCGCATTACTGACCGCTGCCCCGATGCGAACTGCGGTGTGGATCTGGGTGGTGCCCCCGCGGCAGATATCATGGGCAATACTGTGGGCCGTTACTATGGCGAATGGGAATTCGTGGGTTGCGAGGGTGTCGATGGCGTGTGGGGCGATTCCACGTCGCTCTGGGTCAAGGAGGGCGCGAGCACCTTCTGGAGCATTATCCAGGTGCGTAACCCGAAGGACATGGTAAAGGCCATAACCATTCTCGGAATAGACACGCGCGATGCCTACAATCTCGAGATGGTCGTAGGTACCGAGAATTTCTGGACTGTTCCGGAGAACGTGTTGAATACCGATAACCGCTACCGCGTCGTGGTGAAGTACCGCACCGGCGAGGACGATGAATGGCATATCAAGGGTTCGGACCTCGCTGTGCCCGAGGCGAACCTGTACCTATACGAGCATAGGGAATAGTTTATCGCCCGCGGCGGCGTGAACTGAAGTGTGTGCGGCCGTTTTCGCCGCGGTTGTTTTCTCGATTGTCGCGATTATCTCGGTTTTCACGGTTGAATTCGCGCCGGTTGTTGCCGGAGGCCTCGCCGAACTGTGCTGCGCGCCGCTGCTTGCGTGCGGAATTTTCCCAGCGGCCTTTCTCTCCCGATTTCTTGGGGATGATGGTGGCGGTGCGTGCTTCCCGTTTTTGTTGTTCGCGCTCGCGGTATTCCGCATTGCTTTCGCGTTCCTTGCTCGGGAAGAACTCCTTGCCTTCCGCCTTTGCGCTCCTGCTCAGCAATAAACGGCCAATCTTGCCCAGTTTCAAGCGTTCCAAAGTCGCGCGGATCTGCGGGCGGTTCTCCGGAATATACCAGAAGAAGAACTGCCTCTGGCTGCGCTTCTGCTCGGGTGTCTTTGCCACGTAAAGCGGCTTTCCGTCGGGAGTGAGTTCGGAATAGAACATCTCGGTCGCAATCGTCATCGGCGTGGGGGTAAAGTCCTGCACCTGCTCCAGCTGGAACCCGAGCTGCTTTGTTTCGAGGGCAAGTTCTGCCATGTCGGCCTCGGTACACCCGGGGTGGCTACTGATAAAGTAAGGTATTATCTGCTGGCGCTTGCCAATACGCTTGCATTCGTCGTCGAAGAATTCCTTGAACTTGTGGAACAGCGTAAAGCTCGGCTTGCGCATGAGTTTCAGGACTTCGTCGCTCGTGTGTTCCGGTGCGACCTTCAGGCGTCCGCTCACGTGGTAGTCGATAAGCTCGCGGGCATATTCCTCGTGGTCCTTGCGCAATTCTTCGTCATTCGTCTCCTGCAGCAGCATGTCGTAGCGGACCCCGCTCCCGATAAATAGGTGCTTCACCTTCGGGTGGTTGCGCACTTCGCGGTAGAGCTCCAGGATTTCCTTGTGGTGCGTATCCATGTTGTCGCAGATCTTTGGCGTGAGGCAGCTTGCCCTCGCGCACTTCTGGCAACGGCTCTGGTCACGGCCGCGCATGTTGTACATGTTTGCGCTCGGCCCGCCCAAGTCGGTGATGGTGCCGGCAAAGCCTTCCATCTTGGTAATCAAATCCACTTCGCGCAAAATGCTTTCGCGGCTACGGCTTGCGATAAACTTGCCTTGGTGTGCATTGATGGCGCAAAAACTGCACCCGCCGAAACATCCGCGGTGCGTATTGATGCTGAACTTGATCATGTCGAACGCGGGTACGTTGCCGCGTTTCTTGTAACGCGGGTGAGGCTCGCGCGCGTACGGGTATTCAAAACTCTCATCAAGCTCGCCGTATTCAAGCGGCGGGTACGCGGGGTTAATCACGACGGTCTGTTCCGCGACATCCTGCAGTACGCGGCGCTGGAACCACTTGTTGCATTCGATGTCCACCTTGCGGCAGTTTTCCATCTGTGTGCGCTTGCTTACGAGGCATTCCTCGTAACTCGCGAGGCGCAAGTCTTCCCATTGGTTGCTCTTTGGGATATCGCCTTTACGTACAAGGTAAGCGGTCTGCGGTACGGAATGCAAACTAGAGAACGGCACGCCTTTCTTCAAAAGGCGTACGATTTCCTTGAGCGGCTTTTCGCCCATGCCATAAACGAGGATGTCGGCCTGTGTGTCGAAAAGGATGCTCGGCTTGAGTCTGTCGCTCCAGTAGTCGTAATGTGTCACGCGGCGCAGGCTCGATTCCAGCCCGCCAATCAGCAGCGGAACGTCGGGGTAGAGCTGCTTCAGGATCTTTGCGTAGGTGTATGTCGCGTAATCCGGGCGGAAACCTGCCTTGTTCCCGGGAGTGAACGCGTCGTCGCTGCGCAGGCGCTTTGCGGCGGTGTAGTGGTTCACCATGCTGTCCATTCCGCTCGAAATCGCGAAGAACAGTCGGGGCTTGCCGAGTTTCTTGAAATCGCGCAGGTCGTCGCGCCAGTTGGGCTGCGGCAGAATCGCGACTCGCAAACCCTCGTGCTCGAAAAGCCTACCCACTACAGCATGCCCAAAACACGGGTGGTCCACGTAGGCATCGGCACTCACGATAATCACGTCCACGTAGTCCCAGCCGAGAGCGTCTAGGTCTTCCTTGCAGATGGGGAGGAATCGCGGATCGTACATGGGGCAAAAGATAGTTAATAGTTGTGCTTCCGCGCATCCCTTGACCGTCGACAATCTTGGCCCTTCGACAAGAGCTTTGCCGACCCATATGAAACGACTTGTTTCATAAAATGGTCAAATAACCGAAAAATGAATAAAAAATATGCTATTTTTGTCAAAAATTCATTGATTTTGTTTCATCATCAGGGTATATTTGATGTAGGGTAAGCCATGAAACCGATAACAGAGTATTCAGACTACCGTAAGTACATGCGGGATTATTACGAGGAACGCAAGAAGGGTTCCTATTTCTCGTGGCGCGAGTTCGCGAAACTTGCGGGGTTTACGTCGTCGGGGTACCTCAAGCTGGTATGCGACGGCAAGACTCGTCTGAGCCGCGGAGGGGCGGCGAAGGTTGCCGGTGCCATGGGCCTTACCGGGTTCGGTGCGCAGTATTTTTGCCTGCTGGTGGAATACTGCGATGCTCCGGACGCAAACGTTCGTCTCGAGATTTTCTCCCGGATGCGCGCCCTGATGGAGGAGAACGGGGTCCGCATCCTGGGAGCCGAGGCGTTCGACTACTTCAAGTCGTGGATAAACCCGGTGGTGCGCGAACTGGCGCCTATCATGCCGGGCGCCAAGCCTTCCGAAATTGCAAAGATGTGCGTGCCCGAGGTAACTGCGGGCGACGTGCGCAATGCGCTTACGCTCATGGTGCAGGCGGGGCTTTTGCAATGCAGGCCGGATGGCTCTTACGTACAGACTAACAAGGGCCTTTCGGGCGACCCCGCGCTTGTCGCGGGTGCGATGCATGCCATGCAGAAGCAGTTGACGCTGCTTGCCGCCGATGCTCTCGATGGTGTTGCTCGCGAAGACCGCAACATTTCTGGCCTGACTTTCGGTGTGGACGAGAAGACTTTGTGGCACCTTTCCGAGGAATTGGACCTTTTTCGCCAGAAAGTCAAGGATATTCTTTCTAAAGTTGAAAACTATGACCGCGTATATAGATTAAATTTGCATTTATTCCCGCTGAGCAAGGCAAAGGAAGGCAAAGATGAAAATCAGGGCTAGTTTTATACAAAGTATCATTCTGCCGTGTGTGGCCTTGCTCGCTTTGCTTTCGGGCTGTGCCGGCTTTACCGAGGATGTTGCCGGGAATGCGATGGCGGATTCCGAAAACGCCGCGCCTGATGCTGGAACTTCACCCGATGCTGGGACAAAGGACGGTGACGCACCGCAGATTACGGTCGATGATTCCTCTTACATGGTGCTCCCGAGTGAAGATATTCATCCCACGACTCCGGATGGGAGTGCCTATGACAAAAGTGTCGCTGCAATGTTCGAGGCGGCGAATAAGAGGAGTGCGGGCAAGCTCGTGCGGAGTGCCGCCGGTGACTCGATAACCATCGTTCTTGAAATAAACGGCGGTTGCGTCAAGGATGGCGAATCGTTCGCATACGACCAGAACTTCTACTTCGCAGATTCAAACACTTTCGCCTACAGTTTCCGTGGCGATACGCTGTTGCTCACGTGGATCAGTGAACCGGACCCGTACGAAGCAGACCAGGAGAGATACGAAGAATCGCTTCTCTTTGTGGGCGGAAAATCGGGTTCGCTCGATGGAATCTGGAAGAATACGCAGTGCCGCTACCGCGAAGAAAAGATGTACTGCATGAATGACGGCTACGATCAGTTCTTCAAGTTCGATGGCGACAAGGTGGAATACCGTGTCACGGACCGTGTAGATTACGACTACATGCAGACGGTCTTTGTGGACCAGTTGTTCGATTTCATCGGGGACGGAGGCTCCATCCAGTTGGAAACGCCCTATTACTATTCGGATACGAAGTACGGGCAGGAAAGCGCCGGTATCAGTATTCTCTCAAAGACAAATACAACGATGAAGTTTACCCATGCCGACAAGACGTTTGACCTGAGCGTTGATTACGCCCGCTATGGCGACAGCCTGCACGTAACGCTCAAGTCAGGTGACGTGAGCTGCGTGGGAACAGTCCGCGAAATGGATGACGTCTTATCCGGGATGTGCTCTGCCGACAATGCAGATTACTTGCACAAGTCAAGTTCAGGTGCGTATACGTACAGACGGATGAACTCCCGCGAGTTCGAAGCCTGCATTGACGGCATTCTCGGTCGCAATCAGAACGACTGATTCGCATGTGATTTGGGGAAGGAGGAAATGTGAGACGCTTGGGAAGACTATCCCTGTTACTATTAGTTTGTCTGCCATTGCTTGCGTGGGCTAGCGAAAAATCAAGTGACAAGTTCAATATCGGTGTCCGCCTAGGAGTGCAGATGGCGAATCTCATGACCGATGCGGAGTGGGGCCCGTATCCCGATATCGCAGGACCGGGCGGAGTTCTTTCTGTAGATTTCTCTCATGGTTTCGCGGATAATTTTTACCTGCATACGGCGCTTGGGCTGGACTTCCGTGCATACTATACTCATGTCGAGATGGGCATCGCCTGCGATGGTGATTGCGGAGGGGCGTGGGACGGTGACGAGATATATTCCTATCTCTACCTGGAACTCCCCGTGATGGCGCAGTGGCGCACATCGGTGCTGTTTTTTGAGGCAGGGCCGGTTGCCAACGTGATGCTCCTCTCCGACAAGGAGCATGTTATACCTAAGAGGTATCGCGGTCAGAGCGACGGTTGTTATGATGACAAGCGGTTTGGTGCGGGTGTTGCCGCGGGTATCGGGCATGTGTTCGGATTCGGGCTCTCGGTAGATGCCCGCGTGCTGTTCCAGTTTACGGATGTCGTTGATGGTGGCAAAAAATGCCTCACGTCGCATTCCGAGGAAGTCGAGATGCGTTTTGACCCCGAAACGGAAGTGACGACAACCAAGGTTCTCTGGGAATCCGACGATTATATGGGCGGGTCCTATTACAAGTTGCTGAAATACCAGTTTGGAATCGGGTACTGGTTCTAGGCGTTACTTGCCTTCGTTCTGCTTCTTGATTCGCTCTTCGTATTCGCGTAGCGAGTACACGCACCCGCAATATTCCTGCCGGTAGAGGCAGTATTCCTCGGAAAGTTCGACGGAGCGGTTGAATCCGCCCTTGCGCTTGAAATCTGCGGGGAGCGCCTTGATGCCGTAGATTGCGCCCTGTTCTTTGGCGACTACGTTCAGTACTTGCTCGTCTTTCTTGGGGCTAATCGAGAGCGTCGTGGTAAAGAAATCGAACCCCATCTCCTTTGCGAGCCTTGCCGTTTCGCCAAGCCGCAGTTCGAAGCACTTGCGGCAGCGTTTGCCGCCTTCCTTCTCTTCTTCGAGCCCTCGCGCAATTTCGTAGAATTTTTTGGGGTCGTATTCGCCCTCGATGAACTTAACCGGATACTTCGTCTTGAACGTGGCGACAAACCGCTTGATTTCTTCGACGCGGTGGGCGTATTCCTCGGCGGGGGCGATATTCGGGTTGTAGTAGAAAATCGTGATGTGGAAGAACTGTGAGAGGTATTCTATGCAGTAGGTGCTGCAGGGCCCGCAGCAGGCGTGCATCAGGAGCGTAGGCACGTTGCCCTTCCGCTGGTTCCAACGGATGATGTAGCTTAGGTCGCGCTGGTAGTTGTGATACGCTTCGGGCATTTCGCGAACCTCTCGCTAGTTCCAGTTGAGCGTGCCGAACGCGGTTATCCAGAAGCAGATGGTTGCCCCGATGGCAAAGAGCCCCATTACAGTGCGTTCCTTGTGGCTCGTGCTAAAGAGCACCGTGGCGGTATAGAACGAGAGGTACACCGCGAAGAAGAACGCGAGTATGCGCGTGATTTCGAACGGGAAGAGCATCGGCAGCACATTGCCTGCACTGAGCAGCGTGTACATCGCGAGCAGCTGCATGCAGATGGGGATGATGAACGCCTTGCGCACTTCCTTGGGCACCACCTTGTTACGGCCGTTCATGGCGTACATGCCGAGCGGAGCACCGAACGCGAGCGCGATATTCAGTGCGATGGACGGCAAAAACAGAACTGCCCCGATGATGGTCGCAATAATCATACAAGCCAAAATCTAGAAAAAAGAGAGCCTCCCGAAAGGGAGGCGTCAGTTCATTTAAACATCCTTGCTGCTAGTTGCTTGTGGGAGGAGCCGGCACGCCAATAGAAACGCATCTTAAGGCACCCCAAGCTAGGGATGACGGGGATTTATGAGAAAAACCATCACTTTCGTTATATTGTAGGTTGCAATCTAATTTTTCTCCTGGTGCAGCAATAAATGCTGTGGTAGATTTTATGTTCCTCAAATTTAATACTTGTGTTGTGTCCCCCGAAGCATTTATATAATACAAATAGTTGCTTTCATATCCTCCGGTATAACCCGTAGGAAGCATGCCGAAAAATGAAATGTTTGTACCAGGGAAAAATTGCCATTCTTGTGTGGATTTTAATTCTTGCGTTTCCGGTACATCCTCCTTTATTAGCTGGTTCCATTCGTCGTATGTGGGTAAGTGGAACGATTCCCATGATTGATTGTTCGTTATTTTAGCACAGAATTGTTCACCTAATGTTCTGTTGAAGAAAAGACCGCCACTTTTTGTTTTCCCGTTTTCTACGTAAGCTGCTCGATATGGACCTTCGCTTGTCGTAGGGTCAATATCGTCATCTTTGGGCTCGAGATCAATGTTTTCTGCTGTCCATATAAGATTGTTTATGCCTACGGCTTTTCCGTCCCAAAAGTAATCTGTTTCATTAATTTCTAGAGGGAATTTCCCGAAGAATTTAGATTTCCCGTTCCAAACATACAAACCGTTTTTGCATACGAAGGTTGTTTGAACATTTTTGGCGATAACGGTAACATTTTCATCGTCTTTAGAACACCTAACTTTAGTATTAGGGAAACTCGCAAACACGGTGTTGTTTAACGCCCATTGTTCTGAGACCGTCAATGTTCTGAATGTATCTGCGTCACAAACATAGGCGTATATGTCGGTATTAGCCTGAAAACCTTGATACGCGGCTCTTTCGTCGTTTGTATAGCACGCGTTGCCATAAGTCTGCCATCGTGCCTCACTTGCCGTAGTCCACGCATATTCGCCATTGTCGTTGTCGTATTTGCACACATACCATGTGCCATTGCTGTTCTTTTTTACCAGTCCTTTGGGGTATATGTAACCAGTCCCGTCTTTATCATAGCCTAATCTTGCATTGTTTTTCGTGCAACCAACCTCAAGAGACCTGGCCAAGGTTGCTTGATCAGTTGTCAGTGCTTGCCATTTTGTCTGCAAAGAATCATAGGAGTATGTTTGGGTGTTATGCACGTAACCATAGATGAGCTTGCCATCCGTTGTCTTGATGTCGTAATCTTTTCCTGCCAGAATTCGAACTGTATCGACTTCATTAATTTTGGGAATATACGTCGCAATAGAGGTTATGAAATCTTGTTCGGCGGAACTTACGATTACGCCATTTTTATACCATTGTTTAGATACACGACTCTTTTTATATGGGCCGGTAACCTTACTAAAACCAAGAGTGTCCAGTTCAGTGGTTGTTGCTTCGCGCCAAGTCTTGTCCGTCACGTTAATGCATGTAAAGAACTCATTCGAATTGACCAAGCCTCTATGGATATAGCCCGCCGTTGTACAAGAGAGGCTCCATGTATTTACTTCAAGGTTTGTCGCCGCACGCCAAGAATACGGTTGAACCTCCACATCTTTTGTGTTATTGGCAACGCACTTGTAGGAAACACCGTTGTTGTCCGAGGCAACTGTATTTATTTTCGCCTTGGTACATGGACCAAGTTTAGAGTCATTGTCAAGTGATGTACCTCTGCGCCATTTCTTTGCGGATATGTCATAAACGTAATAGATGTCATCGTTGACTGCGCCTGCTCTTACGGCATCCGTTGTGGGTATATTGGCACTCCATCCGACAGAGTCTTTTTCAAAATCCGTAGCTTCACGCCATGCGTTAGCAATCTGGATTCCCTCTATGGTTACAGGTTTGTCGTTGGAACAGCGATAATAGCCGTTCTTTGTTCCTACTGTGGATGTAGCCTGGTGAACCGTCCCTAGTTTTTTCTTCGTACATGCGCCAAGTCCTTCGATGGCATCTTCAGCAGTTCCGCGACGCCATACGTTGTTTTCGTAGACATATACGTGGGACTTGTCAATGTTGCCCAACTTGACCGAATCCTTTGTAGATGTCGGGACGGACCAATCTAACGTATCGGCCTCATCAGCATTGGATAGGCGCCAGGTATTGGCGATTTCGATGCCGTTTTCAAAGGCCTTTTCTGCGGTACAGGTGTAGTACTTGTCTTCGTGTAGTTTTATCGTACCGACCTTAGATCTAATACATCCTTCGATGAGCGTCAGGTCGAGGTTCGTACCACGACGCCATTCGCCTTTTTCAAAGACGTAGACACGGCTCTTGTCCATGTCACCCTGCCTTACTGCACCTTCCTGGTCGGGCTTTTCGGCGAAGTAGTAGTCCGCCTCTTCGGCGGTAGAGATGCGCCAGGTGCTGTTGACCGTCGCGCCATCGGATAGAATCTTCTCCTCATCGGTGCAGGTATAGTATTGGTTGGCAGAAGTCTTGATGACCTCGCCCTTCATGGTGTAAAGGCATGCCTTTTTGAATAGGTAGTCATTCTCGGTACCGCGGCGCCAGCCATTTTCCTCATATACATAGATGCGGCCCTTATTGATATGGCCCTGCTTGATGGAATCCGCCGCGGTCTTGGGAATGCCGAACTGCGCCGTGTCGGCCTCGGCTTCCTTCGCGAGCCTCCAGGACGTCGGGATGGTGTAGCCGCCCAGTTTGCTGCCGTCGGTCACGCAGATGTACCACGTGGTGTCGGTCGCTTCGGCAGTATAGGTAGTGTAGTTCTTGACGTCTTCAATGCAGCTGAAGTCAAGCGCCATGTCGAGGTCAGTGCCGCGACGCCATTCGCCATCCTTCACGTACACGAACCCGGTGTCGATCTTGCCGTTCGCGACAGCGCCCTTAACCGCGTCGGCGGGGAGTGCCGCAGTGTCCTTCTCGATGTCGGTGGCGTAACGCCATGCGGGGGTCTCCCCGGAAGCATCGCAGATGAGGCGCACCAGGCTGCGGTCGTTTTCGGTAAATACGGAGTCCTTCGCGGCATAGAATTCTGAGTTGGCGTTCTTGATTGCGAAGAGTGCACCCGCGTTATCCTTGGTGCATTCGCCCACGCCGAGTTCCTGCATCCAGAAGTTGCGGAAGTGGCCCTCGAATGCGGGCGGTTCGCCTTCGCGCAGCTTCCAGCCCTTGATGTTCGCACGGATGGAGGGGAGCCCGCCGTCCAGTTCTTTCTTCATTGCCCAGTCGGCAATCTCTGCACGCTGCTGCTTGTTGTCCCACACGCCGTTGTCGCCGAGGTCCACGCTCAGTGCGGCGAGGACCGCGGTGAGTTGGGATTCGTTGCGGTCGCCCTGGAGGAGCGCGGAGATCGCGAGCAATGCCGCGTTGCCGTCGCCTTCCTCGAGGATGTTGTAGTCTTCCGCGAAGCCCTTGAAGCCGGAGTTATCTATGCCGAACGCGGCGAAGATTTCC
>JAGAAW010000095.1 GCA_017615055.1 Fibrobacter sp.
CCCTTCGAACATTCGGGCCTCGTGGATTTCCGCACCGAGATGCGGAAGACTACCGAGGGCAAGCTTTTCGACGTGTTCAGCAAGCCCGAAATGCTCGAGTTTTCGCACATGCAGAGCAATAAGGGCGATGCGGTGCGGTTCATGGCGGACTTTTACAAGGTGCCGGTTGCCGATACGATTGCCGTGGGCGACGAGGAGAACGATTGCCCCATGATCGAGGCGGCAGGTGTCGGTGTCGCGATGGCGAACGCCTCGCAGGTGGCGAAGGACTGTGCCGATTATGTGACTGAACGCGACAATAACCACTCGGGAATAACCGAGGTTATCGAGAAGTTCGTGCTGCAATAGCGCCATTCTGCTGCAAAAATCGTATATTTAAATCATGATGAAACGACTTTTTTGCTTGCTGATGGTTTTGTGTACAGTCAATTCGATTGCTGCAACGCATGTGGCTGTGCTTGAAACTGTTTCAGAAAAGGGAGTTATTGGCCGTTCTGAAAAAACATTCTTGACTGATAAAATAAGAGAACGCGCCAAGGCAGTTTTGCCGGCCTATATGGGCTATGTCATCATGACTCGGGAGAATATTAATGCAATGCTCCCTCCGGGAAAATCTATTGAAGACTGTGAGGGGTCTTGTTTGGTTGAAACTGGGAAAAATATTGCCGCAGATTATGTTGCTCAAGCTCGTGTAGGAAAATTTGGTAAGCAATTTACGCTTACTATGGAACTTTATGAAACAGCGGGAAATAATTTGGTGGGAACGTTTACCGCTCGTAAGCATGATGCAGAAGGCTTGTTGGACGAAATAGAAAAAGAAACGGACAAGGTTTTTAGGTTGATTCTGGGAAACATGGCTGTTGCTAACAATGGAGAATCTTTGAATAATGAAAAGGAGGAAGAACTTGAAAATAATTTGGTAGATTCTCGTGATGGTAAGTCGTATAGGACTATAAGAATTGGCAAAAGAATTTGGATGGCAGAGAATTTAAATTTTAAACTCAATAAGGCTTGGAATGCTTCGTCGGCTGAAACAATAAACAATTGGTGCTACAACAATGAAGAGTCTAATTGCTCTAAATATGGCCGATTGTACACATGGAATGCCGCTATGAAAGCATGCCCTATAGGTTGGCATTTGCCAAGTAAAATTGACTTTGAATTTCTATTTGATGCCGTAGAAGGTGTAGACATTGCAGGAAATCGTTTGAAATCAAAAAGTGGATGGCATGATTGGGTAGATAGAAAGGGTAAACAATTTAAGGGGAATGGAATAGATTCTTATAATTTCACAGCATTACCGGCAGGAAGTTTTCATAATGGTGAATTCTATTATTTAGGGGATAATGCATATTTTTGGTCTAGCACAGAGTATGATACGTCGAATGCTTATCGTATGAATCTTTATAATGATAATGATGGCGGAAATTTGAGCTTTAATCGAAAGTATACTGCCTTTTCTGTCCGTTGTGTAAAAGATTAAGAAATGTTTTTTTATCTATATTCTTCCTAGAGGTTTTACTATGAAATTCTTTGTGACAGGTGTGGGTGGCCAGCTGGGCCATGACGTGATGAACGAACTTGCCAAGCGCGGGCATACGGGCGTGGGCTCGGACATGGCTCCCGTCTACAGCGGTGTTGCTGACGGTTCCGCCGTGACGACGATGCCCTACGTGCAGCTTGACATTACGGATGCTGCGGCTGTCGAGAAGGCGATTTCTGAAGTGAACCCGGATGCGGTGATTCACTGTGCCGCATGGACGGCTGTGGACATGGCCGAAGACGATGCGAACGTGGCGAAGGTCCGTGCGGTAAACGCGGGCGGTACGCAGAACATCGCGAATGCATGCAAGAAACTCGGCTGCAAGATGACTTACATCAGCACGGACTACGTGTTTGACGGCCAGGGAACGGAACCCTGGAAACCCGACTGCAAGGATTACAAGCCTCTGAACGTTTACGGCCAGACCAAGCTCGAAGGCGAACTCGCCGTGAGCGGGACTCTCGAAAAGTACTTTATTGTGCGTATCGCCTGGGTGTTCGGCCTCAACGGCAAGAACTTTATCAAGACGATGCTCAACGTGGGCAAGACTCACGACACCGTACGCGTGGTGAACGACCAGATTGGCACGCCGACATACACGCTCGACCTTTCGCGCCTGCTTATCGACATGAACGAGACCGAAAAGTACGGCTACTACCACGCTACGAACGAGGGCGGATTCATCAGTTGGTACGACTTCACCTGCGAAATCTACAAGCAGGCCGGCATGGCAACGAAGGTCGTTCCGGTGACGACTGCGGAATACGGCCTCAGCAAGGCGGCGCGTCCGTTCAACAGTCGCTTGGACAAGAGCAAGCTCGTGGAAGCCGGTTTCAAGCCGCTCCCCACGTGGCAAGATGCCCTCGCTCGCTACCTGAAGGAAATCGGGGGCTAGCGATGGAAGAGAAGAAGACCTACCGCGAGGTGATGCCCGGGGAACTCCCGTGCGAAGTGCCGGAATGTGACGGCGTGATGGTTGTCGACCCGGATAACAGCTACAAACTCACCTGCGACAAGTGCGGGCATATTAAGGAATAGTGGCTGGCGGTGGACTTGTCCGCTTTAAAAATCGAGTACCCCGAGCTTCCCGTTGTTGAGCATCGGGAAGAGTTTTTCGAGATGCTCGAGAAGCATCAGGTAGTGATTGTCAAGGCTGATACGGGCTCGGGCAAGTCGACGCAGTTGCCGAAGTTTTTGCTGGAATGGTTTTGCAAGGATGCGGGCGCTGTCGATGGTGGCGAGAATGCGCGACCGTTCAAGATCGGTGTCACGGAACCCCGCCGGCTTGCGGCGATTTCTATTGCAGACCGCCTGCGCGAAGAATTAAACGACGAGACACTCGTCTCTACGAAAATCCGCTTCTGGGAACAGGGCCAGAGCGACGCCCCCATCAAGGTGATGACGGACGGCATTCTGCTGCAGGAATTCCGTCGCGACAGACTCTTTAGGCAGTACTCGGCCATCGTGATTGACGAGGCGCATGAACGCTCGTTGAACATCGACATTCTGCTCGGCATTTTCAAGACGGTTTTGCAGGCTCGTCCGGAATTCAAATTGATTGTGGCCTCTGCGACGCTCGATGCCAAACTTTTCGAGGAATTCTACGACAACAGTTGCGTGCTCGAAGCCGAGGGAAGAACGTTCCCGGTGGATGTGGAATACTTTTTTGACGGCGATTCGGCGGCGCGGGCAGCGCTCGACACTAGCGGCAAGGGCGATTCCGGCTTGCTTGATGAGGCCCGCGATGCGATTCTCGACTTGGAAACGCGCCACCGCGACCACCTGCTTTGTTTTTTACCGACGGAACGCGATATCCAGGACTTGGCGACCGAACTCGCGCACGAACTGGACTCTGCAACTTTCGACATTCTGCCGCTTTACGGGCGCATGAGCCCCGATGAACAGCGCCGTATCTTTAGGCATACGGAAAAGACCCGCGTGGTGCTCGCGACGAACATCGCGGAAACTTCGCTCACGATTCCGGGAATCGCCTACGTGGTGGACACGGGTACGGCCCGCATTTCGCGGTACAACGCGCAGTCCCGAATTCAGGGATTGCCCGTCGAGGACATCTCGAAGGCGAGTGCCCGGCAGCGCACAGGGCGTGCGGGGCGCGTAAAGCCTGGTGTTTGCATCCGCCTCTATTCTCCCGAGGATTTCGAGAAGAGAGACGAGTTTACGGAGCCGGAAATCCGGCGGAGTAATCTCGCGAATGTTGTTTTGCAGCTGCGCAGCCTCGGGCTGGAACTCGAGAATTTCCCGTTCCTGCAGTCGCCACCGCATTCGGCGTTCCGCGGCGCGTACAAGACGCTTTTTGAACTCGGCGCGTTGACCGCCGA
>JAGAAW010000096.1 GCA_017615055.1 Fibrobacter sp.
CCTTGAGGTCTGCAAAACTGATGTTCTCGTCGACCACGAGGCCTTCGCACTGCTGGAACATGGGGGCGTGGGTCGCATCATTGTCGACGCGGAACACGTGGCCCGGAGCAATCATGCGGAACGGCGGCTTGTGCGTTTCCATGTAGTGGATCTGCGTGCCGGAGGTGTGCGTACGCAACATCACCTTGTCGTCCACGTAGAACGTGTCCTGCATGTCGCGGCTCGGGTGGTCAGGAGGCGTATTGAGAGCCTCAAAGTTGTACCAGTCCGTTTCGATGTCGCGACCGAAGTCCACCTCGAAACCCATCTGGCTGAAGAAGTCGATAATCTCTTCGCGCACGTCGTAAAGCGGATGCGTGCTGCCCGCCGGGATGCCTGCGCCCGGGAGCGTCGTATCTACAAAGCCGCTTTCCAGCTTCTTCTGGAGGGCAGCCTGGTTCGCAGTCTCGATAGCCTTGTCGATAGCCTCGGAGACGGCGACCTTAAGTTCGTTCACGAGCTTGCCGTAAGCCGGACGTTCCTCGGCGCTGAGCGTGCCCATCTGCTTCATGAGGTCGGTCACGGCACCCTTCTTGCCCAGGTACTTCACGCGGAGGTTGTTAACGGCTTCTTGGTTCGTAAGGTCGGTCTGCGCAAGTTCTGCGTCAAACGCCTGCTTCACATTGTTAATAGCTTCACTCATAGTGGCCGTTAATTTAGAAATTTTTTCATGCTCCAGCTGTCGATTTTCCGGCCGTTGTGCTCAATTTCGCATTCGTGAAAGACCTCGTAGCCACGCTTGCTGTAAAAAGCGAGGTTTTCCCGTGAGTTGGTAAATAGAGCCAACTGCTTGCCGCCACGCTCCCGCACGTATTCTTCCATATAAGTTAAAAATTGCGAGCCGACTCCCTGCCCCTGCGCAGACGGGTCCACTTCGAGCATGCTGAGATACCAGATGTCCGGCCCTGATTTCTGAAAATCGTGGCAGGGTTTGCTGGCGTTTTCGTCCATAGCCAAGAATCCGTTGATTTCGCTCCATTTCGTATTAAGGTATACGCGCAAGAAACCGTGTATAATGTATTGGAATGCGGAAGGCTTCTTGAAGCCGGGAGCCTCCAGTGTTGCGCGGGCAACCAGCTTGCCGTCCCGATGCGCCGCCAACAAATCAGCCTTTCCATAGCACGTTTTTAGGACGCATTGCATAAAAATCTGCAGTCCCTTTCGGCTTTTTTCACTATCAGGGAAATAGAGCGTGACATAGTCATAATCTTCGTACGCCCTGGCCATAATTAAGCCCGCTTCGTCGAGTTCCTCGCGAGTCTGTAACCCGAATTCAATTTCTCTTGCCATATATCTATTTCTCCGACTTCGCCTTCCCGGTAAAGTTCGTGCTCGTTATCTTGAGGACGGTCACGGTGGCGGCCTGTTCGGGCGTGAATTCGAACTTGCGCGGAGCAGTATGCATAGCCTGCGCGGAACCTGAAGATTGCGGCGCGCCTGCGGCTTGCCGTTCCATCAGGAGCGAGAGCCCGCGGCATTTCTCGGCGCTATCCTCGACGATTTCCGCTTTGCCCTGCCCGACGACACTTGCATAAAAGCGCCCACTCTTGCAATAAACGTCCTCGTGAATCTCGATGCGGTTCTCGACGCACATGCTGAACGCGACATTCGAATTCTTGCGGATGCAATCGAGTTTCTTGCCAACATGTGCGCAGTGGAAATACAGTTCCAGAACGCCTCCATCCAGGCTGTACCCGAACGACAGCGGAATTACATAGGGCATGCCCGCATCCGCATCGTCCGCCATCGCGACATGGCAAGTCGTGCACTGCTCGATAATCTTCGCGATATTTTCGTCATCCAGAACTTCTCTATCCTTGCGCCTCATACCTGGACTCTTTAGCAAAGTTTTTCTTCGGTTAGTACAACTTAAATATACTCTCTTATGTGAAAAAAGTTTTTTACAGAAACTGACCCGTGCTGGATATTTCGAGACTTTGAGTAACGCTAGGAACGAAAACTCCCGTTTTTTCGCAACTTGTTGTTTTTCTCCTCAACGGATTTATTGCAAAAATAGGGGGAAAATTGGGGGGTATTATATATATTACTCTCATAAAAAAGGAGTGTGCTATGAAGTTAGTGAAGTTGCCGGTGATTGCTGCGTCCGCAATCTTTGGCCTTGTTGCCTGCGATGACAATGTCGCAAGCCCAGACCTCAATGGCGGGGCCTTGAACCCGTCGGAATTTTCTTCCAGCAGCGATTTCCTGGGAACCGATATCCCTGGCGTAGGATTTTCCAGTTCCAGCAACGACTTTATGGGCTTTGGTGTCTCCAGTTCCGGCATTGTCGTGCCCGGCACGGAAGTTTCGAGTTCTAGCATTGTCGACCCCGGCTTTGTCGCATCTAGTTCCAGCTTTGTATGGCCTGGCCAGGTCGCTTCCAGTTCCAGTGTGGTCATTCCCGGTAATCAGGGCGGCGATGACGAGAACGACAACGAAGATTCTAGGATGTTGGATGGCTCGCAGATCCTCTTGAAGGTTGCCGGTACTTCGGCGACCGTCGAGAATAACAACGGCTGTGTTGAGGTTGCAGACAAAGTTGCAACCATCACTTGCCCGGGCGCCTACTACGTTACCGGCGAATCCTCCGATTTTCAGGTCGTGGTGAACACTCCGGCGGCCGAGAACGAGGGCAATACCGGCATCTACCTCCATAATGCGACATTGAAGAGCAGCAATTCGCCCATCCTCGTGAAGAACGCCGACAAGGCTGTGCTCCACCTGGTGAAGGGAACTACGAACGTGGTGGAAGACGGCAACGGCAACCACGTGTTTACCAAGGTTAACGGTGCGCAGGATACTTCGAAGGCTGCGATTTATTCCAGGGACGATCTGAACATCAAGGGCGCAGGCAAGTTGACTGTGAATGGCAAGTTCAAGAACGGCATTCAGTCTAGCAATGACCTTAAAATCAAGAACGGTGACATTACCGTGGTCGCGGCCGATGACGGTATTAGAGGCAAGGGCAGCCTTCATATTTCGGGTGGCACTCTGAACATTACTGCCAAGGCGGGTAACGGCCTTAAGAGCGATGAGTGCGAAGAAAAGCCTGATGGCAGTTTCAAGGACACCGTGGCGAACAAGGGCTTTGTGAAAATTACGGGTGGCGACATCACCATCAAGGGCCACAAGAGCGGCATCAAGGCAGCCAACTACATTCTGGTGAGCGACTCCACCGAACCTTCGAGCATCAAGATTGAATCGCCCAACAAGGGTATTTCTGCCGAAAAGTACATCTACGTCAACGGTGGTACCATTGACGTGAAGTCGGATTCTTCGGCCATTCGTACCAACTGGCGCGTTTACATGAACGGCGGCGACGTGACCATCTCGACAAAGAAGAAGGGCATCCATGCGGATTCCGCCATTTACCTGAAGGGATCCACGGTCAACGTCGTTACCTCCCTCGAAGCCATAGAGGCCTACGAGATTTTTGCCGAGGGCGGCGTGACCTCCGTGTTTGCGACAAACGACGGCTGGAACGGCGGTGGCGGCCCTAAGAACAACAATAGCTCCATGGCCATGTTCAGCGAGAGCAGCGGCTATATCACCATTACCGGCGGCTACCACTACATCAGCGTGAAGGGCAACATGGTTGACGGGCTGGATGCTAACGGTACTGGAAAAATGACTGGCGGCGTGGTGATTGTTGAAATTACCGGTGAAAGCTACGAGAACAGCGGCATGGGCGGCATGGGTGGCTGGGGCATGCCGGGTATGGGCGGCCAGCAGGGCGGCGGAAACAACTGCGGCGCCTACAACTTTGCCGGCGGCCTTATCGATACCGACGACGGGTTCACTATTACCGGCGGCGTGCTCCTCGCGTTTGGCAACTACACGATGGACGTTCCCGGCTGCTCGCAGATGACCTATAACAACAGTAACTACTACGGCTCCGACAAGGCGGCAGTCAAGCCCACACACCAGGGCAACTACATTCTGTACGGTGGCGAAGTGAAGTCTGTGGGCCAGGTGCAGACCAGCGGCATGAAGGAATTCAAGTTCCCCAACGGCGTGAGCTACATGTACAAGTAAGTTTATTGCTGTCCAGGCAAATGCATAATCGTGGGCCGGTTCTTACCGGCCTCTGTTTTATGTATCGTGAGTTTGCCGGTACTGTCGTAACTGAACTGCTCACCGAAGCGTTCTCCGTCCACATAGTTGAGGCTATCGCGCAGCACTCCGCTCGGGTACCAGTTGCGCCAGATGCCGTGCCGCTTGGTTCCATCAAGATTTCTTTGCCAAAAACCTTCGCTAGCCATTCTGCCGCCCATACTATCGGGGTAGAAACTGCGGCTCACGCGAAGAGCAGGGTCTCCAAAGTTTGACGGAGGATCGTCGTATGCCCAGAATTCTTCGTACAAAAGGACGTGCCCTGCCTTGATGTAGCGCAGCGATGCAGGGTACTTGCCGATACTTTTTTGGTAAGCGTCCTTGAAACTCAATGTGCTGCTGTCAAGTGTCCCGCTCGGGTTGGCCGATTGTACGAAGGATGTTTCTGCACAGAAAAGCGTGGACGAATTTTCGCAGGTTCCGTAGGTAATGCCAGAACTTTCGATAGGGCCGTCTGTTTCTTCCGTGGTAAAAATGCTTTCCCGGATGACATTGTTCTGCTCGTCGAACCACTGGATTTTTTCGCGCCCCTTGAACGGGTCGGACGTGATTTTTTTAAGAAGGGAACCATCTGCCCTGTATGTGGTATGTGGGTCAAAGAGAATGTCGTTGTCTGCGATACCTTCTTCCTTGATTTGTGCTTGCTCGCAGTTCCCGGCTGCAGAATCGGCTGGCTCGTATGATTCGTAGTATTTCTTCCATTCACCGACTAGCATGCCGTTTTCGCAACTGAAATATTCCAGAATCTTGCAGTTCCTTCCGTAGCGCTTGATGTATCCATGCGCTTCATGGCAGTTGTTTTCTTCGGCAAGTACGCCGTTGTCGTGCCACTTCTTCGAAACACCGATGGTGTCTCCCTTCTCGTCGTAGTGCTCTTCGGTAGCCTTGTTCCCGTTGAAGTGCCAACTTTCCCAGTCGCCTACGGGGTGGTCGTCCTTGTAGTAGCGCACGGCCTCCTTGCGGCGGGAGTTCAGCCTTTCTACGAAGTAGCTGGTCCACTTGCCTTCGCGCTTGCCGTCCTTGTATTCCCCGTCAAGCGCTACGTCGCCGAGTACTGTCCAGCGTTTGATGTTGCCGTGTGGCACGCCGTTCTTGTATGGGATTTCGAATTCCTTGATGCCGTTGTCGTACCACTCGTTGCGCTTGAGTATTTCGCCGTCGGGGTACACCCACACGGTGGTTTTCTTTGTGCCGTTCACGTGTTTTTCGACAATCTGCTCTTCGGCGTGCTCGACGGTGCAGCAGCAAAGCCCGGCACAAGCGCCCAAAAGCGGTAAAAAGGTCAAAAATGTCGAAAAAAACTTCCTGCGCATGTCCATCAAAGTAGAAAAAAGGTAATTTCTACGTGTGGAAGAAAATAAAAACAGGACTATTGCCGATACCTTCAACGCGAAGCTCAAGACTCCGTGGGTTTGGCTGATTATCCTGCTCACGCTCGGGCTCACCGCGCTCTTCTATTTTTCGCAGAAGCCGGGCGTTATCGTCTATTCGCGCTACATCAAGTCGCTTTCTGACTACCAGCTGATGGACATGGAACTCATGAAGTCCATGAGCGTGGTCCGTTGCGGGTACACGAACGATTCCATGAAGGTGCTCTCGCAGTCCATGTCGCTACGTGAACTCGCCGTCTCGTTTGCACGGGAGATGGATGAATTCTCTTCGCGGGGTATCGTGGCTCCTCCTCCTTATTCCGTCCACGAGTTTGAACGCCGTGTGCTTTCAAAGGTGGCCGGTGTCCGACGTTACCTGTCTGTCCGTCGTGCGTGGTTCGAAACCTACGACAAGGTTTACGCCGATGTGGTCTTTTTGCCCGATAACGTATCGTACCCGCTGCTTGCGACGCTCGACTCGGCGCGGTTCGGGTTCCCGGTCGCGTTCCCGCAGGGCCTCGACGTTCCCGATTCGCTCGCCCTTCGCGTTAAAAGCCTGCTGGACGAAAATATGGAGCACGCAATTGCCTGGAACCGCCTCGACAACCACGAGACCGTGCTTGCGGGCGAGGACCTGATACAGTATTTTCAGCAGGAGAGCCTGAACGAGATTGCCCTGAAGGCAAAGATCCCTCTCGTGTTCTATTTCCTCACGCTGGTGCTTTTGCTCTCGACATTCTTTTTTATATTCAGGTCTAAAAACTAGTTTGTTATGGCATTCTTCCACTCGCGCAAATACGTCTACTTTAATGCGGCACTGCTGTTTCTGCTGGTGATAGTGTGGTGCGTGTCGAGTACGCAACTCGTAGTGCGCAGTTTTCGCGAGGAGCCGCACCTCTTTTATGGTACGCTGAGCCATGCCTCTATCCCGAGCCTCTTTGGCGGCACGAACATTCCGTTCCTGGACAAGACGTATTTCCAGATAAACGGCGACAAGGATGTCACGTTCGTCCTTTATGCAACAGGCGAAATGAACGAGATCCTGTCGGAATGGTTTGACTTTGCTGATGTGGATGCGGCGACTGTCCCGCTCGAGGTATGGGCTTCGCGTGTCAGGGACGACCTGTTCGTGGTGCAGTCCATCTCGACGTCGGAAGGCGGACTGGAATGGGAGGAACTCGCCGACTATACGGTGGGGAACCTGCTTATCGTTGCGGGCATCGTCCTGTTCAGTTTTATCGGGATGATTGTGTTTATTGTCCTGGGTATCAGGACGAAAATACCGCGGGTGCGGCACTAGCGCCATGCGTAAGTTTGCAGCGTTGGGCTTCGCCCTGTTGTTTTGCGTAAGCGTGTGGGCGGCCGGCAGGCCGGATACTCTCTTTGTCAATAGCGCGACGGGCGTCTGGTGGCCAGAGAAAAAGTCTCTGGTGCAAACTGCGAAATCCGATGTTGTCGTGTGGTTTCATGGCGGTATGACGAGCGGCAACTGCCAAAAGGGGCTTGTCGCGGGCGATGACTTTGCAAAGATTTTCCCTAATGTAATTGTGGTGAGCGTTTCTGCTTGCAGGGATAAGCACTGGGCTACGGGAACCATGATGGCGGCGGTTGATGCTGCGCTTGATTCCATTGCCAAGAGGCGTAATTCTTTTGTGGGCGAGGTCTCTTTGGTCGGCGTTTCGGATGGGGCGCTTGGCGTGCTTGTTTATTCCATGCAGGGCAAGCGCCGCGTGAAGGACCGCCTTCTTGTCAGTTCGTTCGGCAAGTTGCTGGGCGAGGCGCGCATGCTTGTTGGTGCAAATCCCCCGCGGATGCACGAGGGCAGGTGGCGCTTTTTGCAGGGCGGTAACGATCGACTTTTCCCGGCGGGGGAGGCCAAACCCTGGATAGAAGAGTTTTGCAGGGAGGTGCGGGCGGACTGCATGCTCCGGTTTGACCCTGCGGGCGAGCACGACTGGTCGTACTGGCGCGAAAAGCACCTCGACTGGGTCACGGAAGCCGTATCTTTCGCGAAATAATTGCGCGACCCCTTGACAAATTCCGCTTTTTTTTCAAAATTTGGTGCACCACGCGGATGTGGTGGAACTGGTAGACACGCTAGATTCAGGTTCTAGTGCCTGCAAGGGCATGAAGGTTCAAGTCCTTTCATCCGCACTGAAAACCCGCTGACCAAGGTCAGCGGGCTTTTCTTTTTGTTGCATTGCCTTTGCGAAGCCGAAGGTCGGAAAATGCGCTGTCAGCAGACTAAAAGGCTGTTTTACTTCGGTTTGGTCTGCTGATTCAGCTCAAAACACCATTCTTGTAGCCCGGAAAATGCGCTGTCAGCAGACTAAAAGACTGTTTTACTTCGGTTTGGTCTGCTGATTCAGCTCAAAACACCATTCTTGTAGCCCGGAAAATGCGCTGTCAGCAGACTAAAAGACTGTTTTACTTCGATTTGGTCTGCTACTTTGGTCAAAAAGCCGGCCTCCTACATCAAAAAAATACATTCCCGGCAGACCAAACGGCGCTGTCTTTGTGATTTGGTCTGCTCAAGCATCTAGCCTGCATTCCGTTTGCTAATTTTGCTCCACATGGAAGACTTCCTGACCGAAATCCCTGATACTCCAATCGAAGGCGAGCGCGTTACGCTCCGCCTGCTGCACGAAGACGATGCCGACGCGTTGTTTGCCGTGATTGATGGGAGTCGTGACTTCCTTGCGGAACACTTGCCGTGGCCTGCGCAATGCCTGGACGCAGATGACGTGGCGGCGCGTATTGAGTCATGGGAGATCCAGGCCGAAATGGCGAACGGCGGGTGCTGGGGAATTTTCGAGAGCCCGCGCGGTTTGACCTCCGGAGACAGCCGACTAGTCGGTGTTATCATCCTCGGGTGGATACAGGTGCTGCACCGCTCCGCGACCGTAAGTTACTGGCTGGGCAAGCCATTTACGGGGCGCGGCCTAGCGACCGACGCACTGCGTGCGCTCTCGCGGTTCGCGTTCGACAAGCTCGCACTCAACCGCCTGGAAATTACGGCGGCGGTGTCCAACCCCGAAAGCGCCGCGGTTGCTACCCGCGCGGGCTTTACGCCAGAGGGGATCTGCCGCGAATACGAGTTCATTAACGGCAAGTTCGTGAATCACGAGCGCTTTTCGCTCCTTGTTCGTGACCCAAAATAAACGTTTAAAGCCCCTTCAAAAAATGTTTGTAAACGCAGATGATGCTCGTGTACACCCCCCTTCCTGTGTACAAAAAACTGGAAAAGTGGCTAAATTCGTTCAAAAATGACGTTTCCCATAAGAAACTTTCTTACGAATTGGTTACTCGGGTATACGAGATTGTGTAAATTTTTTTGTTCTTTAAACTTACATTCTGCTATCTTATGGGTATGGACAATGGAGAGAAAATAATCTTAACTGAACCGGATGTGCTGCAGTACACCAACTTTCGTGTGTATCTCCGTGATTACTACGAATACAAGAAGAAAACGCAGCCCTCTTTCAGTTTGCGGTTCTTCGCCGAGAAGGCGGGGCTTTCGAGCCACGCCCACCTGAAGCTTACTATCGACGGTAAGCGCAATATCACGAAGGGCACTGTACTGAAGCTCATCCAGGGTTTAGGGCTCGAAAAGCAGCGTGCTGCCTATTTCGAAAGCCTGGTGTTCTTTAACCAGGCGCAAAACGATGCTGAAAAGCAGATCTACTACGCGCAGCTCCTCAAGGCGAGCCCGCGTTCCAAGCTGCACAAGATGGACAAGGCGCAGTTCCGTATCTTTAGGGAATGGCACCACTCCGTCATTCTCGAGATGGTGGCCCTCAAGGGTTTCCGCCCGATTCCCGACTGGGTGAGCCGTAAGCTCCGCGGGATGGTCACGCCCTCTCAGGTGCAGGAATCTTTCGACCTTCTTATGGAGCTTGGCCTTCTGGTCAAGACGGCCAACGGTTACCGCCAGCGTGACCCGCTGCTCACGACCGAAGATGAAGTGCAGGACATGATGGTGAAGCTCTATCACCAGCAGATGCTGCGTATTTCCGCGAACATGATGAACGAACTCCCGAGTGCGGAACGCGATATATCTGCTCTAACGTTCAGTATTAAGCGCGAAGATTTCCCCAATTTGAAAAAACATATCCAACTCATGCGCAAAGAACTACTAGATTTCTCCGCAAAGCCTGGCGAAGCGGATGATGTAGTTCAGGTGAACATACAACTGTTTCCGCTCACTCGAGGAGTATAATGCGTCTTGTTTGGTCCATAGTCTGCTGCGTGCTGGGAATGCTTGCTGTCATCGGATGTTCTTCCGGTGGCAATTCTGACCCTATTGCCGGTATCGAAATCGGCAACCCTGCATTGGCGCTCACTGCGGATTTCTCTGTGGATTATTCTGAAATTGAAACGAACGCCCTCAAGAAGTCCGCCGCAAAGGATGAACCGATGCTGCTGGATTCGTTCTCGATGTCCCTGTTTGAGGTGCGTTCCTATTCCAGCTATTACGTGGCTGTTTCCGTCAATCCGACCGAGGGTATCCCGCTGTGGCCCGAAGAAGATGCTCCGGAAACCACGCTGCCCATCTCGTTTACCGAAGGCTCCTCTGTCGTTGACCCGTTCAAGAACATCAATCTCGAAGATGAAGGCTACCTGAAGGAAATCGGCGTGTCGTTCAAGCCCGAGGCCGCGAACTCCGTGATTCGTGGGCGTGTCATGGTCGATGGCAAGTATGTCCCGTTCGAGTACGACCTGAACGGATACCAGAGGCTGAAGCTGCGTTACCACTTCTCGCAGATTGAACGTGTATCGGATTCTGTCGCGAACCTGTCGGTCGTGTTCCATGTGCGCTACTTTGTGCAGAACATCGATTTCAGCACGGCTACAGTTGACGAGGATGGCGTCATCTACCTCAACAATGCCAACAACGCCACAATTTGGAATGCCCTCAACAATAACTTCGTTTCGGCCTTCCGTCCGCTCCGCTATGATTTCGTGGATGCGCAGGGTAATGCTGGCGAAGACTATGTCAAGGACATCTGGGATGGTGTCGTGGGCGCCATGAGCGATAACACGATTGAAAATGGTGACTTCTCTAAGGGCTTGAACCACTGGATTTTCTTCACGCAGATGAATGGCGAAGCGACCGCGAACGTGGTGGAAGAAAAGAGTGGAGACCATTACCTGAAGGTTGTTGTGACAAATGGTGGCAAGAAGTCTTACAGCGTCCAGCTGATTCAGGAAGATATTGCGCTTGTCGCCGGCAAAAAATACAAGTGTGTGTTTACCATCTGGTCCGATGTCGAGGGCCAGATTACGGCTCGCATCGGTACCTACGATGACTACGAGACTGTGGGCTTCATGGAACACCCGATTGTGAAGACTACCGGCCAGTCGTTCGAGAAGGAATTCTCGCCGAGCGAAAGCACTCCGTTTGCTAGGTTCGAACTGAATCTTGGCAACATGGAGCGCACGTTCTACATCAAGGACGTGAAGATCTATCGTCTCGAAAAGTAATCGAAAGTTTGGTGTATGAAAAGGCCGGCAGATTTTTCTGCCGGCTTTCCTGTATATTTGGATGGGTCTGTTGCATTGAGATGTAGTTGTTCTGCTACATGTCCTCGAGTTCCTTGCCCTTCGTCTCCTTGATGAACTTTGCCACGAAGAAGATGCTGAATATGGCGAAGAACGAATATATGGCGTATGTCGGGCCCACACCGATGCCGTCCTTGCCGGTGAGCACCGGGAAGGTCCAGGTGACCACGAAGTTCGCAAACCACTGGGCAAGGCCGCAAATTGCGATGGCGATGGTGCGGATACGGTTGTTGAACATCTCGCCGAGCATCACCCACATGACCGGGCCCCACGTTGCCGCGAAGAAGGTAATGTAGAGATTTGCCGCGATCAGGGCGATAACGGCGGACATTCCCGGAAGGCTTCCGTCGGCGCCTGCACTCATGAAGCAGACGGTAAGCGTGCTGAGTGTTACTGCCATGCCGATGCTACCGATAAGCAGGAGCGGCTTGCGGCCAATCTTGTCGATAAGTAGGATGGCGACCACGGTCATCACCAGGTTTACTCCACTTGAAATCACGCTCGTGAGGAATGCATCGCTCTCGCCAAAGCCAACGCTCTGCCAGAGCATTGTCCCGTAGTAGAAAATCACGTTGATGCCCACCAGCTGCTGCAGTATTGCAAGCCCGAGGCCCGCCCATAGAATCGGAGAAATACGTTCCCTGCCGTTAATGATTTCGAGCAGGTCGATAAACTTGGGCTGCTTCTTGTTCTTGAAGGAAGCCTGGATGGTTTCCACTTCCTTGTCGACACCTTCGGAGTTGATTTTTGCAATCACATCCTTGGCCTGGTCGATAAATCCCTTGTGGATAAGGTAACGCGGCGATTCGGGGAGTTTCCAGGCGGCGTAACCGTAGAGTACCGCCGGGATGATTTCGACCCAGAACATCACCTGCCATGCCTTAATGTTGCCGATAATCGCGTTGTTTGCGGACCCCGCGATGCGCACGATTACGTAGTTCGAAAGGAGCGCCACGAAAATGCCTATCACGATGGCGAACTGCTGCATGGAGCCTAGTCGCCCTCGCAAGTGGGCCGGTGCAGTCTCGGCAATGTAGATCGGGGCGATGATGCTAGCCATGCCGATGCCAAAGCCGCCAATGACGCGCCACAGGATAAAGTCGGACATTCCGAAGGGAATGCCGGAACCGATTGCGCTTATCAGAAACAGGTCCGAAGCAAAGAGCATGCAGCGCACGCGTCCGAAGGCGTCGGCAATGCGGCCTGCAAAGAATGCGCCGATGGCGGCGCTAATCAGGGCAAGCGAAACGGCCCAGGCGAGTTGATAGTCGGTCGCGTTGAAGTGCGCCTTGAGCGCACCATTTGCCCCGTTGATAACGGAGGAGTCGAAACCGAACAGGAATCCGCCAATGGCGGCGGAAAGGGTTATTAGGACGATGTGCCCCATATGCGGCTTATCGTTTGACATGGAATCTCCTTTTTTTAAAACTCCTAGAGTCTAAACTATTCGATTGAGGACCAAAAAGCCACTCTGAAAAGAATAAATTGCGTAAAAAGATATTCCAAGTTGGAATATGGGCGGGGTCCGTGCCCGCGATTTGCTAAATTTACCGCCGAAAATTTAGTGCCCGCAGCGCTGTGCCGCGGGGTTTGAGGTAACCCATGTTCCGTGAAGTAAAGAAAGAAGAAACCTTCCCGCAGATCGAAGAGCGCGTGCTCGCCTTGTGGGACAAGGACGACAGTTTCAAGAAGTCGCTGGACAGCCGTCCGGCAACTGCTCCGTACACTTTCTACGACGGCCCTCCGTTTGCAACGGGCCTCCCGCACTACGGTCACTTGCTGGCCGGTACTATCAAGGACATCGTGCCGCGTTACTGGACCATGAAGGGCAAGAAGGTTCCGCGTGGTTTCGGTTGGGACTGCCACGGCCTTCCGATTGAATCCCTCGTCCAGAATGAACTGGGCCTTGC
>JAGAAW010000097.1 GCA_017615055.1 Fibrobacter sp.
CCCCTAAACTAAACGCTCGATTAAGAAAGCAAAAAGCATCCCGCCATTTCGGCGGGGTGCTTTTGCTTGGAATTTGTTGTGAGAATTACTTTAAGATAACCTTCGTTGCGGAGGAACCGCTGCGGACAAGGTAGATTCCGTTGCGGTGGAACTTTTGACGGAGTACGCTTTCTATGTCGTTGCCGTTCAGCTTGAGGGTGCCGAGGGCACGGCCCTGTGCATCGAATACTTGCATCGGGGAGTTGGTGGCGACTGCTGCAGGAGAGAGGAAGAGTGCCGTTGTCGCATCGCTTGAGCTGCTGGATTCCGGATCGGAGCCCGGAATGACGGACGCAGAAGAGCTCGGAATGACGGAGCTCGAAGACGATTCGGGCTCGATCGCCGAGGAACTGATCGCGGCGACGCTTGAACTTGACGAGGCTGCGCTAGAGCTCGACTGTGCGGAACTTGACGATGCTGCACTGGACATCCCGTATTCATACGCTCCAAGGTCAGGTGCGCCACCAACGTATGGAATCCCGATGTTTACTCCCTTGTCTATCATCTGGCTTCCTTTTTTCAACTTCAAGAAGTCCAAATCGGGGAGGCTACCGTCGGGTTGGCGGGGGCCGAGCATCCCGGCGATTGTCGAAAGATCCTGCCCGGTGATGGTCATGCTCGGGTCATCGACGCTCAAAAAGTCGGATGCTGCTGGTGTGATGTTCAAGTTCCATGTATTGTATTCGCCGCTCGCATAATCGCCGCCAATATAAGACGTCTTGTTCGGGAACGAGATGTTGTTCTTCATTACATGAGCCTTGTCGCCTTTCAGGATGATGCCGTCGGTGCGGTTGCCGGCATCGTCCCAGGTGCTTGCCCACATGTTGAACCCGTTGCCGTTACTGTAGGCGGTATTGTTGTACCAGTTGTTGCCTACGCTGCTATGGTTCGCGTAAAAGCCTGCGGCCTTGTTTTTCCAGGCGACACAGTTCTTGATGGTGTGCCGTCCGTTGCCGGTCTTGCTGCTGCCCGCCTTGAACCCGTTGCCGTTCGCATTTTTCGGCTTGCCGGTTCCGTAGGCGCTGTAGCCGTGGCCCATCGCCCAGCTGTTCTCGATAACGACGGGAAATTCCTGGCTGATAAAGTCCCAGCCGTCGTCGCTGTTCCACCAGGCACGGCATCCGTAAAACTTGGTCGTGTCGCCCGAAGTCTGGTAATGTACGCCGAATCCGTCTGCGTTCTCGCCGTCACCCTGGCGACCGTTGGGGTCGTAGTTGTCGTGGCTGTCGCAGTTCAAGAAGTAATGTCCGCCGCCACTTCCCGTGCCCTGTTCGTTCACGAAGAATCCGGCTCCCTTGTTGTGGTGACTGTTGATTTGTTCCAAGAAAATGTGCTTGCTGCGTGCGATGTAAACGCCGACATTTGAATTGTACTTCATAGGTACATTGCGGACTTCAAGACCTTTCAGGTGCAGGTAACTTGCCTGAATCAGGAATCCCGACGTGTACATGGTGCTGTCGACACTGCCCCTGTGGCTGTAAGCCTGGCCTATTTTCAAATTCGTGAAGTCGAATATGGGCTGCTCGCCAGGGTACGCCAAATAATGGATGCGGTTGTTGTCGCTTGTGCCGCTCGCTGTTAGCAGGATTCCTGCCGACATTTGGTCGTTTCTGACGTAGCTTGTGTCTTTGATGTTGTAAATGCCGCCGCGAATCCACACGGTATCGCCTGCGGTTACGACTGCGTTTGCCTTCTTGAGCGTGGCAAAAGGTTTTTCCTTGTTGCCAGCATTGCTATCGTTGCCGTTGGTGGCCACGTAGTATGTTGCCGCTGTTGCGTTTACTCCGACAAGGAGGATTCCCGCAGTAGCGAGTACCGCGAACGGCGTGCTTTTAAATAATTTCTTTTCCATAATCACCTCAAACACTTACTTGGAATATACCTTTATTTTTGATGCGCGTCGCTTTAGACCGTTCATGGAACGACCGTTCACGTAGAAGTATCGTCCGTTTCCGCGCATGTTTAAATCCGTTTGTGGCAAAACCTTGCGTAGTGCGGTCGTTGTATCCTGCTTTGTGGAGTCGGCTGTCGAATCGGGTATCGACTCGGTCGTGTCGGCTGCCACAGAATCTGTAAGGCTTGTGTCTGTTTTAGTAATAATCGAATCCTTGATCGAGTCAACGGGAATGGGAGCAGCCTTCGTCTTCACGAGTTCAATGTCGTCGATAGCGAGCCATTTGTCGGTGCCGCCTGCAACGGTGATGCCGATGGTGACCTTGCCCTTGGTAACTTCGAATTCGTCGGTGGCGGTATTCTTCCAGCTATTAGATGTTGCGACGTTTGCTGCGGCTTCGTTCCCGCCAAAGTCCTTGGCGAAAAGTTTTGCCGTATTTTGGCCGCCGCTACTTTGTATAAATCCGCTGAGTTTGTAGCGACCGTTCGGTACGGTTACGGTTTGCGATGCGGTCTGGTTTCCTGTCAGGTAAAGGCTCCAACGGCCCGTGCGTTTTTTCTTGTTGTTGTTTATGTTGTCGCTACTTGCTGTGGCGAGTTTCCAGCCTGTAAGCGAAGTCTGTGAAACGCGATCTGCTTCGAATGACGGATTAAGGCAATAGTTGTTGCCATTACCTACCGACCATGTGCCTTCTTTCGCATTGATGTTCCACTGGCTCACCGAATGGAATACCGGCTTGCCCGTCTCGAATGTAATTGGGAGCCATTGGTTGTATCCGAGGCCGTTCCCGGCAAAGTCGCTCCAGCGGTCGCCCGCGTTAATCACGAATTCACCTTTTGAACCCTTGACACTCACGAAAAATCCGGTTTGCGTCACGTGGCTAAAGTCGTTTTGCGTGCCTTCCAGAATAAATTCCTCGCTGTAGGGACCAAAAATATTCGTTGCAGACATACAGTAGGTCTGCGAAGTATTCCATCCGTGCAAATCCGATGAGCAAAAATAATACACGCCGTTTTGCTTGAACATCGCGTTCCCTTCGCGGCCACCCACGCGGCTGTTGTGAATCTGCACGGTCTTCGATTTTTCCATTTCCAAAAAGTCGGAATCGCGCAACTGCGACACATACAGGTGCGTACGACCCTTCACGTTGGAACAAATAATGTAGGCCTTGCCGTCGTCGTCTTGGAAAACAGTCTGGTCGCCTGTGCCGTTGTTGGTGAGGAACGAAAGGTCTGTCTGCACGCGGGCGAACTTGAACGGACCCGTGGGGGAGTCGCTCGTGGCGAAGTATTCGCCGTATTCCCATGAAGGGCTTCCGCCCTGACCTGCGAGCACGTACTTCTTGGTTTTCTTGTTGTAGGCGACGCCGATGCGCCCGAACCAGCCGCCTGCCGCCTGGTCAGTCTTGAGTACGATACCCTCGTATTTCCAGTTGGCGAGATCCTTGGACGAATAGCAGGTGACACCCGCAAAATTCACGAGCTTGTCCTGCTTGCCCTTGGATGGATCCTGTGCGTAAGTGACTGCTCCCTCGTACTTGACACCGTACCAGTAGTAGGTATCGCCGACCTGCAAGACACCGCCGCCCTGCGAGTAAATGTAATTCCCATTGGTGTCCTTCCAGAAAACATCGTTCTGGATAGTCTGTGCCATTGATGCAGACACAAAGGTGATGCCCACGGTGAGCATGGTCTTTGTGACTACTGATTTTATCGAAAACGTCAATCCCATATCAACTCCTTTTTTTTGAAATATTTTCTAAGCGTTATTCCGCAATATTCAACTTCTTTGTGGTCTGCGTGGAGCTCGTTTTTACCTTGGCATAGTAAATGCCCTTGCCGATGCTGGGCGGAAGTTCAAAGGTTTCTGCAGAATTGCCCCGGTTCAAGGTCGCTGCAAAAACCTTGCGCCCCAGCGTGTTGAATAGGCTTACGCTTCCACTGTGGCCTTCATGATACACAATAAGCGTGCGACCGTTCAACTCGAATTTCATGACGGATTCGGCAATCGTTGCCCCGCGCAAGGCGGTTGTCTTTTCGCCGGTCGAATCCTTGGCTGTTTCGCTACTGTCCTTCGTGCTTTCGTCAATGAATTCAATCTTGTCTATGTTCGGGCCGCCGTCTTCTGTGAGCGAGGCAATGGTGATGGAGCTTACGCCTTGCGGCATCTTGAGGACGACCGTGGTGTCTTTCCAGTCGGTCCATTCGCCGGTTGTGCCCATCTCGACGGATTCAACTTGGATGGTGTCGTTTACGGCGATGCTTACGGGACGGTTGACTTTGGAGCCATTTGCGAAAGTAATCTTGACTTTCTTTTCGCCCGCGCTCGGCATGCATACGCCGAATGTTACCGAGGAACCGACGGCGTTGTCGAGGTTCGCGTAGCCCTTGCCCGAAAATCCCTGGTGCTTGTCTTCGAAGATGGTCTTGTTGTAGATTGTGTTTTCTGCTTCGTAGTGCAGCGAGTCTGTGCCCACGAAGGCGAATTCTGCTGAAAGGTTGATGGCCTTGTCGAGCGACTTTACGGTGTAATCCTTCTCGCTTCCCGTATGGTCGCCGCTCCAGCCCTTGAATTCCCAGCCTTCCAGCGGAACTGCCTTGAACGAGAGAGTGCTTCCTTGTGCGACGGAATCGCCTTCGATACTTTGTTCGATGCGTCCGCCGATCGATGCGTGCGTTTTTACTTGAACTTTGGGAATCTTCTTGCCGCCGACCCAGTCGGGGAGTGTCGCGTTGTATTTCTTGGCGATGTCGCGGAGTTCCTTGAGGCGTGCGTTGGCGGTGTATTTTTGGCCATCGCGGTCGAACATCGGCTTATCGCTGTAGCGGGTCGGTTCCCACACGAATGTGCCCCAGCCCAAGTCGCCGAAATCGTAGAAAACGGAGTTCACCAGGGCGGTGCGCAGGCCGGTGTATTCGCAACTCAGCACGGCCTTCTTGTTCTTTACCACGAGTCCGAACATGTCGCGCCAATCCTGGCCGTTGTTCGTGGTGCCGTAGGTGGAACCGCAAATGGCGTCGTAATCGATGTTGGCGTGAATCTTGTTGTACCAGTTTTCGAAATTCTTTTCAGGGCGAGGCTGGCCGTGCTGCATCACGATTTTGATTGATGGGTCGATTTCGCGGACGGCCTTTACGCCGGAATTGATAATGTTCGCAAATTCGGCGGTCTTGCTCATCGAGACGCCTGCGACGGCCGAATTAATCTCGTTGCCGACTTGCACCATGTCGGGGCGGAGCCCTTGTTTCATAAGGGCCTGCATAGTTGTCTTGACGTGCTCGTAGGCGAGTTTTCCCATTTCGGCATTGCTCTTGCCTTTCCACGATGCGGGAACATTCTGGTGCCCGATGGAGGCCCAGGTGTCGCTCATGTGGAAGTCAAGGAAGAATCCCATGTTGTGCGCCTTGATACGTTTGGCAATGGCGATAGTGTGCTCCAGGTCGCACCAGCACACGTTTGAATTGGCGCCAGAGTAACTTTCTTTGGCGTAACCGATGCACGAGTTCACAAAGGTGCGCACGCGGATAAAGTTCACGCCGTTGTTCTGCAAGATGTCGAAAAGATCCTGCTGCTTGCCGTCGTCGTAGTACTTTGCACCGAGGGATTCGTCTTCAAGAACCCAGGATGCATCGACACCCACGATGTAGGGGCGGGCCATGACGAACGCCGAGATTGCGCACAAGGCGATTGCTGCTTTTTTGAGCGAAGTGAGGAAATTGGCTTTCATAAACACTCCTTTTTTTACCATTCATCCTTTTTAGAACGTACTACAATATGTACTACAATTCTGCTTCGAATGTTAATATAACTTATTTTACTACAAAACGTACTATAAAATTTGCTTATTTTTGTAAAATTTTTGAGTGAGCAAGGATTTTTTCTTGATTTTTAGTAAAAATGATAGTACATTTTATAGTACAATGCCGAAAAAACCAAAAACAGGTTTGCGGTGGAGTCTTGTTTTAAAAAAAGGAGTCATTATGGGACAGGTTGGTGAAAAAAATGCTTGCGTTGCTGCGGCAGCGTTCCTTGCAGGGGTTATGGGGGTACCCACCTTTGCGGCAGATAATTACAAGTTTGATTTCGGCGATGGGCCTGTTGCGGCGGGCTTTACGCAGGTAAAGTCGAATGCAACGTTCAGTGAAAAACTGGGCTACGGTTTTGAATCGGGGAGTGTTGAGTCGGTGGACCGCCTATGGGATGACGACCTGAAGACGGATTTCTTGACTGCTAAGGGGGAAATGGTATTTTCGGTAGTGTTGCCGCAAGGGAATTACGAGATTACTTTCATTTTCGGTGATGGTGAAAACGAGAGCGAGACGACTGTCTGGGCCGAAAACCGCAAGTTGATTTTTGATCGCGTCACGACTGCGGGAGGTGTATTTAGTACGCAAACTGTTTCGCTCCGGCGTATGGAGAAGAAAAGCATTGATGGTTCTGTGACAATGAGCCTGAAGGATCGCGAAAACGGCTATCGGACATGGGATAACAAACTTACATTTACCATTACTGGGAAGTCTCCTGCGGTGGCGGGAATCGAAATCAAGCGCAACGACAACGTGACAACGCTTTGGCTTTGCGGAAATTCTACCGTGGTCGATCAGCTGACTGCACCTTGGTCGGGCTGGGGACAGATGGCTTCCGGCTTTTTCAAACCGAGCCTTGCGATTGCGAATTACGCGGAATCGGGCCTTACGGCGAGCGGATTCTATTCCATGAGGCGACTGAACAAGATTCTTGCCGAGGCCAAACCGGGAGATTATGTGACAGTGCAGTTCGCGCATAACGATCAGAAGAATGCGAACGACGTCGCCAACTACGAGGCGACATTAACCAAGTACGTGAACGACATCAAGGCGAAGGGGGCGATTCCCTTGTTTGTGACTTCGACGGCGCGGCAAAATGAACTGGACCCGAAAACGAGCGTGGGCGGGCTTCCGGAGCGTATGCGTGCCTTGGCTAAAAAGTTGAATGTGGTGTATTTGGACTTGAATCAGCATAGTATCAACTTGCAGAATGCTCTCGGTAGCAATAAGGAAAAAATGTACATGTACACCGCCAAGGACAAGACGCATTTTTGCGAATATGGTGCTTATGAATTGGCGCGTTCTATTGTTGAAGAAATCAAGGCGAAGGTCCCTGCGCTGGCTGCACATTTGCGCGAAGACCATGTGGGGTTTGATTCCAATAAGCCGGATGCGTTTGATGTGTTGACGATTGCCAAGACCCCTATTACGGAAGGCGGGTTGATTCAGGTGGAGGAATCGAGCAACTCGCTTGCGGAAAGTTCTTCGAGCGAGTGGGGTGGTGTCGCGGAAGGTTCTTCTAGTAGCACGGTAGCTTTGGCGGGCACGACGATTGAATCATCGAGTTCCGCAGTTGCGGATAGCTTGGGCGGGGCTGCAATAAAGAATGTCGCAAAGGCGTTTTCTGGCTGGCGTGTAGAAAAGAACGGCAGTGCATTTACATTGAATGCGGCTACGGAGGCGGTAACTGCCCGCGTGTTCGATATGAACGGACGCCTAATTGCCGCAAAAAATGTTGCCGCGGGAATGTCATGGACGATTCCTACAAATAATATGGCGCTCTTATTGCAGGTGAAAATTGGCAATCGCGTGAATATGGTTCGCTTGAAATAATTTACTCCTCACACCATAACAAAAACGCCCGCAATTTTTCTGCGGGCGTTTCTGCATTGCTTTTGAAGTCGGCTAGTCTTGACGGGCTGCCGCCTGCAATGCGTAGAACAATCGCATCCAGTTTTCGCTCTGCGTGCCGTCGAAGAAGAATAGTTCGTCGATGCCGCCACGGGTGCCCTTGTAGCCGATGCCGGGGTTGAACGCCTTGCCGAATCCGTCGCCGGAGTCGAAGGTTTCGCGGGTGTTCAGTACTCCGTCTACGAATGTGGTCACGGAATCGCCGAAAATTTTTACGGAGTAGTTATGCCATTCGTTATCGAGAACGCCGTCGGCACGTCCGTAGACCTTGTTGTAAACGCCGTGTTCGGCGTCAAGGCGCAAGTTGATGGCGTTTGTGGAACCGCGTTGCTGGATGGTGAAACCTACGCTGTCTTTTTTCGCCGAGGCGATTTGCACGTACCCATCGATCTGGAGCGAATCCATGTTGAACCAGACGGAGAGCGCCATGTAGTGCTCGTCGACAAATGGCGCGAAGTTGTCGATGTATGTCCAACTGTCGGTGGAATCTGTCCAGCGGGCGCCTCCCATGACGGATGTCAGGGCGAGTCCCGAGTTTTGCGCCGCTTCGGAAGTTTCGAAATCGTCGAAATGTTCGGCATGGCGGCCGAGTACCAAATTGAGGTTGTTGTTGGCTTGACAATTCGAGATGATGTCGAGTTGGATTTCGCCGCTTTCGTTGAAGATGACATGCGGGAGTACGCCCCAATATAGGGTGGAATCGCCCCTTGAGCGGTCCAACAGAATCACGTTGCCATCAAAATCCTGGAGGCAAGGCTTGTTTAAGCCTTCGATGCGGACGGCGATGGGCATGTCTTCGAACTTTTCATCGGCGCTGGCCAGGTTTTCGAAGCCTTGCGGGAGCGCGATTGCAACGACGCCGTCAAAGGAGGCGTCGAGTGCGCTGTCGAAATTGAGCGTATCGGCGGCGATGCTCCAGTTGACGCTTGCCGAGCGGGCCTTCCCTGAAACGGGGTGAATTTGTACGGAGTCGTACAGCCCGACAGGGACGCTGTCGATGACCATGATGCCCGAAACGCATTCGATGGAATCGGCGATGCGCAGCAGGTTTACGATGGAAACGTAGGCGGTGTCGCCAATGGTGTCGGCGGTTTCTTTGTGGATGACAATTGTGTCGCCTGCGCTTAAGTCGAGGCTCGTTGTTGAAACGGCGATACGTGCCGTCTGCTTGTTGCCTGTATTCGTTTCAATGAATATGCCGGCGGTATCGCTAGAAGTGCTGCTGCAGCCGATGAAACCTGCTGCGGCAGTGAAAGCGAGTGCCGCGCCCGTCAGATATTTTTTCATTCCCAAACATTCCATAACCATTATCCTCCTACAACCTGAAGAGATTCAAGCGAATCGCTTGGGCGGGGCTTGCGCTTTTGTGAGTCTCCCTTGTCGCCCGCATCGTCCGTTTTTAAGTTGCTGAATACGTGCAGGTTCACGTGCTCCACGACGGTCGGCTTTTCTCCGTCTGCTGTAACAATCTGGCGGATTTGTGCTTTGAACTTTTCGGCAGCCTTTTCGACTTTTGCCTGGGCGGCTTTCGATACGGCGAAGGTGAACGTGGTCATGTCTCGTGACTCTCCGTCGGGCGATTCGAGGGCCTGTTTCGAAAGTTCCAGGCACTGTTTCTGGAATTGCAGGATCATCTGGCTCTTGCTCTGCTGCACCGTGGCGAGGCTTTCCTTGGTGGGTTTCCAAAAACCGCGGTCATCGCGCTTGACAAGCTCCATCTTTTGCATGAGTGCAAGGCTTGCCTTGATGTGTTTTTCGCTGACTGGCGGGAAAATCTTTTCGGCAAGTTCCGAAACATCGTCACCGACATCCAGGACTTCCAAGATGGCGTAGATGGTGCTGTTGTACCAATTGCCGAAGAATTCGTAGCTGTCAGGATCGACAATCGCCTGCGGAGTCTTGTTCAGGCGCATCATGTCGTTGAAGGCTTGTTCGCGGACTTCGGCGGTCTTGCCCTGGTCAAAACGGACCATCGCCTCGAAATACTTGGCTTCGCTGCCTTTTAGCCCGATGACTTCGATAAAACGGTCGAGCATGTTGTCGGTGAGGCGCTTGCCTTGCACCACGTCGTTAAAATAGCTGCGCGTATTGGGGAAACCGAGCTGGTTGCAGAACTCGGTTCGCGAAAAATTCGGCTCCGCCTGCTGGCGGCGTTCCTGATAGGCGGCCAGGTACTTACGGAACTTGGTAAAATCAAAAATGTTTACATAAGCGCTCATACTACAAAATGTACTAAAATTTTTGCCAAGATGGTAGTACTTTTTGTAGTAATTTTGAAAAAAGTGAAAATAATCGCCCGTTGTCCATAGACAATGGATAATATCTGCAACTCTACCCTTTGTGCGAAATGGAGGGTATTTTTGTTTGTACAGAAAAGGAGTATGGTATGAAAAATTTGGGATTGTTTGCTATTGCTGGGGCACTTTGCGTATGCTCCATGGCGACGGAAGCCGAAGCTGCGAATGTCGTCAAGGTGGATTTCGACATGAGTGGTCGAAATTCTAGCGAAGTGACGGAGCCGAATTACGTCCCGTGGGTCGTCTCGGGCGTTTCCAGCAAGGATACGACCTTGAATGGCGTGAAAATCAAGGTGGCTAAGGGCTCGGCGGGCTCGAATCTCAAGGCTACCTGGTACAAGGTCTCAGTGCAATCTCCGAGTTACGCGAAGTTGGTGGGCGATGGCATCCTTGTGGAAGACGGAAATTCCGGTGGCGAAATCAGCCTGACGTTCTCGAACCTTTCGGCGGGTTCGCATTCGCTGCTCGCCTACCTGAATAACGTGGATGACCTGAGCAGTACCACCTATAGTAATATCGATGTGTATGTGAATGGCGCGAAGCAGACTTCGGTTAAGCCTTCGGTACGTGCGCTTTCGACGGCTTCGGCGGCATCAGCCTATGTGACTTTCAATGTGAGCGGTACGAGTGCCTCGACCGTGATTACATTTAAGCCGGGAACAACTGCAACCTTTAAGAATGTGACGATGAACGGCTTTGAACTTGATGTGCCGAATGCAGCGGCACAGGCGAAGTCTCCGTCCCCGACGGATTTGGATATGCACGCTCCGCATGAGAACGGAACTTTGACGCTTTCATGGACTGCAGCGAGTGGCGCGACCAAGCATCAGGTGTATTTCGGTACGGATTCTTCGGCGGTGGACAACGCGACGACTTCGACCAAGACGCTTTACAAGGGCGAGCAGACGGCCACTACTTACAAGGTTACCGGCACAAATGTGTTGACGCCCTATTTCTGGCGTGTTGACGAGGTAGGCTCCAACGGTGCGGTGACCAAGGGCAATGTGTGGAAGTTCCAGCCGGGCCGCTTGGCGTTTGAAGGAGCCGAAGGCTATGGCCGCAATGCGGTGGGTGGCCGTGGCGGCAAGGTGGTATATGTGACCAACCTGAACGATGACGGTGCGGGTAGTCTCCGTGAGGCTTGCACGGCGGACATCGGGCCGCGCACCATTATGTTCAAGGTGGCGGGCATGATTCAACTCAAGAGCCGCCTGGTGTGCAATCACGATTATACGACCATTGCGGGGCAGAGTGCCCCCGGTAAGGGGATTACCATCAAGAGTGCTCCCATTGGCTTTACCGGCAGCGATATGATTGTGCGTTTTATGCGGGTCCGGCTGGGTTATGGCAACACTTACGATGGCATGGGCCTCACCGGCGGAAACTACAGCATCTTGGATCATGCCAGCATCAGTTGGACTATCGACGAGGCGTTCAGCAGCCGAGGCGGCAAGAACATTACCTTGCAGCGTACATTGATTTCGGAAGCCTTGAACATTGCTGACCACCAGAATTACCCGAGCGGAACAGGGCATGGATATGCTGCGACGATTGGTGGCGATATCGGAAGCTTCCACCACAACTTGCTTGCGCACAATGCAGGGCGTAACTGGAGCCTGGGCGGCGGCCTCGATGGCGACGGCTACTATGCGGGTCGACTTGACATTTTCAACAACGTTGTTTACAACTGGATGGGCCGCGTGACTGATGGCGGTGCGCACGAGGTGAACTTTGTGGGTAACTACTACAAGGCGGGTGCGGCAAGCGGCATTTTGGACCATGTGCTGAATGCTCAGCTCGAAGGTACGGGCAAGGGTTCGCAGGAATACTACTTCCACAACAACATTTTGCAGTTGACTAATGGTAGTTTCAAGTGCGATGGCACGAACGATGAATGTGGACGCAAATATACGCTGAGCGGTGGCCAGCAACTCAATTGGAATGTGTGGCATTCGACGCCGTATTTCCCCTCGTATGCTACGGTGCAGAGCGCGAAGGCCGCCTACAAGGATGTGCTTAGCGATGTGGGCCAGCGTATGCCGATTCTCGATAACCACGACCAGCGTATGGTCAACGAAACCAAGAACGGGGCATACAGCATGAAGGGCTCTGTTGGCGGAAAGCCGGGCATTCCCGACCGCGAAACCGACGTGAAGGATACCGCGAATATCAAGGGCTGGGAACCGTACCCGAGTACCAGTTGGGCCGCTGATTACGATAGCGACTTGGATGGTCTCCCGGATTGGTGGGAAAATATGTACGGGTACAATCCGAAATCCAAGAGCGGCGACTTTAGCGAAGCTAACAAGGATCGCCTGGGTGACGGCTGGACGGAACTCGAACGCTATCTCGAATGGATGGCCCGTGCGCACTACACGTTTGCCAAGGGAGAAACACAGGTGATTGACCTTGCCCAGTTTACCAAGGGCTACGATGGCGGTACATACACGGTGTCTGCCCCGACGGGTGTGACGGCGACTGTTTCCGGCTCCAAGATGACGGTTAAACTTGCTGACAACTTCGGTGGCGTGGGCTACATCAAGTTTACGCTCAAGGACAATGCCGGCGATACTTTCAGTCGCTATATCGGCGTGACGCAGATGCTTGCCGCAACGGCCACTACGCCTGCTTCGAGCAGTTCTTCTGCAACGAACCCGACATCTTCTGATACGCCGGCTTCCAGCTCTTCTGCGGGTAATGGGTGCACCGTTGTGCCGAGTGCCGATGGGGTTTACCAGGCCGAAGACGGTACGATGACTAATGCCGATTTTGAAGACAAGAACGCAGGCTTCAACGGAACGGGCTACGTGAACTTTGCGGGTGAAGGCGAAAGCATTGTGGAAATTCCGGTGAACGTTGCCGCAGCTGGAACATATACGGTGACGCTCCGCTACGCACTCGGCAAGGATGAAACCCGCGAACTCACGGTAAAAACGGATAAGTCTGCTTCACAGACGGTTGCGTTTACCTCGACGGGCGCGTGGACCACTTGGGAAACGAAGGTTGTGACGGTGGAACTCCCTGCAGGCGAAAGTAAGATTACGATTGCCACGGTATTGGGTGATGGCCCGAACTTGGACCAGATTGCTCTTGTGGGCGAAGGTACGTCAGGTATGACGGTTGCTAAGGCCGCGCAACCCTTCGGAATAACCATTACGGATAACATTGTAATGCTTGCGGGCATCCCGAACGAGGCTCGTATCACGGTGATGGACATAAGCGGCCACAGCATTATGATGCAGAAGAACGTGGTGCAGACCCGTGGTATGGCAAGCGTGAACATGCAACCCTATGGCTGTGGCGTCTATCTCGTGAACATCCGCGGAAAACTCGCCGACGGCAAGAAAATGAACAAGACTGTTAAAGTGATGCGAAGATAAGACTGTAACAGGATCATTCAAGAGAGGTATGGGATGAATTTTTTATGGATTTCAGCGATGGCTGCGGTGTGTTCTTTTGCCGCAAATGCAATAGACATTAAGGGGCTCGTGCTGGATTACGCGAAATCTCCTGTGTCTGGGGCAAGTATTTCGCTTGTAGGCGAGGGACTTAAAACCGAAACAGATGATAAGGGAACTTTTGCGCTAGTCAAGGCCGCACCTGAAACAGGTGAATCGTCGGTCGCGCATGATTCTACCGAAAATACGCAACTGTTGGCTCGTCGCCTTCATGTAACGGGGGCTTATGACGCCTATGCCTATAGGGCGTTCGACTTGAATGGCCGTGCGGTTTCTAAAAATCGTATGACGCGCAATACGAACCGCTATTTGCTCAAACCGGTGTCGGGTGGCGCGGAAAACGGCGCTACCGTTACCTGCGCGGGCGAAAATCGTCGAGTTCTCCTTAAAGAATCTGACACTTTCTCCGATACGCTCGTTGTAGAAAAGGAAGGTTATTTGACGCAGCGAATTGCCGTTACTTCTCCGGCGCAGACTGTCGAGGTTATGCTTGATACCGTCCCGAAGGCTTTCTTTACAAAGCGTGGCGAAGGCGGTTCTAGTCAGACTGTCGCGCAGAATTCTGCTATTGTGGATTTTAACTTCGCTTTTGAAAATTGCGACTCGGTGATTGTGGAAGGGCTCCCCGCCGGTGTGACCGCTAATGTAATCGTTTCGAAAAAGTCAGTGAATTTTACGGGGACGGTAACAGCGAAACCCGGCGAATACACCTACACCATGACAACGGTCGGTGGCTATACAACGGCGACTAAATCGGGTAAGTTTACCGTAACAGAACCGGTCGCTGTCGTGACTCCGGTGCAAACGGAGCTGGTTGCGGACGGTTACGCGAGCCTGAATGGCGGTACGACTGGCGGCAAGGGCGGCGATACCGTGACGGTCTCGACTTATGCAGCATTTAAGGCTGCTGTGCAGGCAAAAGAAGCGAAGGTCGTTGTGGTGAAGGGTACGATCCGCACTACCGATGGCGACGGCTACGGACTTAAAATCGCA
>JAGAAW010000098.1 GCA_017615055.1 Fibrobacter sp.
CAAAAGCTTGCGCTTGCTCATCATAGTGTAGGTCAAGTTCAGACGGGCAAATTCAATCTGCTGCGGGCGGTTCTCGAGACCAAGTTCGATCAAGAACCAGTCGTACAGCGGGCGGTGCGCCTCGAATTCAAGCGTACAGATGGAGTGCGTGATGCCCTCGATCCAGTCGCTGAGCGGGTGCGCAAAATCATACATCGGGTAGATGCACCACTTGTCGCCGGTGCGGTGGTGCGTGCAGTGCTTGATGCGGTAGATGACCGGATCGCGCATGTTCATGTTCGGACTAGAGAGGTCCACCTTGGCACGGAGGCACTTCTCGCCATCGGCATACTTGCCGTCGCGCATTTCGCGGAAGAGCTTCATGTTCTCTTCGACGCTGCGGTCGCGGTAGGGGCTCGGACGGCTCGGCTTGCCGGCGTCGTTGCCGCGGTATTCCTGCATCTCGTCGCGAGTCAGGTCTTCCACATAGGCCTTGCCCATCTCGATGAGCTTTTCGGCAAAGGCGTAAATCTGGTCGTAGTAGTCGCTGGCGAAGTATTCGCCGCCCTTCCATTCAAAACCGAGCCACTTCACGTCTTCGCGGATGGAGTCGACGTATTCCACGTCTTCCTTGGTCGGGTTCGTATCGTCGAAGCGGAGGTTCGTGATGCCGCCAAAGTCCTTGTACTTGTTTGCCGTACCGAAGTTCAGGCAGATGGACTTCGCGTGGCCGATGTGGATGTAGCCGTTCGGCTCCGGCGGGAAACGGGTATGCACCTTGGTGCGCTTGCCCGTCTTGAGGTCGTTGACGATGATGTCCTGCACAAAATTCGAAGATTCGGGGATTTCCATTGTGGTATCCTTTTAAAATTTTACGCGGGAAATATAGAAATTTTCAGTAAATTACTGACGGCGGCGTTCCTCGCGAATGTCCTCCATGCGCTTCTTGTACTTCAAGTTCACCGCTTTGAGCCTATCGTCCGAGACAGCCTTCTTGAACGACGGGTCCAGCGCGGCATACACAAATTCACGCACTCCCTGGATAAAGAAGCTTGCCTCGAAAGGTTCCCCGAAGTTTTCCCTCATCCCGTTAAAGAGATTGTCAATCATGACGCCCTCCGCATAGGAATACTTGACAATCATGGACGTGGTATCGGTAATGACAACCTTCTGGCCCGTAATTGGCCCCGCAAGGGCAATCGACGAAGCACTGTCACCCGCCGCCTTGCGCTCCGCAGCCACTTGCTCGTAATGCTCGGTAATCTTTTTCTGCTCTTCCGCCGGAACCTGGAGTTGCCAGGTAGAATCCTTCAAGGCCCTCTCGTTATCCACAATCCCCTGAATCATGGCATCGAGGTCAAGCATCGATCCAACCCGCTGGGGCGTGTTCATGTAGAGCGGCAGCCCGTACACATCGCCCAGGATGTACGCAAAGACCTGCGCATCCGTCATAGCATTTGCATCGGCATTCTGGGGTTGGCTAGCGGTCTGCTGGGCAGCAGTCTGCGCCGGAGCCGTCTTTTGGTCAGTCTTCTGCGATTCGTCAGCGCCGCAAGCAAGCAGTGTAAAGGCACAGATACATAGGGCAACAAAATTTTTCATAGCATTTCCTCTTTTGCCCTAAATATTATATATCTTTTGTAGTGTATAATGAGAGTTCAGCCCCAGGTGGGCGGACAAAAGAGGTAAAAATTGGCTAATACGAATGCCGGCATAGACGGCAAAACAGAATCCCTGTGTATTTTCGGGCATCCGGTCGCACACAGCAAGTCGCCCGCGATGCACAACGCCCTTTTCGAGGCGCTCGGAATAAACGCACGCTACCTACCCCATGCACCGGAACCGGAAAATTTTGCGGATGCCATCCGCGGGTTCAGGGCAATGAAGTTTAGGGGCGCAAACGTCACCATCCCGTACAAGACCGAATTCGTGGGCAGCGACGGAAGCCCCAGGCTCGTAGACGAGCTATCCAACATCAGCAAGTTCACCGGTAGCGTGAACACGCTCTACTGGAAAGACGGCATTGTCGGCGGCACCCTCCGCGGGACGACGACCGACCCGTACGGTTGCATCCGTAACCTCGAGGAGAACGGCGTTGTCGCTAGCAACAAGAAGGTAGCCCTCCTCGGGAACGGCGGCGCGGCAAAGGCCATCGCCTTCACGCTCGTGGAGCAGGGAAACAAGCTCACCATCGTATGCCGGAACAGGGAAAAGGGTCAAACGCTCGCCGACGGCCTTAACGCGGTCTTTGCCGATGTCGGGGTACAGGTTTCTACCTTCGACGAATTCGAAGGCATCTCCGCAAGTTTCGACATCATCATCAACGCGACATCGGTGGGCATGACCCCGAACGAAGGCGAAAGCCCGCTCCCGGCAGAATGCCTGCACGCTGGCCAGGCCATCTGCGACATCGTGTACACTCCCCCACGCACCAAACTGCTGCAAATGGCAGAGGCGAAGGGCTGCAAGGTCGTCACGGGCGAAGGCATGCTCGTGCACCAGGGGCTCGAAAGTTTCCGCAAGTGGTTTCCCAAAGAGACCGAGGGCCGTACGAACGAAGAACTGACTGCGATTATGCGCAAAGGAATGCAGGGTTAGTATGAGAGAGCATATTTTCTTTACCGGTTTCATGGCCAGCGGCAAGAGCCGTACAGGCCGCGCGATGGCAGAACGCCTCGGTCGCCCGCTCGTCGATACCGATGCGGTAATCGTCGAGCGCGCAGGCAAGAGCATCAGTGAGATTTTTGAACAGGATGGCGAAGCGAAGTTCCGCGAGATGGAACGCGACGTAATTGCAGAAATCGCCCGCAACGAGACACCGCAGGTGGTATCGCTTGGGGGCGGAGCCCTCAACAATCCCGAGAACGTGAAGGTCATCCGCGAGTCGGGAACGCTTATCCGCCTGTGGGCCAAGCCCGAAATCCTTTCCGAACGCATCGGCCGCAAGAATACGCGCCCGCTGCTCGCGAACCTGAGTGACGAGGAACGCCTCGCGAAGATCAAGGTGATGCTCAAGGAGCGCGAGAAGAACTACGCGCAGGCAGACTTCAGCGTGGAAAGCACGAACGACGCGAACGAATCGCACATCATCGAGCGCATTCTCCGCATGCTGCAGTTCTGGAAGAGCCACGCGCTGGATGTCTACCCGAGCAGTGGCGGCCGCTACCCCATATTCATTGGCAAGAACATCGTGCCCGAGACCGCATGCCTGCTTGAAGGCCTGCAACTTTCACCCTCGCACGAGTTCCTGGTATGCACCGATACGACTATCGCGAAGGCGCAGGCACAGATGCTCAACATGCTCCGCGGTCAGGCCGGCAGGTGCCCCGTATTCCGTTTCCAGGCGGGCGAGCGCAACAAGACGCTCCACAACCTGAACCAGCTCTTCAGTTTCATGCTGCACCGCGGCTACACCCGCAAGAGTTGCCTGTTGCAGTTTAGCGGCGGTGTTGTTGGCGACATGGCTGGCTTCGGAGCCGCCACCTACCAGCGCGGCATCCCGTTTATCCAGTTCCCCACGACGCTCCTCAGCATGGTCGACAGTTCCGTGGGCGGCAAGGTGGCGGTAAACCACCCCGAAGGCAAGAACATGATCGGCGCATTCTACCAACCCCGCGCAGTGGTGTGCGACATCTCGGTGCTTTCGACCCTCAACGATACCGAATACCTCGCGGGCCTTGCAGAAATCGTGAAGTACGGCGTCATCTACGACGAGGAATTCTTCCGCTACCTGGAAGGCAACGTCAATGCCATCAAGAACCGCGACTTCGAGGCACTCAAGCACATGATTTTCCGCAGTTGCGAAATCAAGGCCGAGGTCGTGGGCATCGACGAGAAGGAAACGGGCCTGCGCGCCATCCTCAACTACGGGCATACCTTCGGGCATGCCATCGAGAAGATTACCGGCTACAACATGTTCAGCCACGGAATCGCCGTCTCGCTCGGCATGCGCGTCGCCGCAAGGGCCGCCGTGATGCTCGGCATGATGGACGCGGCGGCAGAAGCACGCCAGAACGCGCTCCTCGACGCGCTCGGATTCCCGAAGACCTTCGGTGTGGATACCGAAAAGGCTTGGGAAGCCATGGCAGTCGACAAGAAGGCAGAGAAGGGCGCACGCGTGTACATTCTGCCCACCAGGATTGGCGAAGTCAAGAAGATTGTTAATATCGAAAAAGAAATTGTAACGAAAGCATGGGATGCAATTAGGTGAGGAATAGCGTATGAGCATACTAGTTACAGGCGGTACAGGCGGACTCGGGTTCCATATTCTCTCGAGCCTGAGCGGCACAAGCCACGATCTCTACAGCTTTAGCGACGAACAGCCGCAACCCTGGCAGAAGGTAGACGGTGTGGAGTACCTCACCGGCGACATGCTGAACTTCAAGGACGTGCTGGAGATGATGCAGAAGGTGCAGCCGACGCATATCTACCACCTTGCAAGCCAATCCTCCGTCGGGCTCAGTTACAAGAAGCCCTACGAGACGCTGAACATCAACCTGCTCGGCACGCAGACGCTCCTCGAGGCGACTCGCCAGATTGTCCCGAAGGCAAAAATCATGCTCCTAAGTTCGAGCGAAATCTACGGCCGCACCGAGCAGCACCTCACCTACCTGCACAAGGAAACGGACCTGCCGAACCCGCTCACTCCCTATGCCACGTCAAAGGCATGCATGGAGATTCTCGGCAACCAGTTCCGTAACGCAAACGACATGCACATCGTGGCCGTGCGCCCCTTCCACTTCACGGGCCCGCACCACAGCCGCCGTTTTGCGATTCCCTCCATCACCTACCAGTTGGTAAAGATAAAGTATTACCATGCCGAACCCGTAGTATATTCGGGCAGTCTCGACATCAGCCGCGACGTGGTGGACGTTCGCGACGTTGCCCGCGGGATGATACAGATTCTCAACACGGCCCCCTCCGGGCAGGTGTACAACATCTGTAGCGGAAAATCCTACACCTTCCGCGAACTCGTCGACATGCTCGTCGAGATTGCGGACGTGAGCGTAGACTTCCGTTTCGACCCCGCCTACGAACGCACGAACGACATCCCGCTACTTGTCGGCGACCCCACCAAGGTAAACGAAATCGGCTGGAAGCCCATGATCAGCATCGAGGACAGCCTCACCGACCTCTTCAACGAGATGGTCGTGCGCAGGCGCACCGAACTCAAGCTCGGCATGGGCAAGGACCTGCCGCTGTAAAAGCGCTCGTTATCCCGATATTACGCCAAGCGCCCCGATAAAAGGGCGCTTTTTTGCGCCTCTTTTTTTTATTTTTAGGGATATGAAACGTTCCTTCGGCAAGTTTTTTTTCGCAGTCCTCGCCGCATTTGCAGTCCAGGCCACCTACGCCGGCGATGTCACCGCCCCGGCGGGCGCCGTGCGCAACCTTACGGCAAGCGATTTCATGCCGCACCAGAACAGCGCGAAGGAATTCAACGAAACTTGGAGCTACCAGTTCGTCTTCGACAACGGGACGCGCGCATTCGTGAACTATTCCACGCTGTACGTTCCCGGTTCGGGCAAAAAGATCGGCTGCGACATGAGTTTCTGGAACTTCAAGGGCAAAAGTTACGCCGTGGGCCGCCAGTACCCGCCCGAACGTTTGAAGGCCATCAAGGAAAAGAACACCATCGACATCAAGGGCGAATACGCGATGGAAAACAAGCCCGGCAAGGGCCACCGCGTGTACTTTACCGCCGACAAGGGCGGAAAGTTCTTCATGGACCTCACGTTCGAAAGTGCGGAACAGGGCAAGGTCCAGGGTGACGGCATCTGGAAAGTCGGTGGCGAAAAGTTCGCGCAGTACGTGCATATTCCCTACGGGCGCGTTGCGGGCCGAATCGGCTACAACGAGGATACCATCAGCGTAAAGGGCTACGCCTACATGGATCAGACGTGGCAAACCGTGCAGGCGACAGACCTCGCGGTCCGTTCCATCAATTTTAGCACCAACACCCGCTCGCCCTACTATGCAGGCAGAATCTCCATGACCGAGAAGGGCGGGCTGTTCGGCTACGCACTCTACAACTCGGGTGAAGGCACCAAATTGCTGTTGCCCACGCAGGTCAAGGACGGCGAGGAAAACTACAGCGGCAAGAAGTTCCCGAAGAACAAGCTTACTATCGCATGGAAGGAAGGCGCTCCCGAACTTTCGTTCCCCGTGAACAAGACGTACCAGAAGGCAAGCCTCCTGGACAAGGTAGACGGGTGGTTCGCAAAGAAGGCGATGAAGATTGCCGCGGGCGGCGAGATACTCTTCTACCGCGGGCGCAGCGATGCGAGCCACAACAAGAAACTCGACTGGACCGTAACAGGAGCGAAGGACTGATGACAAAGTTTCGCCCCTGCATAGACCTGCACGACGGAAAGGTCAAACAGATTGTCGGCAGTTCGCTTAACGATAGCGGTGCCGGCCTCAAGACGAATTTCGAGACGGACCGCTCCCCCGCCTGGTTTGCGGAGCTCTACAAGAAGGACGGCATCAGAGGCGGGCACGTGATTATGCTCGGGAAGGGCAACGTGGAAGCCGCAAAGGCGGCCCTCGCAGCATACCCAGGCGGCCTGCAGGTCGGGGGTGGAATCACCGCCGACAACGCGATGGAATACATCGAGGCGGGCGCAAGCCACGTGATTGTCACGAGTTGGATATTCCCGGAAGGCAAGCTCGACCGTGAGCGCCTAGAACGCCTGTCGAAAACGGTGGGCAAAGAAAGGCTCGTGCTGGACCTGAGCTGTAAGCGGGTCCGTACCGACAACGACAGCAGCGACGACGATTCCGAAGATATCCAGCCACGCTGGAAAATCGCCATTAACCGCTGGCAGACGCTTATCGATATCGAAATTACGGCCGAAACCCTCAACGATCTCGCCAGGTACTGCGACGAATTCCTGATCCATGCCGCCGACGTGGAAGGCAAGCAGCAGGGCATGGACGACGAACTCATCATGTTCCTCGCCGAAAACAGCCCCATCCCCTGCACGTATGCAGGTGGCGCCAAGTCGCTCAAGGACCTGGAACACTGCAAAAAGATTTCTAACGGATTGATAGACCTCACCATCGGATCGGCACTCGACCTTTTCGGTGGCAAAGGAGTGAAGTATGAAGACTGCGTCAGGTTCAACAAAGCTTAAGGCTACCGACGCGCTGGACACGAGACCGCCGATTTTCGGGCGCACGGTCACGAGTACGTTCAAAAAGATGTTCAGTTTTAAACATCAGCCCCCCGGAAACCTGCGCACAGGCATGATTCCGCCGATTGTATTCGGGTCGCTGATCCTTAACATCCCGAAGTTACTGAAGCTGCGCGGCTACCTGAAGAAGGAACGCGCCAGCCGCCCCGCAGACGACGTGCGCATACTGTTCTATTCCGACAACCTGGACGAGACAAACGGGATTGCAAACAACCTGAGGAACGTTATCCCCTACATGCGTGCCCACGGGATGAAGGCATTCCTTGCCGGCAACGCATTCAACACGCGCCCCTGCGGCGTGGTGGAAAACGGCTACTGCATTCTGCTCCCGAGGCTATTCAGCATGGAACAGCTCGGGTACGCGAACAGCGAGCTCGCTATCCCGCGCGTGGGCCCGGTGCTCAGGCTACTGAAGCGCTACCCCGTCGACCTGATCGAGTTCGAGACCCCGAGCCCCGGCGCATGGCTGGTATGCTTCTGCGCGAAGGTGGCGGGCATCAAGGTATTCAGCCACTACCGCACCGACGTCCCTACCTACACGAAGACCCTCGTGAAGGCAAAATGGATGTTCCACTTTGTGCTGTGGCTCATGAAGGTTTTCTACGGGATGACGAAGCCCGTGGTCAGCCCCTGCAAGGACTATGCGGATATCCTTACCTCGCAGCTGAAAATCCCCGCAAACCAGGTGCAGATTCTGCCCCGCGGGCTCCCGCTCGAAAAGTTCTCGCCCGACCTGCGCGGAAAGGGCGTTTGGGAAAAGTACAACGGCGCAGCCGAAACGGTTCAGACCGGAACCGCACGCAAGGTACGTTTCTCGTTTATCGGACGTATCTCGAAAGAGAAGAATCTCGAGTTCCTGAACGGCGTATGGAAGAAGTTCGCCGCCCAGCACAGCGATGTGGAACTCATGTACGTGGGCTACGGCTGGTACCTCGAAGAAATCAAGAAGTTCTTCGCAGGCGACAACAGCGTGCACTTTGCAGGTGAGCAGGGCGGCGAGACGCTCGCAAGCCTCTATGCGGATTCGGACTTCTTCCTGTTCCCGAGCATGACGGATACCTTCGGGAACGTCGTGGTCGAAGCGATGTCTACGGGGACGCCCGCAATCGTAAGCAACTACGGTGGACCGCACGATATCGTGATGGATGAAGCCGCAGGACGCATATTGCCCATCGACGAGAATGCATGGCTAAACGCGCTGGAAGAATGCAGGCGCATCTACCTCGAAGAGCAAGACACCACGTACCAGAAGATGCGCGAGGTCGCTCACGAACGTACGCTCAAGTACACGATGCAGAACTCCACCAAGGCACAGTTCGAGTACTTCAGGAAACTGAAAAAGGAAGCCTACGGCTTGTAACGGTCGTACTCGCCCGCCTTCCACTGTTCCTTGTAATCTTCGCAATCCTGCTTGAAGTATTCAATGCGGGGAGCAAGATCCTCTTCTACGTCCACGTCCTGGAACCTTACGACAAAGTAGGACACGCCGTATTCGCAGTAGGTTTCCGCAAAATCGTACTTGGCGCTTTTCTTCTCGATTTCGTCGTTAAATTCCAAGCACATCATCGCCTGCTTGACTGAATTCAGGCCAAAGTAGGCTTCCTCGTAGTACTGCGAGCCATTCCCTGCCGCATCGTAGGTAATCCTTTCGACGTGGCCCCAGTAATTCGGGATATTCACCTTGATTTCGGCCCAGTTGTTGCCATTCTCGTCAACGCCGCTATCGGCGATGCAGTAGAAGTCGGAGTCGCCACCCTGAGGGAAACTTCCCTTGGCCGCAGACTTGCCCGCATTACCGTTCGTATCGGAACCGCTAGAAGCAGAATCGTCGCACGCGGTAAACGCGAATGCGAGAGCCAGTGTACCTAAAGCCAGAATCTTTTTCATGTTTCCTCCTGTTATTTCCCTTTTTGCGCCTTGCGCCAGCGCTCACGTATAAGTTGCAAGTCGTGCTGGTACGGATTACGCTTGAAATCCTCGAAGGCCCACGCCGTCGGGTGGAACACGCCCTTTGCATACGTGAGCAGCATGTCGAGCCACACTCCCTCGCCCGCATACAGCTTAAAAGGCCCGCGCTTGTAGCTCGGGAGCACCACTTTGTCCAAATCCATGTAACCGATGTCGATATTCACGGTACGCATGTCCGGATTCTCGGCACTTGCCATCGTGAGTTCAAGCTCGTTACTGCGAGCCTTTTCCAGGGCAATCGTCTCTGCCGGGATGCACTTCTCGAAGGAGACCACCCCGCGATAGAGTCCCTCGCCCATCTCGGGCACGTAATACGGAGTCTTGTCGAAGGCGAAAAGCGTACCCTTGTGGCGCAGCGGGCCCCAAGTATTTTCCAACGCGTGCAGTACTTCCGGGTTCCATTCCGCACCCTTCTGGAGTACAAACGCGAGCAACTGCACCGGCTCGCAAAACTGTTGCTTCGTCGCCATCGTGACCTCAATGCGGGTAGACCCGCAGGTTCTTGCGGATGTGTTCCAACTGCTGTTCCGTAAAGCCGTCCATGCCTTCATCATCCACCGCAGGGAACATCATGTTGCGGGCATCGGGGCAATCACTCACATCAAACGCAGGTTTCGCGGCAAAGCGTCCACGCAGAATAGGCAACCGGGCATAGTCAGCAACAGGCTTCACCTTCTGCGTCTTCAACAGCCCGGACGCAAGTAGATCGCGGCAGTACGGGGTATCGGTAAAACCGTCCTCGTAGTTCGAGTAGTCCATATCCACTTCGAAATCCGCCTGGGTCGCAGTCGTGTGCCTTAGTCCAAAGAAGTGCCCAGTCTCGTGAACGGCAGTCGATATCATGGAGGCGGTCGTCACGCCCATCTCCCCTGTATTCGTCTTGTTGTGCGTGCCAATGACAACAGTGCTACCCGTACCGCCAAGCAAACTCCCACCATACATGAGTGAATAGCCCAGCACCCAATCCAGTTCTATGCGGTGTACGAGCACGATATCGAGCGCATACTTCAGCGCAGGTTCCGGCCAACCGCCCAGCTCCGTGACAAAGTAGTCATCAGAAGACCTGCCGGCAAGCCAAGGCTCGTTCGCCGGGAACTTTGAGCCGAGCGTCGGGTGTTCATGCGCATAACGCACGTAAAGCGTGTCGATGGTGATCGAGGTGTAGTACTTCCTGAATCCGTCTAGCAACTGGCGAGCAAACGTATCTACGGCCATCCCCTCTTCCTGAAAATCGACCTTGCCCACGACAATCAGGTTGAGCGAGAGCGTATCGGAATAGGGGCCATCCGCCATAAGGCGCGCCTTGCGGGTCGTACCCTTGTAGAAATCACCATCCTGGACAAGAGAGGTCACCCATACGTTGCGGTCAAGTTCCTCGCACAGGAACTCGTAGACATACCTGCCGTTATCGAGTTTCGGTTCCAGCGAGCGCACATGCCGGGTCGAAACGTGGCCGTCATCCACCATGTCGCCGAGGCGGAACAGCTGCAATATGGGAGCCTCCTCGATATTCGGGTCCTTCTCGAAGGAGAGCGTATACGTGACCTTCGGATGCACAACCAGCTGCAGGCCTTCCACCACATGGGCAGAGGCCGAATCGTTGTTCGCAAGGTCGTTCGGGTACAATGCAAACGGCGAGAGCGTCCGCGGAAGGACAATCACTTCCCCAGACTCTTCTTCGGCACAGCCGACAAGCCCCGCAACAAGAAGGGCGAAAAACATGTAAAGAATTTTTTCACGCATGTTTTGGCTCATTTTCGCGTTTCGGGCGTCTTAATAGGTAGAGACACCTTCAACTTGAAACAAAACTATAAAAATATGAGAAAAAAGCACAACAGGAAAGCGATTCTTTTGCAGAACATGCGCGAATTGATTGACCCGCTCGCGGGGAAACCAGCGCTCGTGGCATCACTGACCCTAATGGCGACATACGCGAGCCTTGATGCACCCGCATTTGCGGTGGCGCTGTTGCTCCCCATCGCGATTTGCATGAGGTTTTTCCCGAGGAGCGTGCAGTGGTGCATTCTGGGAGCGCTTGTTGCCGGAGTGGCGTGCCATAGCCTGCTCGGGATGGCACGGGGAACGACACTTCCGAGCGATGTGCCGGCGAAGGCGTGCGGGAAGATCGAGGCGATGCTCCCAAGGGCAAACGGGACTGCGTTTATAATCACTGTGAATGGTTCTGGTAAGGATGGCGCCGCAGGTGACAGCGTCGCAGGTAAGGATGGCGCGGCAAATAAGAACTGCGCCGCGGGTAAGGAGGGCGCCGCGTATCGCGTGCGGATTACCGAGAAGCGGGACCTAGACGCGCTCCCGGAACCGGGGGACAGCATCTGCTACGAGGCAAAGTGGTACCCGGTAACGGACCCCACGGTCCCCGGCGGGTTCAACACGCGGGAGTGGCTCCTGAGCCAGGGATTTGCCGCCTACGGGAAAATGCGGCACTGGGATTCCTGGCGCGGGGAATGGACGTTCGAGAGGTATTTCCACCGGTTCCGCCGCTGGCTCAAGACGCGGTTCGACGACTACCTGGAACCTGCAGAGACGGGGCTCCTGCTCGGGCTACTCGCGGGCGACAGGAGCGGAATACCCGAGGCGCTCCGGAACGACTTCCAGCGTTCGGGCCTCGTACACGTTTTGGCTATTTCAGGCTTCCATGTGGTGCTGCTCGCGGGCATGCTCATGGTATTCCTAAAGGCGACACGGCTCCCCCACAAGGCGGCAAGCATCATCGCAATCTGCCTGCTCGGCGTGTACGTGCCGATCACCGGCGGGTCACCCGCAGTCATACGCGCGGTGCTGATGTTCGCCGTCCCGCAACTGGGCACGCTGTTGCAACGCCCCGCAAATACGCTGAACAGCCTAGGAGTCGCCCTCCTGTGCATACTCCTGCATTCGCCTGCAGAACTCTGGAACACGGGCTTCCAGCTTTCCGCAGCGGCAACCGCAGGAATCCTCGTGGGCAACAGCTACAACCCGCTCCGCAACCTTCCGGAATTTTTGAAGCGGAGCAAGATATGGAACGCACTCGAATCGCTCGCAGTCGCCCCCACGTACGTTACCCTATGTGCAACGCTTGCCACCGCGCCCTTCCTGATACACCACTTCAAGACGCTCTCCCCGATGGCGTGGCTCGGGAACATCGTGGTAGTACCCCCGATATCCTGGGGCATGCAGGCGGGTCTATTTGCGGCACTCTCGCCCGTGGACTATATGCGCGAAACTTTCTGCAATGCGGCCGGGTTCTTCCTCCGGCTGGCAAGTTTGCTTACGCGACTCCTTTCCGACTCGGCGCAGGCTTCGGTGACCGTCGGGCCGTTCAATGCCTGGATACTGCTCCTGCTCGGCCTGCTGTTCGTCATGTTGCCCGTCTGCCGCAAGAACCTGGTCGCCCGCGGGTACTGCACCGTATGCCTGCTTATTTTTTCCATCACGTTCTGCATACAGGGCGTAACGAAAATCCTGAACCCATCCTGGAGCATGACCGTCATCGACGTGGGGCAAGGCGACAGCATACTGCTCACCTCTCCCGGCGGCAAGAACATCCTGGTCGATGCGGGCGACATCGACTACTCCGATTCCGGCAAGGACATCATCGTGCCCTACCTGCACCACATCGGCGTACAGCACCTCGACGCACTCGTGATAACGCACCCGCACAAGGACCACTTCGGGGGCGCCGCAAGCATACTCCGCATGTTCCCGGTGAACGAGATATGGACCAACGAATGTTCCCGCACTGCAAACGGCATGGAATGGCGCGACATGGTCGAAGAGGCGGTTGAGCGCAGGATCCCCATACGCGAAGTGAGGCGCGGCTTTACCTGGAAGGAGACGTTCTTCAACAGCGACTTCTTTCAACTGCAGGCGATACACCCGAAGGAACTCACGGACGCAAGCAAGGAATGCCGCGACCTGAACGAGGCGAGCATCACGTTACGGGCAAGCGGGCTCGGGCATTCCGTAGTCCTGACCGGCGACCTGACTGTTCCGGGCGAGAAGGCGATACTCGGGTCTCTCGCCTACATAAGAAGCGATGTGCTGAAGGTGGGGCACCACGGGAGCAAGACATCGAGCAGCGAGGAATTCCTGAAGGCGGTTAGCCCGCAGGTCGCCATCATCTCGAGCGGGCGCAGGAACAAGTTCCGGCACCCGCACAAGCAGGTGACCGAAAGGCTTGACGCGCTGGAAATTCCGTACCTGAACACGGCAAAAAGCGGGACCGTTACCGTAACGTTCTCGGAAGATTCTGTCGCCGTTGAAACAATGATAAAATAGGTGCGAGTTTATCGCTTCAGGCAGTCGAGCGCGACATCGTGCAACAGCCCGTTTGTCGCTACACTCGAGAAGCCCTCGTAAATCGGGGCAACCGGCTTGCCGTCTTCGCCGAAGAGTTCCACCTTACCGTCGATGGTACTGAACTTTCCACCCGCTTCTGCAAACAGGAGCGGATACGGAGCAATATCCCAGAGGGAGACGACCGGGTCCACCATCACTTCGGCGCGACCTGCCGCCACAAGGTAATACCCGTAGCAATCGCCCCACCCGCGGTGGAGTTTTGCCCCGCGGCGGAGCTTCGCGAAACCTTCGCCGTAGCCCGAGGTTTCCATGGTGTTTACCGTACCCGAAAGCACGAGTGCCTCGTTCAACTGCGAGGTACCCGAGACACGGACTGCACGGCCGTCCAGGAAGGCTCCCCCGCCGTTTACAGCCCAGACGGCGGTATTCATCGCGGGAATGCGGATGAGCGAGCATACCGGAACATTCTTCTTGTAGAGTGCGATAAGCGTGCCGAACAGGGGAACGCCGTGAATGAACGCCTTCGTGCCGTCAATCGGGTCTATGATCCACTGGTATTCCGCATCGGGGCTCTCGATTCCGAATTCCTCGCCAATCACGCCGAAACCCGGAGTTTCCTTCGCCCAGAATTCGCGACAAAGTTCTTCCGTGCTCTTGTCGGCAACCGTTACCGGCGTGTTGTCCTTTTTCCACTCGACACCGATACCGGACTGGAAATACTTCAGGATATTCGCCTGAGCGAGTTCAGACGCCTTGAGCGCAATCTGCAGCAGGTCCTTGTATTCCTGGGCCATATTACGCCTCGCACCACTTCTTCACGAGTTCCATCAGGAACGCGTTCTCTTCAGGCTTGCCTACGGTCACGCGGATGTATTCCGGCATACCGAAGCTCGTGAGCCCGCGGACAATCATGCCATTCTGTTCCAGGAAGGCAACAAGTTCCTTCGCACGTTCACCGATTTTCACGCAGATGAAGTTTGCCTGCGTCGGGAGCACCCTGAGTTTGAGCGCTTCAAATTCGCGGGTCAGGACTTCAATGCCCTCGGCATTCATCTTGCGGGTCGCCTGCACGTGTTCCTTATCGCCTAGTGCGGCGATCGCCGCCACCTGAGCCGCCTGGTTCACGTCGAAAGGCGGTTTTACCTTCCACAGGGCACGGATAACTTCGGCATTGCTGAAGGCATAGCCCACGCGGAGCCCTGCCAGCCCGTAAATCTTGCTGAAGGTGCGGTTCACGAACAGGTTCGGGTACTCGCGGATAAATTTCGCCATGTTCGGGTAGTCCGGTGCCGTCGCGAACTCGGCATACGCCTCGTCCAGGAACACGAGCACATTCTGCGGGACCTTCTTCAAAAAGTCGCGAATTTCCGCTTCGGTGTAGTACGCGCCCGTCGGGTTGTTCGGATTGCAAATGAACGCCACGCGGGTCTTATCGTTCACAGCCTTTGCAAGGTCATCAAGCGATGCACGCACCTCGCCCTCGCCTACACCGACAAAGTCGGCGCCGTTCGAGAGCGTCGTAAACTTGTACACCGAGAAAGTCGGCGTAATGCCCACGCAGTTATCACCCTGGCGGATGAACGCCTTGCCCACCATGTCGATAATCTCGTCCGAGCCGTTACCGATAACAATCTCGTTCGTGGCCACGCCGTACATCTTGGCGATGGAATCAATCAGTTTGGGAGCATCGCCACGCGGGTAAAGGTGCAGGCTATCCGCAATCCCGTGAAACGCCTCGACCGCCTTCGGGGAAGCCCCGAGCGGGTTTTCGTTAGACGCTAACTTGACAACTTTTGCAAGTCCAAAGCGCTCGCGGATTTCCTCGATGGATTTTCCGGGAACGTAATCGGAAAGTTTTGAAAGTTCTGGACGCGGTTCGACCATAATTACCTCTTTTAACGCACGTAAATTTAGAATATTCGCCAAGATTAAGTTAAATTTAGCGTGTATGAACCGCCTTGTAGCCCTGTTTATCGCCGCCCTGTGCGTAAATGCGTTCGCTGTCGACCGCATGTGGGACATCCGCTACACGTTCGGTCCGGACACACGCCCCTCGCCCCGCTGGGGAATCGGCGTCGGCGCCGTGAGCAACTACGGTTCAGACATCCTTTTCCCGGCAAACCTCACCATGGCACTTTCCAGGGAATGGAACATCGGTGGCAAGGTGAACGTACAGAGCCTTGACAAGTTTGACCAGGTCATCATCACGCTCGATATCGGCGGCCGCTACCTGATTAACGCGAACAATTTCGTTGAACTTGACGGTAACTTCGGCCTAAACCGCAACAACAGTACGGCAGTCGTGCTGACCTACGGCAACGAGCAGTTTATCTCGAAGAACTTCGCGAACTTCTACGAACTGCGTGCGGGTGCACTGCAGGGCGTTACCGGCGAGGACGGCTACGTGAAATTCGCAGCGGGCATGACCCCCACGCTGTACTTCACCAGTTACTTCCGCACATACATCGAAATCAACATGTCCGGGAGCATCGGGAACATTACCGACGACTTCATGATAGACATTATCCCGAAACTGGAACTGAGCCTAGGGCCCGCGCGGGTCAGGCTCGATTTCGACATCGGGATTATGCAGAAGAAAAACAACGACGTGCAGACCATCGCGCTTTACGTGATGACTGCACTGTAGTTTTTTATTTCACCGTAAACGCAGTTCCGTCGTAGTCGATGGTTACCGGCTTTGCCGCACTCACTTCGCCAGCAAGGATGGCATGGCTCAGCGGGCGCTCGATGTTCCTTTCCAGGTAACGCTGGATCGGACGTGCACCGAATTCCGGCTGGTAAGCGCCATCGGCAATGGCATCGAGCGCCTTGTCGGTCAGCGTGAGCTGCAAATCCTGACGGGCGGCACGTTCGGCGAGACCCTTGAATTTCAGTTTCACGATGTCCCTGATCTGCGGCTTGGTGAGGCTCTGGAATACCAGCACTTCGTCCAGGCGGTTCAGGAATTCAGGCCTGAAGAAACCGCGCAGTTCCGGCTCGATTTCCTTGAGCGTCACGGGCTTTGCATCACCTGCTCGGTTCTGGAAGTGGGCGGCACCCAGGTTCGACGTCATCAGGATCAAGGTATTCTTGAAGTTCACCGTACGGCCCTTGCCATCGGTCAGTCGACCGTCGTCAAGCACCTGCAACAGCGTGTTGAATACGTCGGGGTGAGCCTTCTCGATTTCGTCGAGCAAAATCACGCAGTACGGATGGGTACGCACGGCTTCGGTCAGCTGGCCACCTTCTTCGTAGCCCACGTATCCCGGAGGCGCACCAATCAAGCGGCTCACACTATGCTTTTCCATGTATTCGCTCATGTCGATACGCACGAGCGCATTCTCGTCGTCGAACAGTTCCACGGCAAGCGCCTTCGCAAGTTCCGTCTTGCCCACACCCGTCGGGCCCAGGAACAAGAAGCTACCGATCGGCGCATTCTCGCGGCTAAGACCGCTACGGTTACGCAGAATCGCTTCCGAAACCGCCTCGACGGCTTCATCCTGGCCAATCACGCGGGCGTGCAGACGTTCGTCCAAATGCAACAACTTGGCCTTCTCGCCTTCGCAAAGCTTGGTCACGGGAATTCCGGTCCAACGGCTCACCACCAGCGCGATGGTTTCTTCCGTCACTTCTTCGCTCAAGTCGCCGTCGTTGGCGGCCTTCTTGATTTCTTCCGTCTTCGCAGCAATTTCCTTTTCGAGGTTTACAATCTTATTGTACTTGAGTTCGGCGGCGCGGTTCAAGTCGTAGCGGGCTTCGGCCTGCTCCATCTCGTCCTTCGCCTGCTGCAAGGATTTTTTGAGGCCCTGCAACTCGGCGCTTTTCGCGCGTCTCTCCTGCCAACGGTCCTGCATCGCCTTCACGGCGGCATCGGTCAAAGCGAGTTCTTCGCGGAGTTCTTTCAGGCGCTTTACGCTGGTGTCGTCGGTTTCCTTCGCCAAGGCCTGCTCCTCGATCTTCATCTGGAGTTCCTTACGCTGCAAGGTATCCAAGGCTTCGGGCACCGTATCCATCTGCGTTTTCACAAGGCTTGCGGCTTCGTCAATCAAGTCGATGGCCTTGTCCGGCAAGAAACGGTCACTGATGTAGCGGTTCGAAAGTTTCACCGCAGCCACCAGCGCGTTGTCATGCAGACGCACGCCATGGTGGGCGTCAAAGCCGTCCTTGATGCCACGCAGAATGGAAATAGATTCTTCTTCGCTCGGTTCGTCGACCTGCACAGGCTGGAAACGGCGTTCCAATGCGGAATCCTTCTCGATGTACTTGCGGTATTCCTGCGTGGTGGTCGCGCCGATGCAGTGCAGTTCACCACGGGCGAGTTTCGGCTTGAGCATGTTGCCCAAGTCCATGGAGCCCTCGGTCTTACCCGCACCCACGATGGTGTGGATTTCATCAATAAACAACAGCGTGTTGCCGTCTTCTTCAAGAGCGTCCAGCACGGCTTTCAAACGTTCCTCGAAATCTCCACGGTATTTTGCACCCGCCATCAAGGCGGACAAATCCAGCGCGAACAACTTCTTGCCCTTCAAAGCGTCA
>JAGAAW010000099.1 GCA_017615055.1 Fibrobacter sp.
CTTGAGCTGGCCATCGACCTGGAGCTTGATGCGACCGCGCAAGTCGTTGAGCACGAGCGTCTGTTCCGCTTCGGCAATACCGAGTTCCCACGGGAGGCCCGCATGCTTGATGGATGTCAGCGGAGATGCACCCGTACCGCCATCGTGACCGGAAATCAGCACCACGTCGGCATGGGCCTTCGCAACACCCGCGGCAATCGTACCCACACCCACTTCGGACACGAGCTTCACAGAAACGCGCGCCTTCGGGTTTGCGTTACGCAGGTCGTAAATCAACTGCGCCAAGTCTTCGATGGAGTAAATATCATGGTGCGGCGGCGGAGAAATCAGCGACACGTTCGGGATGGAGTGACGGATACGCGCCACGAACTCGTTCACCTTGTGTGCCGGCAGCTGGCCACCTTCACCGGGCTTTGCGCCCTGGGCCATCTTGATCTGCAAATCCTTCGCATGGCGCAGGTAGTCAATGGTCACGCCAAAGCGGCCCGATGCCACCTGGCGGATTGCAGAACTGCGGATATCGCCGTTTGCCGCCGGAGTATCGCGGTCGGGGTCTTCACCACCTTCACCGCAGTTGCTCATGGCACCGATGCGGTTCATCGCAATGGCAATCGTCTCGTGGGCTTCCGGGCTCAAGGAGCCAAGGCTCATGGCGCCCGCCACGAAGTGATGAATAATGGATTCGCGAGATTCAACTTCGCTAATATCGATCGGGGTCGCCTGCTTGAACTTGAAGAGACCGCGCAGCGTCGCCTGACGTTCAGACTGGTCGTTGATCAGCTTGCTGTAGACCTTGAACTTCTCGTAGTCGCCACCCTGCACCGCCTGGCGGAATGCGGCAAGCGACTGCGGAGTCCACAGGTGCTTTTCGCCTTCCTTGCGGAACGCATACTGGCCGCCCGACTGAAGCACCTTGCTTGCATCGGCAAATGCAATCTTCTGGCGCTCGCCCACTTCGCGAGCAATCTCTTCGAGGCCGATACCTTCGATACGGCTTGCCGTACCCGGCAGGAACTTCTCGATGAGTTCGTGGTTCAGGCCCACGGCTTCGAAAATCTGTGCACTGCGGTAACTGCGGAGCGTGGAGATACCCATCTTCGACATGATCTTCAACAGGCCCTTGTCCACAGCCTTCACGTAGTTCGCGGCAGCCGTCACCGGGTCCACATCCAGGTCGCCGTTGTGGCACATGTTGGTGAGGCTTTCGAATGCGAGATACGGGTTGATGACCGTCGCGCCGTAACCGAGCAGCAGCGCAAAGTGCATCACTTCGCGCACTTCGCCGGACTGCACGATCAAACCGATTTCGGGGCGAACGCCCGCTTCCACTAGGGCACGGTTCACGCAAGCCGTCGCAAGGAGCGAAGGTATAGGCACGTAGCCCCATTCAATGTTCTTATCCGAAAGCACGATGATATCGTAATGGTCGTTCACCGCACGCACGGCATCGCCGGCAAGGTTCTGCAAGGCAGCTTCCAGCACGGAGCCGTCACCGCCCAGCGGGAACTGCATCTTGAGCACTTTCGCCTTGAACGCCTTGTCGCCAATGTTTTCAAAACGGCGGATTTCATCTTCCGTCACAATCGGGCGCGGGATCTTGATGAGGTGCGCCTGCTCCGGAGTTTCTTCCAGAATGTTGCCGTGGTTACCGATGTAGGTCGTAAGGCTCATCACGAGTTCCTCACGGATCGGGTCAATCGGCGGGTTCGTCACCTGGGCGAACAACTGCTTGAAGTAGTTGAACAGCGGCTGCGGCTTGTCCGAAAGCACGGCAAGCGCGGCATCGTTACCCATGGAGCCGATCGGCTCTGCCCCGTTCTTCGCCATCGGCTGCAGAATGATGGAGAGGTCTTCGGCAGAGTAGCCAAAGCGCTTCTGCTGCACCAGAATATCTTCAGGAACGTCGGACGGGTTAATTTCGCTGAAGAGCCCGCGGACGCTCATCTTGTTTTCGGCAACCCAGCGACGGTAAGGCTTGGCTCTCGCCACCTGAGCCTTCATTTCGGCGTTCTTCAAGATACGGTGGTTTTCGAGGTCGAGGTAGATAATCTCACCGGGTTTCAGGCGGCCCTTTTCTTCCACTTCGTCGTCGCGCAGGTCGAGCACGCCCGTTTCGGACGCCATCACGAAGAGACCGTCTTTACATAAAGTGTAACGTGCCGGACGAAGGCCGTTGCGGTCGAGAATCGCACCCGCATTCACGCCATCGCTGAACGCCACAGCAGCCGGGCCATCCCACGGTTCCATAAGCATGGATTCGTATTCAAAGAAACCACGCACGTCGCGGCCCAGGTAATGCTTCTTGCCCCAGGCCTGAGGCATGAGCATCATCATCGCATGCGGGAGGCTACGACCCGCTGCGACGAGAAGCTCAAACATGTTGTCAAGGCTAGCCGAGTCGCTCTGGCCCACCGGAACGAGCGGGAAAAGCTTCTGCAGGTCATCGCCGATGATATCGCTCTTCATGTGCGGCTCGCGGGCACGCAGACTGTTGAGGTTACCGCGCAGCGTATTGATTTCGCCGTTGTGTGCAAGGTAGCGGAACGGGTGCGCGAGCGGCCAAGTCGGGAACGTGTTCGTGGAGTAGCGCTGGTGAACAAGCGCAATCGGGGTCTCGAAATCGAGATCGTTCAAATCCTTATAGAAGCCTTCAATCTGGCTTGCCAAAAGCAGGCCCTTGTACACGATGCTGCGGCGGCTGCAGCTGCAAACATACAAGCCCTTGCAGGCCTTTTCCATCAGGCGGCGGGCCACATAGAGCTTGATATCGAACGCGCTGTCGGATTCGAAAGCAGAACCGTCAAAAAACGCCTGGCGGATATGCGGCAGGGTCTCGCGGGCAGTGCGACCGATCTTGTCGGCATTCACCGGAACCTCGCGGAAGTTCAGCACCGGCATGCCCTCGGCAGCGGCAATCTCCTTGATCTTCGCGTCAAAAGCGGCGGCCTCGAGCGTGTTGTCCACAAAGAACATCGCCACGCCATAGCGGGCCGGGAGTTCCGGGTTCACCTTGCGGAAGAACTTGTGCGGCATAGAAAGCAAAAGACCCGCACCATCACCGGTTTCCGGGTCTCCACCTGCTGCACCGCGGTGCATGAGCCTCTTCAAAACAGTAATGCCCTGCAGCACAATCTGGTGCGAGGCAACATTATTAATATTAGCGACCAGACCGACACCACAGGCGTCGTGTTCATTCATCGGGTCGTAAAGAGCTTGAGCGTTCATAAAAGTCCTTTTCTAGCTTTTTGCGCTCTTTATTTGCAAAATCCGTGCCAATTTCTGAAAATACCCGCCAATTATTGAAAAAGCGGAAAGAAAATGTAAAACACGAAAGATTTACACGATTTTCAACGATTATACAATTTCAAAATTTGTAAAAGAATTGCGGAGTATTACAATTTTCGTAATACATAAAAAGTCCTACTGCTTGTTTTCTTTCCCCTCCTTTTTGTATATTCCTTCTCAAACACCAGAAAGGGTGCTATTAGAAGATCGCTATCCGCGCAAGCGGGGCGGTCTTTTTGTTTTCAGAAGAGGTAAAAATGGCGAAAAACGAAAAAAAAGGCGAAATCGTACTTTATCAGCCGGAGGGAGAAGTCCGGTTGGAGGTGCGGGTAGAAAACGAGACTGTGTGGCTCACAGCAAACCAAATGGCACGTCTGTTCGATAGAGACGAAAAAACGCTCAGAAAACATATTAACAATACGTTTTTGGAGGAAGTCGAAAGAGATAACAACACGCATTTTTTGCGTGTTGATGGAGTCAAACAACCGGTTGCTTTTTACAGCCTTGACGTCATCATATCCGTCGGCTACCGCGTAAAATCGGCCAATGGCGTAAAATTCCGTCGCTGGGCAAACCAGATTCTGAAGGACTACATACTCAAGGGGTACGCCATCCGCCAAAGAAAAATCACAACAGACTTGCAAATTGCCGACCGATTACATGAGCAGCACGAACTTATCGAAAAACAAGGTGCAGACATTCAAAGTATGGACAATCGTCTTTCCGCCGTCGAGCAGCGCATCGATTTTTTCGTGAGCGCATCACAAACTCCGACTGGAGGCGTTCTCACAACAGATTCCCGTTTCGATGGATTCGTTCTCATTGCAGACCTAGTAAAATCGGCAAAGCGTTCGGTCGTATTCATCGACCCGTATGGAACCATCGAGGTACTGAAATTCGCCGCATTGCGTGCGAAAGGTGTAACGGCTGCCATCTACTCACCGCGTATCACACCAGAATTCAAAGAAGCGGCCGAACTGCACAAGAAACAGTATCCAGGTTTGGAACTAAAGACGATGCGTACAATCCATGACCGTTTCTTGCTGGTGGACGATACTGTTTACCACTTCGGCGCCAGTTTCAAGGACATGGGCAACGAGATGACCGCGTTCAGCGTTCTGGACTTTATTACGCCTGCGGAAGTCATTGAGAAAATCCGAAAAAGTATGAAAGGGCAATAGATAAAAAGAGATGTCGTTATTTTACATCTCTTGTAACATTTCTACAGATTTTCCGTTTTTTGAAAAACAATCATTTTCTGTAAGCGAGGCGTTTTCGCGCTTTTCGCCTGAATTTCGCAGTTCCGCACTTCTTGGCACATTTTTTGCATACATGGCAGCGAAAAACAAAACACGAAAGGAGTTTGCCATGAGCAACGAATACAGGCTTAAAGCCATCAAGGAAATCGCGAGCGAAGCCGCAGGCGAAAACATGCCTGCCGCACCCGCAAGTCTCGACTTTTACGGCGAGGACGTCTTTAACGCAGAGGCCATGCGCGCCTACCTGCCCAAAGATATCTGCAAGAAGTTGTTCGCCACCATCGACGAGGGCGCACCGCTCGACGCGAGCATTGCGAACGAAGTCGCACACGCCATGAAGAAGTGGGCAATCGACCGGGGCGCCACCCACTTCACTCACTGGTTCCAGCCGCTCACCGGCTCCACCGCCGAAAAGCACGATTCCTTCCTTGAACCCGAGAACGGGAAGGCAATCATGGCCTTCAGCGGCAAGAACCTGATCGTCGGCGAACCGGACGCATCCTCCTTCCCGAGCGGCGGCCTGCGTTCCACTTTCGAAGCCCGCGGCTACACCGCCTGGGACCCGACCTCTCCGGCCTTCATCAAGCGTCACGGCAATGGTGCTACGCTCTGCATCCCGACTGCATTCTGTAGCTACACCGGCGAAGCCCTCGACAAGAAGACTCCGCTGCTCCGCTCCATTCAGGCCTTGCAGAAGTCCGCCGACCGCCTTATGGGCCTCTTCGGCGTCGCCGCACAGAAGGTCACCGTCACTCTCGGTGCCGAACAGGAATACTTCCTCATCGACAAGCGCTTCTACCTGCAGCGTCCCGACCTCTACCAGGCCGGCCGCACGCTGTTCGGTGCAGCACCTGCCAAGCACCAGCAGATGGAAGACCACTACTTCGGTAGCATTCCGGCACGCATCTTGAACTTCATGAACGATGTGGAAAAGGAACTTTGGAAGCTCGGCATTCCGGCCAAGACTCGCCACAACGAAGTCGCTCCGGCCCAGTTCGAACTTGCTCCGATGTTCGAAGAAGTGAACCTTGCTTGCGACCACAACATGCAGATTATGGAAGTGCTCCGCCAGGTTGCCGAACGCCACGGTCTCGTCTGCCTCTTGCACGAAAAGCCGTTCGCCGGCATCAACGGTTCCGGCAAGCACAACAACTGGTCCGTGAACTACGGCAAGACGAACCTCTTGAACCCGGGCAAGGATCCGCACCAGAACGCCATCTTCCTCACCACGCTTTGC
>JAGAAW010000100.1 GCA_017615055.1 Fibrobacter sp.
ACGACCATCCGATTTACACGAACGTTGTTTACCCGTGGGCGCAGAACAACAGGGTTTCTGCTCCGGGTGCACCGACTGATTTTAACCCGGTGGGCCATTACCGCCGTACCTTCACCGTTCCCGAAAAGTGGGACGGCAAGCGCATTCGCCTGCACTTTGAAGGCGTCGAGTCCGCTTACTATGTTTGGGTGAACGGCAACTATGTGGGATATTCCGAAGACTCCTTCACGGGTCACGAATTCGACATCAACAAGTACCTGCGCAAGGGCGAGAACAACATCTCTGTGCAGGTGTTCCGCTGGTGCGACGGCTCCTGGCTCGAAGACCAGGACTTCATCCGCCTTTCGGGCATTATGCGCGACGTGTACATCTACGCCGTGCCGACCGTGCATATTCAGGACTTCCAGATCGATGCGACGCTCACCAACAACTACACTGATGGTTTGCTGAAGACGACTGCATGGATCTACAACTCCACGGGCAGTGCCTCGGGCGAATACTCCGTCGAACTTTCTCTCTACAACGACGCCGGTTCCGAAGTGATTTCCCCGAGCGCGCAGAGGGTTTCGGGCATTAGTGCAGGTGGCGAGAAGAGCGTGCATTTTGAACTCCCGCTCACCAAGCCGAACCGCTGGTCTGCAGAAACTCCGTACCTCTACACGGCGGTGCTCACCATCAAGGATAATGCCGGCAAGATTGTTCAGGTCGAAAGTAACAAGATTGGTTTCCGCACTGTAGAAATCAAGAAGGATAACGGTGCCCCGCGCCTGCTGGTGAACGGCATGCCGGTCAAGTTCCACGGCGTGAACCGCCACGAGCTCGACCCGGATAACGGCCGCGCAGTGAATTACGAACGCATGGAGCAGGACATCATCTTGATGAAGCGCTTCAACATTAACGCTCTCCGCATGTCGCACTACCCGAACAATCCGATGATGTACGACCTTTGCGACAAGTACGGTATTTACGTGATTGACGAGGCGAACGTGGAAAGCCACGGCGCAAACGGTGACCTGCCCAAGAGCAGCGACGACTGGCGCGCCCCGGTGGTGGACCGCCTCAACAGCATGGTGCAGCGCGACAAGAACCACCCCTCCATCATCCTCTGGTCTTTGGGTAACGAAGCGGGTAACGGCAACGTGTTTGCTTCTGAACGTGAACGTGCACACCAGATTGACTCTACCCGCTACGTGCACTACGAAGGCGACAACAACAACGCCGATGTGACGAGCCAGATGTACTGGGGTTACGACTACATCGCAGGCTACAAGGATGCAAACAAGCCGGTGATGCTTTGCGAATACGAACATGCCATGGGTAACTCCGTGGGTGACCTGAAGGAATACATGGATGCCTTCTACGGCAACCCGCGTGCCTTCGGTGGCTTCATTTGGGACTTCATCGACCAGGGCTTGCACCACAAGGGCACGCCGTACTGGGAATTCGGCGGCATGTGGGGCGACTGGCAGAACGATGACAACTTCTGCGCGAACGGTCTCGTGTTCCCCGACCGTGCAATCCAGCCGGAAATGTGGGAAGTCAAGTATCAGTATAGCCAGATTCGCGTGAAGAACGTCGATGCCGCGAAGGGCAAGGTCGAAATTGAGAGCCGCTACCTCTTCAAGAACCTCGGCGACTTCCTCGATGGTTACTGGCAGATCAGGGAAAACGGCAAGGTTATCAAGGACGGCAAGCTGAACGGCACGCAGATGAACATCGGCCCCCTGCAGAAGAAGGAAATTACCATCGATATGCCGGATATCGAGACGACCATCGGTGCAGAATACCACCTGGATATCGATTTCCGCCTCAAGAAGGATGAACTCTGGGCCAAGGCGGGCCACAGCGTGAGCCACGAACAGTTCGGATTTGACCTGGGCCAGCCCTGGTCTACCGAAGTGGACATCAGCACCATGCCGGCCTACAAGGTGAACAAGGTCAGCGGCCTTGAAATTGAAGGCACTGATTTCAAGATCAAGTTCGACGAAAGGAATGGTACTCTCGCAAGCTACGTTCTTGCTGGCGATACCATCATCAAGAACGGCGGTATCCCGAACTTCTGGCGTGCCCCGACCGATAACGACAAGGGCTTCAACATGGAACGCGGCCACGGCGAATGGCGCAGCGCGAGCAAGAAGCGTAACGTGTCCTCCGACGTGAAGGAAGTCTCTCCGCAAGAAACTCAGGTGACCTTCAACTTCAGCTTCCCGGATGTGGGCAGTTCCAAGATGAGGTTGACCTACTACGTGTACGGCAGTGGCGATATCGTCGTGGATTACTCCTTCACTCCGGACGGCTCCAAGAGCTACATCCCGAACGTGGGTACGCTCTTCACTGTGCCGGGTGGCTACGAGAAGGTGCGCTACTTCGGTCGCGGCCCCGACGAGAACTACCTCGGGCGTAACCGCGGCAGCTTCATGGGCATCTATTCCACGCTCGCAGACTCCATGACGGTCATGTACATGGAAATCGGCGAAACGGGCCAGCGCACCGACGTGAAGTGGGCGACGCTCACCAACGAAAAGTCGGGCAAGGGCTTGATGATCGTGGGTAACCCGCGCATGGAATTCAGCGCACAGCACTACACTCCGGAACAGCTCACCGACGTGAAGCTCCCGTGGGAACTCAAGCGCGACAAGGATATTACCCTCCGTGTGGACTTGCACCAGATGGGCCTGGGCGGCATCAACAGCTGGGGCGCCGAACCGCTCGACGCGTACCGTCTGAATGCGAACCGCGAATACTCGCACAAGTTCCGCATCGCTCCGATACGCCAGCAGTTGAACGACCCGACGGAATACTCTCTCCTCGGCTTCAAGAACTTCGGCTGGAACGACTTGCCGCCTGCAACCTACGGCCAGGAAGAAATCGACAAGATTTACAAGAACCAGCCCGAGAAGGACGTGACTGAGACGGCGAACGTCGGCACGGTAGAAACGACGGATAAACTGCGTACGCCCTCCGTGCTGGTACCCGAAGGTATGCGCTACTACAGGGTGTTCGATATGCAGGGGCGCCAAGTGGCAAGGTTCATGACCCGCGGTGTCGAAGACCTGCATGTCGCAACCAAGCGTGCGATTGGCCGTGCGGGCTCGTACCTGGTACGCGCCGAAAGGGGCGGTAACGCCTTCCGCATCACCGTGAAATAAAACCCTAAAATTTACCTCCACACTCCTGAAAACGCCCCGGGCAACACCCCCGGAGCGTTTTTTTGCCTTGTCATTGCGAGCCCATAGGGCGAAGCAATCACAAACCCGTTTCTTTATAAACTGGTTTTAGGAGAGCATATTTTGTATAATACACCGCATGAAACCAGCGATATACATACTTTTTAACAGACCACATGGCGTATTATACACAGGAGTAACAAGCGACCTAGAAAAAAGACTGGATGAACATAGGCAAAGGCTATGCGGTTTTACCGCACGATATAATGTCACCAAACTAGGTTATTGCGAGTATTTTCAAGACATTAAGGATGCTATCCAAAGAGAAAAGCAGATAAAGGCAGGAAATCGTCAGCGCAAAATAGACTTGATAGAATCTATCAATCCGGAGTGGAAGGATTTGAGTGCTGACGGATAGGCCCCTCTTTGTCATTGCGAGCCCATAGGGCGAAGCAATCTCAGACCCGCATTTCTAAACGACGCGTGGTACCAGCCTTGTCATTGCGAGCCCATAGGGCGAAGCAATCACAAACTCGCATCAAAGAAGCGGGTAAGCGATTGCTTCAGGGCTCCGCCCTTCGCAATGACAAGCAAGGCGAGTGTCGCGACAGCAAGTTTACTTGCTGGCATGACCGAGCCGCCGCGTCATGTGCGAAGCACCATGACGAGCAAGCGCGAACGGTATGTAAAAGAGCCGCCCGCGCGTTTGAAATTTCTGCAAAAGTGTTTTTTCGGGAGGGCACAAAATCCCTCATTTATAAGGTACCTTTATATATGTGAAAATGTGCCTTTGGTACAAGGGATGGTTAATATGGATTTTCGTACGCTTCTTCCTGTGGTTTTGCTGCCCTCCTGCCTTTTTGCGGCAGTAAACCTGAACGTGAGCCTGGGCGATAGCATCAGGCCCGTAACGCACGTGGCTACGGGCTCGCTCTACGGGCTTACCGAGACGCTCCCGAGCAACATCGAGAAGGATGTCGCTCCCCTCAAGCCGAACGTGTTCCTGTCGCCTGCGCGCAGCGGGAACGGCCGCCAGCAGGGCATAGGCGGCGCGTTCCTCGTGGCCCCGCGTGTCGAGAGTATTGGCGCCAAGATACAGATACGCCTTGCCGACGTTTTACCCGGCTGGCCGTATGCGTACAAGAACATGGACCACTGGAAAAGCGAGGTCACCTCGGTCATAAACGACAAACTCTCGTCGCAGAACAAGAACTTTGACGGCTACGAAATCTGGAACGAGCCCGATGGCACTTGGAAAGATGCGAACGGCGACTTCAATTCGGTTTTGTGGAAGCAAACCTACCAGTTGATTCGCGAAAAGGACCCGACCGCAAAGATTATCGGTCCCTCTTACTCCTGGTACAATTCCTCGCGCATGGAGGCCTTCGTGAAGTACTGCTCGGCGAACAACTGCATGCCCGACGTGATCAGTTGGCACCAGTGGGGTAGCGGCGGCTTTGTGGGCGCCGTGGAAAACTACCGCAATCTGGAAAAGAAGTACAATGTGAGCCCGCGTGCTATCAGCATCAATGAGTATTCCTCTGAAGAACACTCCGAAGAGGGCTGCCCCGGTGTTTCTGTGCCGTTTATCGCGAAGTTCGAGCGCCACGGGGTCGAAAGTGCCATGATTTCTTGGTGGTTCGTACCGCTTCCGGGCCGCCTCGGGAGCCTGCTCACCTCGAACAACGAGCGTGGCGGTGGCTGGTGGCTTTACAAGTGGTACGGCGACATGAGCGGCTACATGGCTAAGGTCACGCCCCCGAACGACAAGAGCGATGGCGTGGACGGCTTTGCCGCACTCGACAAGAAGAAGGGCTTTGCAAGCATCGTGCTGGGCGGTAACACGCTGGGCGACGTGAGCGTGAATATTTCGGGTATTCCCGCAGCCTTCGGCAACAAGGTGAATGTAGATGTGGAATATGTCGTGTGGGAAAACAAGGACAAGGCCGTGCCTTCCACCACGCTGGAATCGAGCAAGGAATACTCTGTGAGCGATGGCAAGATTACCGTTCCCGTGAATATCAAGAACACCAAGTACGGTTACCGCGTGTACGTGACGCCGATTATCCCGCAGGAACCGTACAAGGGTACCGCCGCCGCCATTCCGGGCAAGGTTGAGGTAGAAAACTACGATGTGGGTGGCTCCGGAAAGGCCTACCTGGATAAGGACGACGAGAATAAGGGCGGTGAGTACCGCGAAGATGCGGTGGATATCGTAAAAGCGGGCGAGGGCTATGCCATCGGGTACACACAGGAAGGCGAATGGCTCGAGTACACTGTGGACGTGGCGGCGGCCGGCGAATACGGCATTACCGCAAGTTACGCGACCTCTTCTGACAATGCGGGCATCAAGCTGTATGTCGATGATATCGCAGTTACAGATAACGTAATTTTCCCGCAGGGCGCGGACTGGGAAACCTACAGCACGTTTGAAGCGGGCAAGGTGAACCTTTCTGCCGGCAAGCACGTGCTCAAGGTTGAAATTGTGGGCAATTACGTGAATATTGACTGGTTGGAATTCTGCTCGGGCGGCAAGTGCGTTGTTGAAGAAGAAACCGGCCCCGCGCCGGGCGATACCTCCACGACGCTCGTTCAGGGCTACCGCGTAGATTTTGGTGTGCAACAGACCTACGGTGTATTCTCCCTAAACGGGCGCCTGCTGGGCAAGATTAGCGCAGCCTCGCTTGCCGAGGCGCATGTCAAGGCGCGCAGCCTGCTGCAGCGTGGCTCGGCCCTGCACTCCCGCTACCTCCTCCGCGCCATCCGTTAATCTTTCATTACTCCATAATAAAAAAGAGGTCCCCGCGAAAGCGGGGGCCTCTGAGTTTGGAGTTAGTAAAGAAACTCGTATTACTTCACGAAGCTGGCGGGCAGCGTGAACTGCTTCAGGAACGGCCAGCCGATGCTGCCATTGCCCTGTTCGTGGCCACCACCCTGCTTGGTGCAGAGCACGACCTTCACGCCGTCCAAGCAGTTGGAGTATTCCTGGCAACCATCGGAATTCGTTGTCGGAGAGCCGGTGCAACCGTCTGCGTCTGCCCAGTACTTGAAGGTGCCTTCAGCGCCGAGGAAGTTCAGACCGTCGTTGTAACCACTGTCGCCACCCTGGTAGCGGCAGACGTTGTCAGCCGTGCCACGGAAGTTGATGACAGCAATCGGACGTGCCTTCGTGCACTGGGCGCTGTTGGTCTTGTTCAGGTCCATAGCGGCAGGTGCAACTGCGGCGAACACATCGGACATCATGCAGGCCACGTGGTTACTCATACCGCCACCCATCGAGAAGCCGGTTGCGTAGATGCGCTGCGGGTCGATGCAGGCTTTTTCTCTCATATACTTGATCATTTCGCGAGTGAACTCAAGGTCATCGTCGTTGGAGCAGCAAGGACCAACGTTCCAACCCGGGCCCATCGTTTTGGTGGTGCCTTGCGGATACAAGGAAATAACGCCTTCCTTGTCGGTGAGAGACTTGTAGGTGGTACCGCTCATCTGTCCTTCGCTACTGCCACCAATCGGGTGGTAGTCAATAACGAGCGGTACGGGCTTATCGCCCGTGTAGGTGCTCGGCACATGCATAATGAATGAGCGTTGGCCAGAACTGCCCTTGACGGTCAATTTAATCGTCTCGTCTTTGCCGCCCTTTACGGACTTGCCGGAGCAATCGATAACGGGAGGATCCACCACGACTTCCTTGCTGCTAGAAGATGCAACAACCTTTTCGGAAGAGGAAGAGGCTATCGGTCCGACATCGCTCGAGCTGGACGATGCGCTAGACGGCCTTTCCATCTGGATTTCTACGCCAGTTTCGACTTCTGCCTGCATTTGGTAAACCAGATTGGCATAACCGTCCAATGCAAACTGGATCATCGGCAACAGGTCGCCTTCCTTCTTGAGAGCCTTTACGCCCTTGTTGGTCACCATGTAGGTAGCCTTGTCGCTATCGGCATTGACGCGGATGAACTTGGCGCCGCGGGCGAGCTTGCCAAAGTTGAGAGTGACGATACCTTGGACGTGCCCAGGGTTGCTCTGTGCAAGGACCTTGCCCAGGGCGTCAATCACGGAAACCTTGAGGTTGTTGGCGTCCGCATTGTAGATGGTGAGCATGCCACCTTCCATGTGGATAGCCATGTTGGCAACCTTCGAGGTAGGCAGGGCGTCTGTGCCACCGCTGAGGCTGAACGTACCGTCATCGGCGGACGTTGTTTCGTAGCCCGCAATGTTGAATGTGCTGACTTTTACACCGCCGAGCAGACGTCCAGATATTTTGGACTTGATCACCCCGTCGATGCTCCAGGCGAACGCCATGGTACTAGACAGTGCTAACCCACTAGCAATGCCCATAAGTTTGGGAAAATGCATATATAACTCCTTTTTTTTCCCAAACACCACTCATAACCATAGACAAATTTAACCTTATTTCCGGCAAGTAGGGTCATTTTTTTTGCGTAAAGAATTCTTTGTTTACATTTTGGTAATGGCAAATTTCGCTAAAAAGGGCACTTCGCTTTGGACCCCTATGCCACTGGGGTAAAATATCCCGCTTTTCATGAGAAAATCGCGTTTTTTTATAAAAAAACGGCTTTCAGTTTTGGCTGGTTTGTAAACTTTTGGTTGTGGACAAAACGTCAATAGAATACTTATCGCAGCATGCGATTTATGCCCTCGGGGAGGATAATTTTATATCAAGTCGGCGTTGGTGTGTCGGCTATAACACAAAAGGGATGTGGATATGAAAAATATTCTCTCAACAGCGTCGAAGGTCGCTGCGTTTGCTCTTGCAGCATCTTCTTTCTCCTTTGCTGGGCCCGGCCTTGCCGATGGCGCGGCAAAGTTCATTGGTAACATTACCCAGAGCAATTCGGTGGGCTCCGACTTTACCGAGCTCTGGAACCAGGCTACGGCCGAAAACGGTTGTAAGTGGGGCTCTGTCGAAGGTACGCGTGGCCGCTACAACTGGGGCGGCTGCGATGCGGCCTTTAACTGGGCAAAGCAGAACGGTGGCCATTTCAAGTTCCACGCGCTGGTGTGGGGCTCGCAGTACCCGAACTGGCTGAACGGCCTCAGCACCGACGAAACCAAGAAGGCTATTACCGCCTGGTTCGATGCTGTCAAGGAACATTACCCTGATATCGAGATGATCGACGTGGTGAACGAGGCTATCCGTACGGGTAACAACAGCTACCACTCTCCTTACGGCAAGAACAACAACATCATTCCGGCACTTGGCGGCGACAACAACGGTGACTACACCTTCGTGACTACCGCTTTCAAGATGGCCCGTGAACGCTGGCCGAAGGCAATCCTTATCTATAACGACTACAATACCGTGCAGTGGAACAAGGACCAGGGTATCCAGCTTATCCAGACCATCAAGAAGAACGGCGCTCCGGTCGATGCCTACGGCCTGCAGGCCCACGACATGATGAGCCAGGGCGGTGGCGCCGGTGGTACCGGTGGCGGCGGCTCCTGCCTGAGCATCAACACGCTCAAGAGCGTTACCAAGGAAATCTGGGACAAGACCCAGACCCCGATGTTCATTAGTGAATACGACATTGCCACTACGGACGACAACATCCAGAAGCAGTGCTACTCCGAACAGATTTCTCACTTCATGGAAAACGAGCACGTTGCCGGCATCACCATTTGGGGCTACATCTATGGCCGCACCTGGTTGGACTGCAACGGCACTGCTAGCGGCTGCTCCGGCATTGTCAAGAACGGTCAGGACCGCGCCGCTTTGAAGTGGCTCAGGGAATACCTCAAGACCAATAAGGGTGTCAATACCACGGGCCTCCAGACGGGTGTCCTCACTCCGGTTGAACCTGTGCCGCGCAAGCTGTTCAAGGGTGCCGCGTTTGAAATTCCGGGCAAGATCGAGGCCGAAGACTTCGATATTTCCGGCGTGGGCGAAACCAATGGCGTGAGCAACGTCTCTTACAACGAAGCCGATGTCGAAAACCACGGCGACGAGAAGAGCTACCGCAAGGACACGACGGGCGTGGACCTCTACAAGAAGGCTACCGGCATCATCGTGGGCTACAACAACGAAGGCGACTGGCTCGAATACACCGTCAACGTGAAGGAAGCGGGCGACTACACCATGTTCGCCGCAGTGGCTGCCGCAGGCTCTACCTCCAGCTTCCAGATGTCTCTCGATGGCAAGGCCCTTACCGATGTCATCAGCGTCCCGGCTGCAACGCAGGGCGAAGAGAACTACGATGATTACAACAAGGTCAAGGCCAACGTCTCTCTCACGGCTGGCACGCATATTCTGCGCATGACGGTGACTGGCGCCTGGTTCGACATTGACTACTTCACCTTCGTGAAGGGCAAGGACGCTACCGACCCCGAACCGATTGCGAAGGAAGAACCGGGTGATGAACCGGGCGAACAGCCGGGCACGACCGAACCGGGTACTGAACCGGGCAACGATAACCCGACGGTTATCGGCCAGGACTTCAAGTACGATCCGAACGCTCTCCAGGATTACTTCGTGTTCGACATGCACGGTGTCAACCTGGGCGTGTTGAGTGCTTACGGCTTCGATGGTGCTACCGAAATTCTCCGTAGCTCCGCCGACGTGAAGTCCTCCGGTGTGTACCTGCTGCGCAATCGCTTTACCGGCGAAATGCAGAAGGTTCGCGTAATCAAGTAATAACCAAAAACAGCGAAAATTTGCAGAATTTGGGGCAAAATCCCCAAATTCTGTCTTATGCTATACCATGGACATTTTGTCAATGGTAAATGTTGTTTTGATGAAAAAATGCCCCTTTTTTGAGGATATTTTTAAAACGTAAACCTCAAAAAAGGATGTGTGGAGTATGAAAAGCATTCTCTCTAAGGCAAAAACGGTAGCTGCACTTGCTCTTGCAGCGTCCACTCTCTCTTTCGGCGTCGGCTTGGCTGAAAACGCCAGCAAGTTCGTCGGTAACATTACCACTCGCGGTCAGGTGCGTTCGGACTTCGGTCAGTACTGGAACCAGATTACTGCTGAAAACGAATGTAAGTGGGCCTCTATCGAAGGCTCCCGTGGCAACCGCAACTTCAGTGGTTGTAAAAACGCTTTCAACTGGGCAAAGCAGAACGGCGGGTACTTCAAGTTCCACGCCTTGCTTTGGGGTTCGCAGTATCCGAACTGGCTCGAAAGCCTGAGCGTTGATGATACCAAGAAGGCCATCACCGACTGGTTCGATGCCGTCAAGCAGAACTTCCCCGAACTCGACATGATCGACGTGGTGAACGAGGCTATCCGTACGGGTAACAACCAGTACCATTCCAACTACCCGAAGACCAAGATTATCCAGGCTATGGGTGGCGACAACAATGGTGACTACACGTTCATCGTCAAGGCGTTCAAGATGGCTCGTGAACGTTGGCCGGATGCCGTTCTTATCTATAACGACTACAACACCGTTCAGTGGCAGAAGAACGAAGGTATCCAGCTGATCCAGACCATCAAGAAGGGTGGCGCCCCGGTCGATGCCTACGGCTTGCAGGCCCATGACATGCAGGTTTCCGGTGGTGGCAACAATGGTACTGGTGGTGGCGGTACTTGCTTGAACATCAATACGCTCAAGAGCGCTATTGAAGAAATCTGGAACAAGACCGAAACTCCGATGTTCATTTCTGAATACGACATCGCCAGTAACGATGACGCTGACCAGAAGAATTGTTACGAGCAGCAGATTTCCTACTTCATGGAAAATGAACACATTGCTGGTATTACCATTTGGGGCTATCTCTATGGTGCAACCTGGACGTCCGGCGGTAACTCCGGTATTATCAGGGAAAGCAATGGTCAGGTTACTGATCGCCCCGCTATGACTTGGCTGAAGTCCTACCTGCCGTCTCACCCGGGTAACAACACTACGGGCTTGCTGAACAGCACGCCGGTGGATCCTGAACCGCAGACTCCGTTCAAGGGCGTGGCATTCGATCTGTCGGGCAAGATTGAAGCTGAAGACTTCGACATTCCGGGCAAGGGCCGTAACCAAGACGGAACGAACAATAACTCTTACACAGCAAGTGGTTCGTGTGATGATAACTGGAATACGGAATACAGAAAGGGCACGACTGTAAGCATCGGCGAAAAGAACGGCGGTCTTGTTATCGGCTGCAATCCCACGGGTAACTCTTACGAGTACACAATCAAAGTTGCCGAGGGTGGTACGTTTGACCTGGCTGCAATGGTTGCTGCAGATGGTGAAGGCGCATTGGTGTTCAAGGTTGGCGACAAGGTTGTATCTGATACGCTGAAGTACACCGGTTCTTCTTGGACTACCTTTGAACAGGTTGCTGGTTCTATTACCCTCGAAAAGGGTGAGCAGATCCTGACGATGGAAGTGGCCAAGGGATATATCGATATCGACTGGTTCCAGATTTCCAAGGCTGGCGAAGGCCCGGGCACGGACGCTATCGCTCAGACGGTGAAGTACGACCCGAACGGTCTCCAGGACTACTACGTGTTCGACATGCACGGTGCTAACCTGGGTGTCATGTGCGCCTACGACTTCGGCGCCGCTGCCGAGATCCTCAAGACCTCCAGCTACGTGAAGTCCTCGGGTGTGTACGTGCTCCGCAACCGCTTCACTGGCGAAATGCAGAAGGTTCGCGTGACTCGCTAATCATAGCGCAAAAAGTTCCTAATCCATACACCCAATGCCCCGAAACTTGTTTTCGGGGCATTTTTGGTGGTTATGCTTTTTCTATCTTTGTATTCGTATGAATACGAAGATTTACTACACCCTGACTGACGAGTCGCCGTTCCTGGCGACTCAATCCTTGCTCCCCATCGTTCGCGGTTTTGCGAAGGCCGCCGACATCGATGTGGAAACCAAGAACATCTCCCTGCCGGGCCGCATTCTTGCCGCCTTCGGCAAGGCGAGCGATGACCTCGACTTTCTGGGTAAGCTCACGCTGGACCCGAGCGCAAACATCATCAAGCTCCCGAACATTTCTGCATCGGTGCCGCAGCTCAAGGCCGCCATCGCAGAACTCCAGAAGAACGGTTTCGACGTGCCCGATTATCCCGACGCCCCTGCTACGGATGAAGAAAAAGCGGTTCGCGCGCGCTACGACAAGGTGAAGGGTTCCGCCGTGAACCCGGTGCTGCGCCAGGGCAACTCCGACCGCCGCGCCCCCAAGGCCGTGAAGAACTACGCCCGCAACAATCCGCACAGCAACGGCGTGTGGAACACTGCGGTGAAGACGCACGTTTCTAGCATGGCTGCGAACGACTTCTACGGCAACGAGAAGTCCATTACGCTTGCGAAGGCCGACACGTTCAAGATTGAATTTGTTGACGAAGCGGGCGCCGTTACGGAACTGCGCGCCGCCAAGCCGCTCCTCGAAGGAGAAATCCTCGATGCGACGGTTATGCGCATGTCGGCGCTCGAAAAGTTTATCGCCGAACAGATGGCCGATGCCAAGGCGAAGGGCGTACTGTTCTCGGTGCACCTGAAGGCCACCATGATGAAGGTATCGGACCCGGTGCTGTTCGGTGCGTTCGTGCGCGTGTTCTTCAAGGATGTGTTCACGAAGTATGCCGACCTGTTCAAGGAACTCGGCATCGATGCGAACAACGGTCTGGGTGACTTGTACAAGCGCCTCGAAGGTAATGCTCGCGAGGCTGAGGTCCGCGCCGCCATCGACGCCGCGCTCGCTGCCGGCCCGGATTTGGCGATGGTTGATTCCGCGAAGGGTGTCACCAACCTGCACGTGCCCAGCGACATCATCATCGATGCCTCGATGCCCGCGATGATCCGCAACTCGGGCTGCATGTGGAACAAGGAAGGCAAGCTGCAAGAAGTCAAGGCCTGCATTCCGGACCGCTGCTACGCTGGCATCTACGAAGCCGCGATTGAGTTCTGCAAGCAGAACGGCGCCTTCGACCCGAAGACCATGGGTACCGTGCCGAACGTAGGCCTCATGGCCCAAGGCGCCGAAGAATACGGCAGCCACGACAAGACGTTTATCGCCAAGGGCAAGGGCGTTATCCGCGCCGTGAATGCAAACGGCGAAGTGCTGTTGCAGCAGGAAGTTGAAGCCGGCGATATTTACCGCATGTGCCAGGCGAAGGACGCTCCGATCCACGATTGGGTCAAGCTCGCCGTCACGCGCGCCCGCGTGAGTGACACGCCCGCGATTTTCTGGCTCGACCCGCAGCGCGCCCATGACCGCGAGATTCAGAAGAAGGTGGAAGTCTACCTGAAGGACCACGACCTCTCCGGACTCAGCATCAAGATCTTGAGCCCGAAGGATGCGATTGTGGAGACCATGACCCGCGCGAAGGCCGGCCTCGACACCATCAGCGTCACGGGCAACGTGATGCGCGATTACCTCACGGACCTCTTCCCGATTCTTGAAGTCGGTACCTCCGCAAAGATGCTTAGCATTGTGCCTCTCATGGCTGGCGGCGGACTCTTCGAAACAGGCGCAGGTGGTTCTGCCCCCAAGCAGGTGCAGCAGTTCCTCGCCGAGAATTACCTCCGCTGGGATTCGCTCGGTGAATACTTCGCGCTCGTGCCTGCGTTCGAGCAGGTGGCATCCACGACCGGCAACAAGAAGGCTAAGGTCCTTGCCGATACGCTCGACGAGGCGAACGGCAAGATTCTCGAATTCAACCGCACGCCCGCTCGCAAGATCGGCGAACTCGACAACCGCGGCTCACACTTCTACCTGGCCCTCTACTGGTCGCAGGCTCTTGCCGCCCAGAAGGACGACGCGGAACTTGCCAAGAAGTTCGCCCCGGTCGCCGCTGCGTTGAAGGCCCGCGAAGCTGAAATCGTCGCCGCGTTTGCCGCCGAGCAGGGCAAACCCGCCGATATCGGTGGTTACTACCTGCCCAAGGCCGAACTCCTTAAGAAGTGGCTGCGCCCGGTGGCGGAATTCAACGCGGTTATTGACGCGCTGTAGTCCACCTGCACAAAAAAATTATATGTTTAACGGCAGAACATTCCCTTTGTGGGACTGTTCTGCTTTTTCGTCGTAGAACCGGAGGCTTGAAATGAAAGTTTCGATCGGAAAGTCTTTGTTTGCATTTGCATGCATTTTCGCTGCATTCCTGCTTGCGGCGTGCACTTCGGACCTGTCGCCAGAAGTAATCGCTGCCGATGGCTACACTTATAGCGAGGACGAATACGATTCGCTCGTGAAGTCGGGCGAGATAGACAAGAAGACGGGGCGCCCCATAAAGTCCTCCGCATCCAAGAGTCAGTCCAGTTCTTCGGGTGCTACAAGTTCCAGTTCCGAAACCAGCGGGAGCTCCAGTTCGCAGACAGACGGCAGTTCTAGTTCTGGAGAAGGGAATTCCTCTTCGGGTGCAGAAGACGTATCTAGCTCTTCGGAAGATGACGACTGGATTGAATCCTCCTCTTCGGAGCCGGAACCCGAAAGTTCCAGCGCCTACGAGGCGACGTTCGGCGAAAACAAGTCCATTGTGGCAAAGGACGGTGTACTGAGTATCGGTGTGGATGCCTTTGCCGATGTGGACGATGAATACGAGGAAGATTTGGAACAAGTTAAGGCCTTCATCGACGATTCCGAAAAGAAGGTTCCCGAGGGCTACAGCGACTTTGGCCTGGAAACTACGACAAGCCGGTTCAACTACGATGCCTATATCGATAACGAGTTCTTCTGCCTCGACAAGGAAGGGAACTGGTCCGAAATATCGCGCAAGAAACTTGCGGAGTTTATCCCGCACTTCAAGAATGGTGCGGACTTGGGCCCGCTCGAAGGGTTCAAGGTGAGCTTCTCCGGTGCCTGCGATGCCGTTTTTGCCCGAGAAGAGGCGGAATAGTTCCCCAGAACGCTCTAAAATCCCCAAAAAAGCGCCGCGAGTGTGCATAAACGCACATTTTTGAAGCAAGTTTAAAATTTTATTAACTTTTGTTTACAAAATGAATTATATTACTCCTGAATAAAACAGGAGTAGGTCTTATGCATATACTCACGAAAAAATGGTGGACTCTGGCCGCGGCGGTTCCTGTCGCAGCCCTTATCGCATGCTCATCGGATAGCCCGGTGGAAATAATCTTGCCGAGTGGCGAGGTCGTTAGCGAAGAAGAATACGAGGAACTCGTCGAGGAAGGCAAGATTGACGAAATGGGCAATCTCGTCGTGGAAGATGAAGACGACGATGACGACGATGA
>JAGAAW010000101.1 GCA_017615055.1 Fibrobacter sp.
AGATATGGATATCTTCGTTGGTACGGGTCCCATCGCTGGGACGGTTGGGCATGCGACGATCGCGCGGATTAGGGAACAAGTATACTCCTTGGGTATGATTGTTAATGTGGGCGAAAATTTAGCAAGTTTTAAAATTTTTTCCAATAGTTTGCACCGGACCCCTTTATAAAATGGGCCTTTTTTAGTACATTTGGGCTAATTCGCGGCGGTAGCTCAATGGTAGAGCCTTAGCCTTCCAAGCTAATGGTTGCCGGTTCGATCCCGGTCCGCCGCTCTTAGACCTCCCTTCCGGGAGGTCTTTTTTTTATTCCTGGCTATACCTTGGCGGGGCGATTTCGGCAAGGTTTGTGCGGAGGAGCAGGTTGGAACCTTCGCTCTGGCGGTCGGCGTAGAAGAAGTGCAGGTGGTGCCAGGTATTGTCGGCCCAGCCCAAAGCATCATTCGCCCCGTCACAGTTCGTGTAACTAGCCAGAGGCTCACCCGCATGGCAGCCATGGTTGTTCAGAGCAAGGTTCTGAATGTTCACTGCGCCAGGAGCCGCCATGTGAGTTCCCCCGAGATCAACGGCCAGCACGCCATCCACAAAGATCCACATGTCGTCATCACCCACAAATTCAAAGACTTCGGGGGTCGGAACCTGGTTTGCAGACCTGTACTTGAACTTGATATAACCCATCATGGTAAAGCCATAGTTACGCAGGTGCTTAGTACCAATGGGGCTGGACTGTGCAGCCGCTATTGCTGCACTCGGAGACTTAGGACCGCCATTTGCAAGCCAGCTCTTGCAAAGATCAGCAGTCGAAATGCCATCACGGTCCCTCTGCGTTGCAGCATACTGATAATCGTACGGCGGGCAGTAAATGGAGAGCGTCTGCGGGCCATACTGCACGCAACTGGAATTGTTCGTCTGGACATTAGGGTTACATGTAGAAGAACCTACAAGCAGCCCATCGACAACATTATCAAGCGGGAAGAACCCGCCATTGCCGTAGTTGTAGTTCACCAAGAAATAGCCCTGCTTGTCCGACGCAGGCAAGCTAAGGGTCTTGTTGATTCGATAGTTCGAACCAGGAACATCCGAATACCACTGGTCAAAGTTGTTGTTGTCGCACAGATAATTCGCCACCATAATGGACACACCGTCATACATATCGAAACGGCCGTCAGATGATGGTTTGAAAACAAGATTCTGCTGAACCATCCCAGGGGTGTAATACACCTTGCTAGACCATACTTTGTCGGCACAGCTAGCCATGTTTATGTAATCTTCCGAGCCCGTCGCATTGACGAAATTGCGGGTTTTGCCGCCAGAGCATTCGCCGTATTCAAGTGCTTCAGCCGACTTGCTTACCGCAGTCTGCAAATAAGAAGGCAAATACGGATTTGGTGTCATCGGAAGCCCATCTGTACCAATCATGGCCCCGGCCTTGGAGCGGGCGTTACCGCAGGATATGTGCTCGTCCCTTCTGGCATACCAGTACTCGTCATAGCCTTCCAAGCCTGTCGCATAAATCACGTCGCCACAACTGGATCCGCCTTTCGATATACAGTAACCATTATCGCCAGTACTTGCAAACTCTTCGGAGAAGCTTTCGAAGTCAGGATGATCAACAGAGAAGTCGCGAACAACGACATCGAAGGTCAGTTCCCGCATCGAAGCAGTTTGAATTCCATCCTCGATTTTCGGATCAGAATAGTCACCGCCGCCATTTCCGCCGTTATTCTTCCCACTTGCGGTCCCGTTATATTCGTCATGCGCATCCTTGATTTCTTGCGCATAGTCGGTACAGGCGCTCAAAGCAAACAGGGCTGCAGCAGAAAGCGCAACAAACTTCGTGTACAAATTGAAAGCCATGGCAATTCTCCTTGTTCCGTCCTTAAATATAAATAATTTCTAAATTTGCTCCCGTAAAAACGGCCGACATGGAGGCAATCATGTTTTTCGAACAAGCCATCGCACACCAGATTCCAGGCTACACCAAGGAGGCCGATTCCCTCCACGGCGAATCGCTCGCCATGCTTGACTACAAGGACGAACTGAAGGTCAAGAACGACGCCCTCGAGGAATTCTGGGACAAGAACCGCCTCGCCGGCAATCCGCAGAAGGTGATCGCAAGCCCCATGCCCCGCGGGTACCGTACCACAAGCAAGCGCCGTGTGTACATGCAGCCGGGCAACCTGCAGTTCGACCGCGAAGATTCCATGCTTGAGCCCGAGGAACACAACAAGATTTACGCGTTCCTGTTCGACAAGCTGATTACGCCGGCATACAAGCCGCTCGCCTACGCGCTCAACTGGATAATAATCCGCGGCACGTACCAGTACCGCGTGGTGATTTTCAATATCAAGAAGATTGATGCGAGCATCGTGCGCAAGCTCAAGCTGATTTCGGACGCATTGAAGGAAACGCCCTTCAAGGTGACTGCGGCACACGCCTACGTGGACACGACCGAATCGGATTACTACCTGGAATCGAAGCGCCCCACCGAAGGCCTGAACTTCAAGCAGCTCTACGGCCCGCGCGAGATGAGCCTGAACCTGGGGCACTTTAGCCTGCGCTACCCTGTAACAGGATTCAGCCAGATTAACGAGAGCCAGATTCACAACCTCATCAAGGCGGCGAGCCGCATGCTCAGCCTCGGCAAGGAAGACCACTTCCTGGATTTGTACTGCGGTTACGGCCTGTTCAGCTTTGCGCTCGGCGAAGCCGCCAAGGACGTGCTGGGCGTGGAATGGGAAGGCCCCTCCATCGACTGCGCGAAGGCATCCGCAAAGCACCTGAAGAAGAACTACCGCTTTATCGCAGGCAAGATTGACGAAATCTTCGTGCAGACGAGGCTCCCGCGCCCCGTGCCCGGCGAACCGGAAAAGATTCTGCTCGACCCGCCCCGCAAGGGCTGCGAACCCGGCGTTATCCACGCGCTTGCCATGCGCAAGCCTATCCGCGTGGCACACGTATTCTGCGGCACCGACGAGATTCCCGCATCGCTCAAGGAATGGGAACGCTACGGCTACCGCGTGCGCGAGGTGCAACCGCTCGACCTGTTCCCGGGTACCCCGCATCTTGAAACCATCGTGATGCTTGAACGCAAATAAAATGTCAGCCGAAGTTTTGGCAACAAATAAGCCCGCACTCTGGACGCGCAACTTCGTGACGGTCGCCGCCGCGAACTTTCTGCTGTTCTTCAGTTTCTACCAGCTGCTGCCTATCCTCCCGCTGTACATCATCGAGAAGTTCGCGACGGACAATGCGACCGCAGGTTTTATCATCTCGCTCTATACCATCGGTGCGCTCGCCTGCAGGCCCTTCGCGGGTTTCCTCGTGGATACGCTTTCCCGCAAGCCGCTGTACTTCTGGACGTTCTTCGCGTTTACCGCATGTTTCTTGGGCTACAAGACGGTGGCCTTTTTGCCTATCCTTGCCGCAGTGCGGTTCGCCCACGGCCTCTTCTTCGGGATTTCGAGTACCGCAAGCAATACGGTGGCCATTGACGCGCTCCCCGCAAGCCGCCGCGGGGAAGGCATCGGTTATTTCGGGATTAGCGTGAATCTCGCGTTCGCGACCGGCCCGATGACAGGCATGTTCCTGTACGAAGCCTTCGGGGATACCATCGTATTCGCGATTTCCATCATCCTGTGTGTCATCGGCCTCATTCTCGTGCAGACATTGAACGTCCCCCGCAAAGAGAAGAAACCGCACGCGCCGCTTTCGCTCGACCGGTTCTTCCTCACGCGCGCCATCCCGCAGTTCGTGAACTTTATCTTCGTAGGGTTCGCCTACGGGCCCGTGACCAACTACATCGCGCTCTACGCGAAGGAATTGGGCATTGAAGGTTCCGGCTGGTTCTACGCGCTCATTGCCGCAGGGCTTATCCTGAACCGCGTCATGACGGGAAGGCTTATCGACCGCGGCTACCTGATCCACCTCGTGGGTACCGGCATGACGTTGAACGTTGTCGCTTATTTCATTCTCGCCTTCAGCCATGCGCCTGTAACGTTTTTCGTGGCAGCGTTCCTGATTGGCACGAGCCTCGGGCTCATATTCCCCGGGTACCAGACGATGTGCGTGAACCTCGCCCGCCACGACCAGCGCGGCACCGCGAACAGCACGTACCTGAGTGGATGGGACATCGGTATCGGTGCAGGCATATTGGCGGGCGGGTCAATGGCGGGGCATTTCGGCATGCACCAGCCCGTATTCCTCGCCTGCGCCATCGCGCTCATTATTGCGGATATCCTGTATTTCACCTGGACCGCAAGGCACTACCTGAAAAACAAGCTCGAAGGGTAGCTACGTCCAAAACTTTCTTTTATATTTAGCACCATGAAGCCCTGGAAACTACTCGATACGGAATACCTGGTAAACGCCCCCTGGCTCAAGGTAGCCAAGGAAAAGTGCGAACTCCCGAACGGGAAAGTCATCGACGACTTCTACACGCTATGGCAACCCGACTGGGTGCTGATCCTCGCCCGCACCGCCGAGGGCAAGTGGGTGATGACGGAACAGTACCGTCACGGCACCGGGAAAATCGCGCTCGAATTCCCTGCAGGCATCATCGACAAGGGCGAAACGCCGGAACAGGCCGCGCTCCGCGAACTGCAGGAGGAATGCGGGTATCGCATAGATTCTTCGACTACCCCTATCGCGCTATGCGCTCCAGGGGCCGCTCAGAATGACACAGTCAGGTTCATCGGGACATTCCCGGTGAACCCGGATAGGCACCGCGGCGTATTCCACGTCGTGTTTATAGACGGGGTTGTCAGGGGCGGGAGCACGCACTTTGACAGCACCGAGGATATCGAGTCGTTCGAGCTCACTGACGAAGAACTGCAAAAGAAAATGGCGGATGGCACTTTCAACCATCCGCTACAAATTGCAGGATATTTCAAATTCAAGCTTTCACAAAAGTAAAAGATCTCTGTGGATCCTATCGGCCTACGGCCTCCAGGATGACAATGCATTAGCGCACTAGCACACGCTGCACATCGCCGCCGGCGCGTACCAGGTACATACCCGGTACAAACGTGCCCATGCTGAACGAGGCAGCACTTGCAGTAGCCTTCGCCACGACATGCCCGCGCATATCGTACACGACCACAGCAGAGCCGGAGCGTACACCCGAGACCTCGAGCGAACGCGCGTGCGCCACCACACTGAAGCGGGCAACACTCGAACCCGCAACAGTGCGAATGGCATCCGGGTCAGTTCTCCAGTGCGGGTAGAGCACAATGTCTGCATCGGCCACATAGTCCACGCCCAGCTTATACACGCCCTTGCCGCCATCCTCAGTAGACCAGCCATCCTGCAGGTAGCCTTCACGCGTGAACACTGCATTATTCAGTTTTACCGTATCGCCGAACTGCTTGACCTGCGGCTCGATAATTTCCAGAGCGTATTCGCCACCCATGTAGGTAATCGTGAACGTCTTCACTTCCCACTTGGCATACAGCTTTACCTTGCCCGTAGAGCCTTCGGTAATCTGGGTTGCCGTATTCACGAAATCGGCATCGTAGTACCATCCATCAAAGTTGTAGCCCTCCTTGCTAGGCGGCTGCAGCTTGATGGTCGGAGTTTCCACCGTATAGGACACCGGGTTATCCTCGTTGTTGCCGCCACTGCCCATGATGTAGACAATATCGTATTCGACGATAGTCCACTTGGCGAACACCTCTACGTTCTCCTCGATCGCCTTTTCGGCATCAAATGCGGAGGATTCCGCAAACGTGGTATCGGTAAACCAGCCTGCAAACTTGTAGCCGGCAGCCTTCGGAGCTTCGGGCAGGGCAACCTTTTCGCCATCCTGCACAAAGGCGACACTCACGCCGAATCCGCGCGTATTGAATGTTACCGTCCAAGTCGGAGCTTCGGTCCACACCGCATACAACGTTGTATCCCCCGTCGCCTCGCCGAGCGATTCCAGAGGAGCCTCTGCATCGGCCGCAAACGCCCAGCCGGCAAAGTAGTACTTCACATCTTCTGCAGTGTAGCTTACCGGCAGGCCAATGCCTTCCACAGTGATTGCCTCGCCTTCTGCAACCAGCTTGGTTTTCGCCTGCTCGGCATCATCGCCCGGGAACGTACTCCCATTCGCATCGAAGGTCACCTTGAACATCTTCTTCCACACGGCATAAACCGTCTTCGCCTTGTCGGCAACGCCCAGCACGCTATCCGGCTTTTCGGCATCCGGAGAAAGCGACCAGCCCGCAAATACGGTATCACCACGAGTCGGCGGGATAATTTCCGTTGCCGTAATCTTGTCGCCGACCTTCAGGAGCTTGCTAGTCTTATCGCCATCGCGGAACACGCCGCCATTCGCATCGAACTTGACTTTGAACATGAGTGCGCCACTCTCGTTACGCGATACGCCGTTCACCACAAGGTGCACCTCGCCGGTAGACCACACGCCCACCTTGCCGCATGCACCATCCTTGAACTCGCCGCCATTCAAACCGCACGCGACCTTGTCGACATTCAGTTCTTCTTCGCCCGTAGCAGCGCCTTCAAGCGTGAGCGAATCCGTCTTTCTGCCCACGCCATCAGAGACTACATCCTTGTCAAAATATGCATTAGCAATATCCAAACTCCCCAATTCGTAATAGCCGACAATGCCACCCGACTTGCCGCTACCGCTATTGACCACAACGGTACCGTCGAAGGCGCAAGATTCAACGGCCACCTTATCGCTCGCGGCCTTGCCTCTGATAAACCCGGCAACGCCACCCACATAGGTTTCGTTACCGCTGGCATAGATAGAAACAGAACTCAGGCTATTCTTGATAGTTCCACTCCAGACATTGCCCACAAGGCCACCGACACCGTTGCCGTTTCCGCTCGTAAGGATCTTGCCCGAAACCGTACAATCTTCAATCGTGCCACCCTTCTGCCAAGCGACAATACCGCCGACAGAAACCGGCTGCTGATCGCCAAGAATGTCACCGGCACTCGCCGATGCAGTGATATAGAGGTTCTCGAAATTGAGGTTCTTTACCGTACCGCCCGACATGACCGCAATAAACGCGGCATTCTGGGCATTGCAACGCGCAAGCGCCGTATCACAGGCGGGGTTCTTGACTTCGGCAATCTTGCCCGCATCTATGTAGAGGTTCGAGATGGTAAAGCCGTTACCGTCGATAGTACCCGCAAACTGCGTGCGCCCCATGCCCGCGGCAATCGGCATAAAAATCTGGCCACTCATGTCCAGCGACTTGGTGAGTTTCGCATTCAGCGCAACGGTTCCGCCCGCACGGTAAACCGAATCGGAGAACCACGCCAAATTTTCTTCACTCGCGATAAGGTAAAAATCCTTATCGCCAATTTTCTGCGTCTCGGGCTTGGTAACAGTCTTGCCATCCCAAGCGGCCATAGCATTACCGACACCCGCCACCAAAGCGAGCGCAACCATCAGGGCAAATTTCGTACGTACTTTTTTCATCTTGCCACCTTTTTTGCGTTAAAATAAATAAAAAACGCAATTTTAGGAGATTTCGCCTCGGCCCCAAAATCAAAAATATGCACTATATCACAAGTGCATATTGCAAGTTTTTCAAATAATTGCCGTTTTTTGCTTTTAAACTACAAAACCGCGCATTTAACCGCTCAAAATGGAGCATTCCAATTTGGATTATGCCCTACCCCGATTGATTAGGATTTGCGGCGGAAGTAGACACCTTCGCAGGCATCCATGAACTTGACATCAAAGTGCCGCAGGTTACCCCAGGCCTGTCCATTCTTGTAGTGAGGAATGTACTTTCCCAACAATTCGCGAGTCACGTGCATCCATTCACCTTCGCCCGTGAAGCAGTAGTAATCGCCTTCATCGAACGACTCGTAAGTCAGCGTATTCTCATCAAATTCGGTCGCAATTTCTTCAAAGCCCTCCACGGTTCCGCCATTATCCAGGATTTCCTTCAAGCTATCAAGTTCACTCTGAGTTCCGGAAGCAACCTCTTCCATATCGTCTGTACCCATGGAGAAATTGCCATCGCCATCGGAAAGAGTTGCCTGGCGCACGGTACTCGAGGAACTGGCAACATCGCCAGAAGCACTCGACGAGGACTCGGCCGTATCGCCGGAGCCGCCTTCAGAACTCGTGCCCTCCGAGCCAGCGGAACTAGATTCGTCCTTGCTCGCAGAACTAGTCGCATCGCCCGAATCATCTGAATCCGTACTCGATGCAGACGTCTTGGAATCCGTGGAACTCGAAGAAGTTCCCGCCTTGCTAGAGGAGGACTTCTGGGTATCACTACCCGCAGCATCGTCGTCATCGTCGTCATCGTCG
>JAGAAW010000102.1 GCA_017615055.1 Fibrobacter sp.
GAGTTCCTCTGAGTACAATAGTTCCCGCACATATATCGTGGGCTTGGACGACGAATTCGACAAAGCTGACTTGTACGGCAGCGGCAAGGACTACGGGTACTCTGTCCGCTGTGTGAAGGATTAATTTTAGGGTAGAGAGGTTAGGACAATGAAAAGAGTTTTAGCAATATGTGCCATGTCCGCATTCCTGCTTACGGCTTGCGGCGACGACGTGGGTGCAGGCCTGTTCGACAGCTATAAGAACTACGGTTTCTCTGTCCGTTGCGTGAGGGACTAGCAAAATTTTGTTAGGAGGAAAAGGCCCCGCCAGGAATGGCGGGGTTTCCTGTATTCCTAGAATACGGGTTTTGTATTCTAAATTGCTAAAATTTTCCAAAATTCTACAAAAATGGTAAAAATTGCACAAAAATGGCAATTTTGTGTTCTAGAATAGCAAAAATTATCTATATTTGTGCACATGAAGGAGATCATTGAATACACAGACTACCGCAAGTTCATCCAGGACTACTACGATGAACGCAAGCGCAGCTCGGCATTCACGTGGCGAGACTTTGCGCGCGATGCCGGGTTCTCGTCTGCTGTTTACCTGAAGTACGTTTGCGAAGGCAAGAAGAACCTGAGTGTTGGGGCTGCGGGTTCTGTCGCAAGCGCCATGGGGCTCGCCGGTTACGAACAGGCATACTTTGTGCTGATGGTTTCGTACGCCCATGCAAAGGGGGATGAGGCGAAGCGTGCCGCGTTTGAGGAACGCTGTGCGCTGGCGAGGGCCCACAAGGTGCGCGTGCTCGGGAAAGAGGAGTTCGACTACTTTAAGTCGTGGAAGAATCCGGTGCTGCGCGAACTTGCCCCGCACATGCCGGGTGCAAAGCCGCTCGAGATTGCGCGTGCCTGCAAGCAAAAGATTTCCGCTGCCGAAGTGAGCGAGACGCTTGACTTTCTGGTGCGTGCGAAGCTCCTGAAGAAGGACAGGAGCGGGAACTACCGCCAGACGGACAAGTCCATCTCGATGGGCTCGGTAGATGCGGTCCCCGTGGCGGCCCGCGACATGCAGCGACAAATGGGGGAGTTTGCGGTAAAGGCCCTGGACTTGCCGCTTTCGGAACGCGACATGTCGGGGCTGACCCTCGGGCTTACGCGCCGTGCGTATGAACGGATCAAGAAAGAACTGGCGGATTGCCGCCGGCGCATCGTGGCGATAGCCGCGGAAGATGACGAGACGGAGCAGGTGTATCGCCTGAACCTCCAGCTGTTCCCGATGAGCGAAAGGCTGGACAAGGAAAAGAAATGTGGTAAGGAGGAAAAGTAAAGATGAACTTGTATGAAAAATTAAGGACTGGTTTGGGACTTGTTTTGGCGCCGGCCTGCGTATTCCTGTTTGATGCGTGTTCCGATGGTAGGGATGTCGCGGGCGGTACCTCGGAAGATGCCGGCATTGTCGCCCTCGCGGGCAAGAAACTTTCGGGTGCGGTGCAGAAGGGCCCGTTTGTGGAAGGCTCCAGCGTCGTGCTCCGGGAAACATCTGCAGAAGGGAACCTGGAACCCACGGGCAAGGAATTCAATACCACGGTCATCAACGACAAGGGTGACTTCGAATTCGATAGTCTTGATTTGGAAAGCCCGTATGCGCTTCTTTCCGCCGAAGGCCACTATATTCATGATGTCAGTGGCGAACGTTCTGTGTGCGTCTTGCACCTTAATGCCATTACCAACATGGAAAAACGTATTACCGCAAATATCAACTTGCTGACGCATTTTGAATACAAGCGTGTATTGAAGTTGGTCAAGGATGGCGTGCCCTTTGCCCAGGCCAAGAAACAGGCTGCTGCGGAAGTGCTTGCCGCATTCGGTGTCTTCATTCCCGTAAATTCCGCGGAAGACCTGAACATCTTCAGTACATCCGCTGCGGACATGGCTCTTTATCATATCAGTATTTTTGTGGATACTCGAGACTTCATTATTCCTTGGAATGGCGAAGGAGACGAGTGGGAATATAGGATGGACCCGGCCAATACGGACTGTGGCATGTTACAGGATTATGTGGATGGATACGCCGATGACCTGGAAGAAGACGGAACCCTCAGCGATTCCTTGATTGCGCCTCTTGCTTACACTGCCTATTTATACAATTCCTTGGGCAATGTGATGCATTCTGGCGAAACCGGCTTGATTGGTAGGGACGAGTACGACCTTATGGCGGAGAGGCGTTATTTCCACCATTTGGTACTGGACCATTATCTAGGGTTTGAACATTGCGATGACGACCTCTGGGGGGAATCAAGAAGACTCGACAAGCCGTTCGGATATTACAACTTTGACGTGTACGAGATGGAATATGTGAACCCCGCCTACTTCCTTTGCGATGGACATAGCTGGAAGTTCACGACTAAGGGGCACCTCGATTCCCTCAAGATGCCGATACCTCACGGGTCGGGGACCATGAAGGACCCGCGCGACGGCCGGGTATACAAGACGGTAAGTTTCGAGTTCAACGGGAAGATGTATGAATGGATGGCCGAGGACCTGATGTACAGTGGTGAAACTACAGTCAAGCATTCCAGGAGGGGTGGCGTAGATGTGACTCCGACCGGAATCTATAGCTGGGCGGCTGCCATGGGGTTGAGCGAAAGCTATATGTCGAGGCCTATCAAGGATGGCTTGATAGATTCGCTGCATCAGGGAATTTGCCCGGCCGGCTGGCATATATCTAATACCCTGGACTGGGAAGCCTTGATTACCTATGTCGGGGGAGTCAACAATCTACTCAATGAATCCTGGAGGACAGACTCCGAAACCGCATCTGATAAAGACCTGGTGGGCGTATTCTATAACAGGTTCGACTTCAACCTTTATCCGATGGACAGCAAGTTCCTGGACCTATACTACCACACGTATACGCACAAGTCGTTTGTCGGAGATATAGAAAAAGAGCGTTCAGAGTGGTGGGATTACTACGAGGAGCATAAGGACACCGAAGATGTCGAATGGATACTTGAATATGCGAATTCGTACGCAAACTACAGGATTTATGATAATTACGCTTTCGAAATTTCGATTGATTACGGCATGACGACCGACAATCGACGGAAGGCGGGGCGTGTCCGCTGCGTAAGGAACTAGGACAGTCTGTAAGGAGGAGGCTGTTAGGAGGAGAAGGTCAGGAGGAGAACGAAGAAGGCCCCGCAAATTGCGGGGCCTTTTTTTCGGGTGGATGACCGGACTCGAACCGGCAACATCCAGAATCACAATCTGGGACTCTAACCAATTGAGCTACATCCACCATGTAGCGTGCCCAAATATAAAAAAGCCATCCCAAATTTCAAGGGATGGCGTGAACTTTTTTTGTTAAAAAAGGGTGAAATTGGGGGCTATGTGCCGTTTTACCCGTTTTTCTTCTGCATGACGCGGATGAAGTTTTCGCGCTTGAAGTCGTTCCTGTGCTCGAGGCAGAACCTCGGGTACACGGTCTGCTTGGGGTAGACCTTGATGGTGAACAGTTCGTCGCAGCCTTCGAGACAGCACTTGAAGGTGAGGTCCATGGCTTCCGTGTAGTTGTGGCGGAAGATGATGTTCTTGGACTCGATGCTTTCCACGTTCTTCTTCTGCTTCTGGCGCAACTTGATGTCGCGGTGCAGTTCGCAGTACTTGGCGATCGGGTGTCCCCAGAATTCGCGGCCGCAGCCGGGTTCCTGGCAAATCTTCAACTTGATGCGTTTCTTTTTCTTGTATTTAGGTAACTGCATGCTGTAAAGATAAAAAAAAAGAGGCGTTTTGGCTCATTTTGGGGGGTGAATCCGTTTATATAGGTATGAGATACTTCTTTTTGTATGCAAAAGTGCTGGCCTTCGCGGCCATTTTCGCCCTGGGGGCATCGTGTACCTGCGTGTTTGGCGGTGCTCCCGAAGATTTAGACCCGCTTCGCGTGACGTTTATCGACGTGGGGCAGGGGCTGGCGGTGCTGCTCGATTATGGAGGGCGGTACGCGATGTACGACATGGGGCCCGATTCTGCGGGTGTGATGGATACGCTTGCGGCCCGCGGGGTCGATACGCTCGAGTGGGTGGTGCTGAGCCACAACCATAGGGACCATGCGGGCGGGTTTATGGAACTTGCTGGTTCCGTTCGGGCCGGGGATGGTTTATTTCGGGCCGGAGATGCTCCGCTGGAAGCGGGTTCTTTTCGGGTTGGAGATGCGCCGCGGGTGTACGTGCGCCGCCTGTACGTCGGGCCCGATACCTCGGGCGGGTTCATTCGGGATAGCGTGCTCACATTGGCCCGCGGGTTCGGCATTCCGGTGGATACGCTTGTGCGCGGCGATGCGCTCGGGCTGTTTTCAGGTTGCGGGTCTATTGCGGGTGGTGACTGCGCGGACGACGGGGAAGATCGCGGGCAGTTCTCGGGTTCTGGGGATGCGTGCGGGCAGTTTTCGGGTTCCGGGGATGCCCCGCGGTTCGATGTGCTCTGGCCCCCGGATTACGTGCGGGAGGGCGGGAACCCCGCGAGTGTAGTTGTGCGGGTGGAACTCGGGGCCGCCTCCATGCTGTTGACGGGCGACCTGGACACTGCGGGTGAGCGCCGCCTGCTTGAACTTTCACCCACGCTCTCTGCAGACTTATTGCAGGTGCCGCACCACGGGTCTGCGGGCAGCAGTTCGTTGCGCTTCATTGCGCAGGTCGCACCCGGATATGCGGTAGCGAGCGTGGGTGCGGGCAATGGCTACGGGCACCCCCGCGAAGATGTCGTGCGCAAGTACGGGTATGTGCTCGGGGATACGGCGCGGTTCTTCCGCACCGACCTGCAGGGGAGTGTCGTGTTTGAAATGTGGCCCGATATCGGGGTGGTTCGACCATAGAGGGCTGATGTCGCGTGTTTTTTGCTCTTTTGGGACAAGTCAATGCTCTTATGGCAGACTAAACTCTGGCAAAATATGAGATTGGTCTGCCGATTTGGCGTTTTTCAGTCGAGGTTAGATGGCGGTTTTGCGGTTTTAGCAGACCAAATTGCATGCATGGTGGAAAATGGTCTGCCGATATAGGTCGGAGCCGGAGGAAAATGCTTGCGGAGGTGCTTTGCGGCAGACTAAATGCTTGATTGGCGGGTGTTTGGTCTGCTTAGGCAACGAAAAATATGGCGTTTCTTTGAATACAAACTAATAAACGGCAGACCGAATCCATAACAAGTGGGCTTTTGGTCTGCTGGAGAGGCTAAAAAATGCTCAACATTAAAAAGTATGTCTAATTCAAAACAAATAAAACCCAAAACAAAGGATGGCGAGAATGCAAAATGAAGAACGGTTGCAAAGCGAAGAACAAATATGGGCTGATGATGTGTTGCCGCTTTTGCAGGCAAAAGCGATGAAACTAGCCGAATTGATTTCTGCGAAAGAGCGCTTCTTGAAGAAGGCTCCCGCGGGTCGCTTGCGGATTTCGAAGCGTGGTGATCACGAACAGTGGTTTCATGTTTCTGACAATACACCGCAATGTGGGAAGTATATCCCCATGGAAAACCAACGTTTGGCGCGAAATCTAGCTCAAAAGGATTATGACAGGAAAATTTTGCCGGAATTGAAGAAGATGTTATCGCTGCTTGATGGCTTCATCAAAAATTTTCAGAGGGGAGATCTCAATGAAAAATTTGGAAAAATGCATTCTGGTCGCCGAAAACTAATAACTCCGGTTTGTTTGCCGAACGATGAGTTTGTAAAAAACTGGCAGTCCATACCGTATGCCGGAAAGGAATTTGAAGAAGATGCTCCGGAAATTATTACTGCTCGCGGGGAGCGCGTTCGCTCCAAGTCCGAAGCGATTATTGCAGATACGCTCTACAGGTTATCAATTCCCTATAAATATGAATGCCCGAGGCAACTTAATGATTTCAGAATGAAAAGCGGCAAAACGACTTTCATGGTTTTTCCTGATTTTACCTGCCTGAATGTTCGGTTGCGTCGCGAATTCGTGTGGGAGCATTTCGGGATGATGGACAATGCGGATTACTCTGCGCAAGTTGCATGGAAAATTGCATGCTATGAGGCTAACGGGTATTTCTTGGGCCGGAATGTAATCGCTTCTCTGGAGTCCAATGAGGTTCCGTTGGATGCAAAAAAGGTGGAGCGGATTGCAAGATATTTTCTGCTTTAACGCGATTACTCGGGATGGCGCAGCGAAGCAGACTAAACTCTGGCAAAATGTGTGGTTGGTCTGCCGGTTTGCCACTTTATGGTTGAGGTTGGATGGCGGTTTTGCAGTTTTGGCAGACCAAAATGCGTGCGCGGTGGAAAATGGTCTGCTGAAAAATGCGAAAATCGGAGAAAAAATGCTTACGGAGGTGCTTTGCGGCAGACTAAATCCTAGATTAGTAGGTGTTTGGTCTGCTTGCGAGGTGGAAAATAAGGCTTTTTATTTAATACAAACTAATAAACGGCAGACTAAATCCTAATTAGACGAGCTTTTGGTCTGCTGACACGGAAAAAATGCCCGCGAGTATTCAAATTTGGCTGTTTTTTAGTCGGCGAACCCGATGCGCGCCTGGAAGTGGCACTGCGCATTCAGCGGGTCACGCATCATGTCGCCCTCGTTCATCCCGAATACGTAGGCGTGGTGGTTCGTGTTCTTGAACCGCACGATGCTCACCTTGCCCCCGAGCGGGACCTGCGAGATAAAATTCATTTGTATGGAACGGATGCGGCGGCTCTTGACTTCGTCGGCATCGAGCGAGTCCATGACCCAGTCCACGTAGCGGCAGTGGTTCACGTGGTTGTTCATGTCGAGGTCGCTGTAATGTGCCTGCTCGGTGCGCAGTACCCGCGGCTCGATTTCCGGGTTCAGAATGTCCATCATCTCGGGGAGCGCGTTCTTGCCCACGAATAGCGGGATGGGGTAGGGGCTGTTCGCCGGGTTCTCTGACTTGCCGGTCTGCATGTTCACGAGCAGCCAGCTCGAGGTCGCCTGGGCTATAGAATGCCCCTGCGAATCCACGATGGAGTAGTCCTTCAGGACAACCTTGTCCTTATAGAAGTCCTTTGCCCAGGTGGATATCGAGATCTTCTCGCCCCACACGGGCTGGTGCAGTATGCGTATCTTGATGCGCGTGATGACGGTGGTGTAGCCTGCCTTCATCATCTTCCAGAGCCCGAACCCGTTAGCCTCGGCATCGGCGATGGCGGTCTCTTCCATGAACAGGAACAGGTTTGAAAGTTTCAGGCGGCTGTGGTGGTCGCAGTCCGAGAAGCGAACCTCGAAATCCTTGGTCGTGATACCTTGTTCCATTTTTTACCTGCACGTTGTATGTGATTGCCGGGGCCGTCAAATGGCCCGTTTTTGGAACGGGCTGATTTACGGTTATCTTGTAAAAATGTATAATTTTGAAATATGGATGAGTTTCAGTTCCGCCCCTCTTTTATACAGTTACCGGCATTTAGCACTTTTAGCGGTGAAGTCCGCCTCCCGGGCTCCAAGAGCATTACCAACAGGGCTTTTTTGATTGCGGCTCTTGCGCGCGGTACGACCCGGCTCCATAACCTGCTGAAGAGTGACGATACCCGCTACATGGGCGAGGCGCTCCAGAAACTCGGCGTGAAGATTGACTTTTCGGATGACTATTCCGAAGCGGTGGTGACCGGGAACGCGGGCCCGATTTCGGTCGAGGGTGCGGTGGAACTGTTCCTCGGCAATGCGGGTACGGCGATGCGCTCGCTTACGGCGGCGCTTACGCTCGGCCGCGGGGAATACTCCCTCGGGGGCGAGGAACGCATGACCGAACGCCCGATACGCGACCTGGTGGACGCTCTCCGTTCGCTCGGGGCAAGCATCGAGTACCGCGAAACGGAAGGCTACCCGCCGGTGCATATTAATGCTTCTGGGCTCGAGGGCGGCTATGTGGAGGTGAACGGCAACATTTCGAGCCAGTACCTGACGGCGCTCCTCATTTGCGCCCCGTACTGCAAGGCCCCGCTCCACATTCACGTGAAGGATGAACTTATTTCGGCCCCGTATATCGAACTGACGATGGATGTCATGCGCAGTTTCGGTATCGAGGTCAGGCACGAAAACCTGCGCGACTTCTATGTGCCGCAGGGTGTGTACGTTGCCCCCGCCGATTACGACGTGGAAGGCGATGCGAGTTCGGCGAGTTACCCGCTTGCCGCTGCCGCCATTGCACGCAGCAAGGTGCGCGTGCTTGGCGTGGGCCACCAGAGTGCCCAGGGCGATGTGGCGTTCGTGCTCGTGCTCCGCAAGATGGGCATCAAGGTGGAAATCGGACCGGACTGGATCGAGTGCGACGGTACGGGCTGCACCATTCACGGCGTGAACCTGAACCTGAACGATATTCCCGATGCGGCGATGACCGTATCGGTGCTGGCACTCTTTGCTGACGGGCCTTCTACGATTAGCGGAATTGCAAGCTGGCGCGTGAAGGAAACTGACCGCATTGCGGCGATTTCTGCGGAACTGCAGAAGTTCGGCGCGCACGTGACGACCGACATGGACAGCATCACGATTGTGCCGCCCAAGGAACTCGTGCCCGCGACGGTCGAAACCTATAATGACCACCGCATGGCGATGTGCTTCAGCCTGGTTTCGCTCGGGGGCGTCCCGGTGAAGATCATGGATCCCGCCTGCGTGAACAAGACTTACCCCCACTTCTTCGAAGACTTTACTCGACTCGCCAAATGATTCTTTTGACCCGACATATCGTGCGTGCAGTAGTTGCGGTCGCCCTGGTTGCGACGGCGGCGTTTGCCGTGCCTGAACTGAGTCGCGCCGATGTCGATACGCTCCACCTGTGGATGATGGACAACGGGCTTGGTTCGCAGAAGGCGGTCAAGAAACTGGTAAAGAAGTACCATCGCGATACGGGCGTGCCCGTAGAGGTGCGCGTGCTCAACTGGGGCGAAGCGTACGATGCTATCACGAAGGCTTTTGCACACCCGGATTCCGTTCCTGATTTTCCGGATATCATCCAGCTGGGTTCCACGTGGGTTCCGCACTTTGCCTCGGTTGGCAACCTTCGCCCTCTCGATTCCCTCATTGCCCAGGTCGATTCGTCTCGCTTCTATGCGGAGGCGTTCCGTGCGAGCCATGTCGGTTCCGGTGCCACGGTCTATTCGTTCCCGTGGTTCCTCGACGTGCGTGCGCTCTTTGCGAACGAGTGGTTGTGGCATACGCTCGGTATCGAGGAAGAAGACATCAATTCCTATTCCAAGTTCATGGGGGCACTCCGCGCCATCAACCGCGGGGAACTCAAGAATTCTGAGATGAAGCGTGTTGCTCCGTTTGCGCTCCCTGGCCACGAGGATTGGACTGGACCGCAACAGATGGCTCCGTTCATCTGGAATTTCGGTGGTGATTTCCTGGACTGCAAGCAGGGCGTGTGCCAGAGCACCCTGCTCGATACCAAGACACTCGACGGCCTTGCCGTATATGCGGCGATTCTTGGCGACGACGAACTTACTCCCAACAGCCTGCACGAAAATTCACAGCAGAACGTGGTGCGGTTCATCAATTCTGAATTGCTCCTCCATTACGGTACTTCGGAACTTATCCGCCAGCTTGAATATCCCGAGGATGCGGGCGGGCTCCGTTCTAGCGCGATTGCAGACGATGGCATCATTGTGCTGCCCTTTGCGTCTTCGTCGTTTAGGTCCACGTTTGTCGGCGGAAGCCACCTTGCCTTGACCGCGGGGGGCGATTCGGCGAAGTTCGTTTCGGCGCAGTCCCTGCTTGCGTTCCTATTGCGCACCGACAACCTGGATGCTTACTGCCGTGCGGTCGGGTTCTTGCCGGCGGACCGCGGGCTTATCAGCATCTGGAACCAGGACCGCCGTTACTCGCAGCTAGTGCAGAGCCTCGAGAATGGCAAGAGCTTTCCGAATATTCCCGAGTGGGGCGCCATCGAGGGTGTGCTTATCAAGCTTGCAAACGATATGGGCGCGATGTTTGCGACGACAGAAGACAAGGCTGCCCGCAATCATGAACTGGCGAAACTCCTGGTGCAGGCGCACCTGAAGGTTGCCGAGATTCTGGGCCAGAAGGAAACGGAAAAAGAGAGTGACCTGGTTGCCCGTGCCGAGAAGGCATTTGCGACGGAAATTCAGGAAATTGAGCCTGAAGACCTGCGGTTTGAACCGCTCCCGACTCCGCAGCCGGCATGGCGTATGGTGTTCTTTGCCTGCATCGCTGCGGGTCTTGTGATGATTGCCCTTTGCACGCGGTTGGTTGTTTACCTTGTTTGTGACCGCAAGAAGAAAGGGACGAAGTCCTGATGAAATTTTTCTTGAGGCTGGTTTCCCTTGCACTTTGGGCGGTAATGCCTGCATTTGCTGCAGGCATTGACGTTGCGGAATACCAGGCCTATGTGGATTCCTTGTTACCCGAGGTGAGCTTCGGACTCTCCGTGCGCTCCGTAAATTCGGGCGTGGAACTCGCGAACATAAACGGGGAAGAACTGTTTACGCCCGCGAGTACCATGAAGACGCTCTCCACGGCGACGGCGCTTCACTTTTTGCCGCTCGATTATGCCCCCGAGACAAAGTTCTCGCTAATGGGTGCGCAGGAAGGGAACGTCTTTAGGGGCTCGCTGAACATTCGCGGTGAAGGCGACCCGAACATTTCGGCACGTTACTACACGGACCCTCTGATGTGGCTCTACGGCATCGCCGATTCCATCAAGGCGCTCGGCGTCGATACCCTCAGGGGTAGCCTCGTTCTCGATACGTCATATTACATGCCGCCCTGGAAACCGGAACACTGGCGCACCGACTTTTATGATTTCTGGTACGGCGCCGAGGTGACTCCGCTCCAGTTCAACGACAACAGCGCGGTAGTGCGCATAAGGCCCGGCACAAACGAGGGCGATACGGTGCGCGTGTCCGTGCTGCCCGATGTAGGCTACGTGCGTGTTGTGAACAAGTTAATTACGACGAAGGCGCCTTTGAACAAGCGCGGTCGCAAGATGAAACTCAAGTGGCTGCGTGCCCTTGACCCCGTGGAGCCGGTGGTTACCGTGGAAGGCGAGTTCGATATCGATACGGATTCCTCGCAGTTCGTGATTCCCGTGCGTGGCGGTATCGGGTATTTCCGTGCGGCAATGCTTACCGCGCTTCGTGACCGCGGGATTACCTTCCGCGAAGATTCTACGGCGTCGGCGGGCCCGCTCGTGAGGCAGTATTCGTTCTCTGCGGCGCCCTTGCTCAGCATGCTCGACGAGATTAACCAGAGGAGCCAGAACCTGCATGCCGAAACGCTTTTCCGCAACGCTGCCGCCCGCGAGTTCGGGGTGGGGAGCGTCGAGACGGGCAAGATGCTCGAACGCAGGTTCCTTGCCGCCATCGGGGTGGATTCCAGCGGGTTCGAGGTGTATGACGGTTGCGGGCTTGCTCCCAAGAACAAGTTGAAGCCTTCTGCCGAATCGCAGATGCTTGCCGCCATGGCGCGCCACCCCCGGCACGAATACTACATCAATTCCTTCGCGAGCCCCAAGATTGGTTCCGGCAGCAAGCGCATGTACACGCTCCAGTACCCGTGGACGACGCGTTTCAAGACGGGCTACATTGCCGAGGTGCATGGCCTTGCAGGTTACATCTTCGCTCAGGGCGATACGCTTGCCGTGGCGATGTACCTGAACAAGACGGGCAAGAACAAGGATAATGACTGCAAGGACGTGATGGATACCCTGTGGGTCAAACTTATCGAGTGGGCGAATGAAGGCTACCCGTCGCTTGTCCGCATGAAGGACATGTGGATTGCGGGCCAGAACGTGAAGGGCCTCGATGCCCGCCTGGAATATTTCTCCAGGAAGTTGCAGGGAACCCCGTATCGGCTCGGGCCGATGGGCGAGGGAACAATAGACCCGGTGGAGCCCAAGCCGCTTGTATATCTGGATTCCGTGGACTGCGTGACCTTCCTGGAACACACGCTGGCATTGGCGCAGTCGCCCAGCGAGGATTCGCTGTTTAACGTGCTGCAGAGAATCCGCTATATTGACGGCAAGATCAGTTACCGCACCCGCAAGCACTACCTGCTTGCCGACTGGGTGGGCGAGGGCAAGTTTGCCCGCGTGCTGCCCGTGGAAGGCGATACGGTTATGACGCGTACGCTCCCGAAGAAAGACTTCTTCAAGGCGAAGCGCATGAAGTACCTGATCGATGGCAAGGAGGCCGATGACCCGCAGGTAGAAATCCGCTACCTGCCCTACGACAAGGCGCTCGAATGGGCGAAGGTCCCGCATTCCGATAGCCTGAAGGTGATGGGCGTGGCCTTTATTGGGAAGTCCGAGAAGATCGATGCGACCCACACCGGGTTTGTCGTGCTAAAGCCGGGAGAGGCGCCCAGACTGCGCCATGCATCGTCCCAGAAGAAGCGCGTCGTGGACCAGCCTTTCTCCGAATACCTCGTAAGCCGCAAGGGGAAACTCCCCGGCATCACGTTATTTGAATTTATCCCGCAGTAGGGCGGGCGGTTTAATGCCCGCGGGCAGTTTAAATCCTTAATCTCCGTAATCGAAAGCCAAAAGCGCCACAAGTTGGTGCGTGCCCGTTCCATCGCCCTGCACGTCGTCCGCATTCTCAAAAGCGGTCCATGCATCGGGCATCCATCCGTAGGCGTTTGTCGTCAGTTCCTTGCCTAGCGCAATTTCTGCCGCCTCGATATCTTCCCACTTAATGTTCTTGCCAGGCGATATATAGTAGCGCAGCATCCCGAGCGCCTCCATCGATTCGGGATGATCGTCGACCAGTTGGTACACGCATTCCTTGTAGCTGTTGCCCGAAAATCTCAGGATGCGGTATAGGCGCTTGCGCCCCAGGAACTTTGAGAGGTCGCCCTGGTGCGTCGCAATCTTTGCCCCGGGTCCGAAAAAGATCGCCAGTTCCCGAAAGATTTCGGAACTTTCTTCCATCAGTGGGGAAAGGTTCTTGATGAGCGATTCAATTTCCGGCATTTCTCAATCCTGGTATTCCGTTTCAAACGTTATCTCTTCTGCATGAACGAGAGTTGCGATGCCTTCTCGTAAAGGCGTTCGGCCCGCTGTTTGTTGCCGTCGGATTCACCGTACAGGATGTCGAATATGTCCTTGAGCCCGAGCGGGCCCGAGCCCGACTTGAGCGCATAGACGGTAATGAGGCTCATTACCCCGAGCGATGAACTGATGATGTCCAGGTCGGTATTCGCGAGCTGGAAAGCCGCCAGCTGGAAGGCGTCTTCGGAATTATCCTTGATGAACCTGTCCAAATCGCCGAGGGTCTTGAACCCCAGATGCTTGAACACGTCCAGGTACTGGCGCAGCGGGGACTTGCTGATTTCGGCCTGGTTTATGGATGCGATGCGGTTGTTGAGCGCGTCGAAGGGCTTGAGCTTCAGGTAGTTCGCGTACGAATCGCCGTCGAGCGAGACCTCCTCGAAGTTTCCGGTACTCACGAGCGACTGCACGCGGCGCCGGTATTCGTTGATGCCCGTGCGTATCTGGCAGAACTGCTCGTCGGCAAGTTCCAGCAGGCCCGCGAGCCTGTTGATGCTGCGCAGGTATTCCTTCGGGATTTCGACCCCTGACTTGTATCCGGTATCGTGGTCGAGCACCGACCATACGTGTTGCAATGCGGTACGCATCTGCACTTCGAACCGTATGTCGTTTATCTCGGGGTATTCCGGGTCAAAGAACAGCTTTTTCGGGACGCGGCAGATGTAGTGTAGCGAACTGTATCCGAAACTGTGCAGGTCGTGCATCTTGCGCTTGTCGATACTGTTTTCCCAGTCCACTTCGAACGTGTTTCCGACGATGGCTGCAATCTTGTCGACTTCATCGTAGTAGAACGTGATGACGCGTGCGCCCAGGATGTCCGTGAGGTCCATAATCGAGTGGTACTTTTCGCCCTTGCGCTCGAGCTTGCCGACTAGGCTCCTTTCATCCTTGACGCGGGCCTCGATGGCGTTCACATAGATGTGGTTTTCGGCCATGGTATCCACGAGAATCTTGCGCACTACCGCGAGCAGTTTCTCGTACATCGCGTGCTTTTCGCGGAATTCCTCAATAATGAGTTCTCCCTGCGGGTGCAGACCGTAACTTTCTATAGGCACAACAGACATACAAATCTCCGACTATACTTTATTCAAAATAGAATGTTCAACGAGTTCGCGCGTACCCGGAGGGGCGTGCCCTGTCCAGGTGCTGTACATAAGCATTAATAGGCCCGCAAACGGCATCACCTTCTCGTCGACAGTCTCGGGCGTTTCGCCCTTGCCGAAGTATTCCGGAACAAAGTAATTCCATACCTCGAGCATCTGTTCGTTCGTGATGTGGTAGAGTTTCAGTGTGAGGTCCGGCTCCTTCGAGTGTGTCGCGAAGTAGAACATGCCGATGTCGTAGAGCGGGTTCCCGTAGCTGAATGCGGAAAGGTCAATCCAGTAGTTCTTCACGCCGTTCGTGATGATGTTCCCGATGTGCATGTCGCCGTGGATGCAGGTCGTCGTCTGCGGTACGCTGTCGATAAACGCGAGAATCTTCTGCTTCTCTTCTTCGGTGTAGTCCGTCAGTTTCGGGATAGCCGCGCGGAAGCGGTTCTCGGTGGGCTTGAAGAGGTGAGTGTCGCAGGGGGTCGCATGCAACTTCTTGCACTCGTGGGCAAATTCCTCCGCATAGTGCCGGAGCGTACTTGCATCTTCCGATATCGCGCGGGCAAAGGACTTCTTTGGGGAAATGCGCTCAAATTCTACGCCGATGCGGGTGCCGTCGGTCACCAGGCGGTGCGCGTGCGGAATGTTGATTCCCTTGTCGGCGAGGTTCCATGCCACCTCGAGCTCGCGGTGCGGCTCGCTTATCGGGACAAACGGTGCATAGAGCTTCATCATCGTCTTCCCGTTCTTGTGGTTGTAGCTTATCGCGGTATAGCCGTCGCCACTTTCCACGTAGTCTTCCATGTTGATGCGTTCGGGCTTGGGGTCGCCGAATATCTCGCGGATGAGTTGCCCGAACTCGGTAAAGGCGAACGTGCCTGCTAGTTCGTGCAGGGCGTGCTGGAGTCCGCGGTAGTGCCACTCGTGCTCGGCCACATCCTTCACGTGGAAGATGTTCCAGATTTCATCACCCTTCACCTTAAAGTCGCGGTAGATGGCGCGGGCGTTGCTCAATTTGTCGGCAAGTGCCACAATCTTCGCGTCGTGGCTTGCCTGCGAGAGCCTGTCCATTGCGGCCTGCTTGCGGGCATGCCAGGATGCCTCCTCGGAGACCCCTTCCATAAAAACGTCGGATTCCTCTTCCACCAGTTTTGCCACGCGGTCCCCGAATTCACGGCGGATGTCGTCGAGCGTCACCGCGGTGTCCTCGACCGTATCGTGGAGTGCGGCCGCCGCCAGCAGTTCCTGGTCACCGGTCATGGTGGCGGCAATCGCGACCGCCTCCATCGGGTGGACAATGTACGGGAAGTCCTTGCCCCGGCGTTCTACGCCCTGGTGCGCCTTCACTGCAAAAACGATAGCCTTGTCAAGAATCGAAGTATCCATGTTTTAAATGTATATAAAAAATTCTATATTTGCACGCTTCGCGTGCATATAGCACGGCTCGGTCATGTCAGAACGCAAGCGTTCTGCCGCGACGCTCGCCTTTTGCTATATTTCCCCCCGAAACAAAAACCCGCGCTTGCGGAAAGGATTAATCTATGTCGAAACTGACAGATTCTACGGAATGGAAGGCCCTCGAGGCCCATGCCGAAGTTGCCAAGACCTGGCACATGAAGGAACTCTTCGCGAAGGACCCGGCTCGTGCCAGCAAGTTCAGCCTGGAAGCCTGCGGACTCTTCCTTGACTACTCCAAGAACATCATCACCGACGAGACCATGGCGAAGCTCCAGGACCTGCTCAAGTCCGCGAACTTCGAAGACATGCGCGCCAAGTACTTCGCTGGCGAAAAGATTAACACCACCGAAAAGCGCGCCGTGCTCCACACCGCACTCCGCTACAAGGGCAACGATCCGATCTGCGTCGACGGCAAGGACGTGATGCCCGAAGTCCGTGCGGTTCTCAAGCACATGGAAGACTTTACCCACCTCGTCCGCAGCGGCAAGTGGAAGGGCCACACCGGCAAGTCCATCAAGTACGTGGTGAACATCGGTATCGGCGGTTCCGACCTCGGTCCGGTGATGGTCACCGAAGCTTTGAGGCCGTACGCCGAAAAGCCGATCGCCGGCGAGACCTCTCCGGAAGTCTACTTTGTTTCTAACATCGACGGCACCCACATGGCCGAGACGCTCAAGAAGGTGAACATCGAAGAGACGCTCTTCATCGTCGCTTCCAAGACGTTCACGACTCTCGAGACCATGACCAACGCCGAAACGGCCAAGGCCGCCGTCCTCAAGGCTTTTGGCGGTGACGAGAAGTCCATCGCGAAGCACTTCGTGGCCCTCTCCACCAACACCGAAGCTGTCGCTGCCTTCGGTATCGACACCGCCAACATGTTCGAATTCTGGAACTGGGTCGGTGGCCGTTACTCCCTGTGGTCTGCCATCGGTCTTTCCATCGCTCTCCGCATCGGTTTCGAAAACTACATGAAGCTCCACCAGGGCGCCTACGAAATGGATCAGCATTTCAAGACCGCCCCGGCCGACAAGAACATGCCGGTAATCCTCGCCCTCATCGGCGTGTGGTACAACAACTTCTTCGGCGCTTCCAGCTACGCGATGCTCCCGTACGACCAGTACCTGCACCGCCTCGCCGCCTACTTCCAGCAGGCCGAC
>JAGAAW010000103.1 GCA_017615055.1 Fibrobacter sp.
CAAGTACCTGGACAACCTTGAAGCCGAGCGCGAAGAAGAAGCCGAACTCAAGGGCGAAACCTACGAGCGAATCATTGATAAGAAATTCCGTTGGAACACCTGGGCCGCCCCGAAGACCAAGAACGGCGAACCCGACCACGCCAGGGCACTCACCGGCGATGGCCTCACGGACTTCGTGAACAACAAGCTGTTCCCTTACCTCAAAAAGTTCAAGGAAACCGCCACCACGCCGCAATCGCTGGAATACAAGATTGGCGAAATCTTCGGTGAACTCCGCAACAAAATAACGAGCGGCTACAACCTTCGTGAAATCCTGTGGTATGCCGACGCGCTGAGTTTCCAGAGCAGCGAAGACAAGCACGAAATGAGCCACCTGTACGAAGACAAAATCCGCAGGATGGGCAACGCAGGCCGTAACGGCGGCGAATACTACACGCCGCGTCCGCTTATCCGTACCATAGTCCGCATCATCGACCCGAAAATCGGCGAGACCGTGCTAGACCCGGCTTGCGGAAGTGCTGGGTTCCTTTGCGAAGCCTACGCCTACATGAAGCAAAAAGTCAAGAACGTTGCCGACAGGGAAACGTTGCAGAAGAAAACATTCTACGGACAAGAGAAGAAGGGCCTTGCTTACATCATCGGCATCATGAACATGATTTTGCACGGCGTGAACGCACCGAATATTCTGCACACAAATACCTTGTCCGAAAACATGGCGAACGTGGAACAGAAAATGCATAAGGACGTCATCATCGCGAACCCGCCCTTCGGTGGCAAGGAACGCGCCGAGGTCCAGCAGAATTTTTCCATCAAGACGAGCGAAACTGCCTACCTCTTTATGCAGTACTTTGTCAAACTGCTCAAGGCGGGCGGCCGCGCGGGCATCGTCATCAAGAACACCTTCCTTTCAAACACCGACAACGCTTCGGTCATGTTGCGCAAGGAACTCTTGGAAAATTGCGACCTGCACACGATTCTCGATTTGCCGAGCGGCGTGTTTACAGGCGCAGGCGTAAAGACCGTCGTGCTCTTCTTCGAAAAGGGTCGCCCCACCGAAAAAATCTGGTACTACCAGCCGGACTTTGGCCGCAACCTAGGCAAGACGAACCCGCTCACCGAGGATGACCTTGCGGAATTCGTGAAGTTGCAGAAGAAAAAGACCGACAGTGAAAAATCGTGGACCGTGAACGTCAAGGATTTGAACCCCGAAACATACGATCTCTCGGTGAAAAATCCCAACAAGAAAACCGAAGTCGAACTCCGCGACGCCAAAACCATCATCAAGGAAATGCAGAAACTAGACGAAGAGAATAGGAAAATCCTTGCCAACTTGTCGATATGAGAACTGTGTCATTCTGGAGCGAAGCGATAGAATCCAAAGCGTTAAACAAAGTGTCACCCTGAGTCCCGGAACAAGTCCGGGATAAACAAAGTCGAATGGGTCTAAGCAACCGGAGAATGTTATGAGCAAATGGGAATGGAAAGAATTTGAAGATTGTATAGAACGTGTCAAGTATACGACAAAAATCCCTAGCAAAGATTACTTGCAAGAGGGCGAATTCCCTATTGTGTCACAAGAAGATTGTTTGATTTCTGGATATTGGAACGATAGAAGTGATTTGTTCAAAGTAACAAAGCCGATTGTAATTTTTGGAGACCATACAAAGGTTTTGAAATATATTGACTTTGATTTTGTTCTTGGCGCAGATGGTGTGAAAATCTTATGTCCGAAAGATTATCTTAATGCTCACTTTTTCTTCTATTTTCTAAAAAATGTGAACTTTGATAATTTAGGATACGCCCGTCATTACAGATTATTAAAAGAATTGTCAGTTCCCATTCCACCTCTTTCGGAGCAGAAACGCATAGTCAAATTTCTTGACGAAGAATTCTCAAAAATAGACACGCTCAAAACAAACGCCGAAACCAACCTCAAAAACGCCAAGGAACTATTCGAAACCACCCTTGAAAAAGAACTGAACCCACTATCACGTCATTCTGAGCGTAGCGAAGAATCCAGAGCGGATTTACCCACCGGCTGGGAATGGAAGAAAATTGGTGATTTTTGTGAAACATCTTCTGGTGGAACTCCTTTAAAACAACATAATGAATATTATGAAAACGGGAATATCCCTTGGTTGAGAAGTGGAGAGGTTTGTCAAAAAGAAATTTTTGAAACAGAAATGTATATAACGCAAAAAGGGATGGAAAATTCATCAGCAAAGTATTTCCCCGAAAATAGCGTTGTTGTTGCAATGTATGGAGCCACGGCAGGACAAGTTGGTATAGTTCGTTTTAGAACAACAACGAATCAGGCTGTTTGTGGCATTTTCCCAAATGAAAAATATAAAACAGAATATTTGTATTACGCTTTGTTGAGTAAAAAGAAAGAGCTGGTTGCTCAGGCGGTTGGTGGTGCACAACCCAATATATCGCAAATAAAAATAAGAAATCTCCAAATCCCCCTCCCGCCTCTTTCCGTCCAGAAAGAAATTGTCGCTCGCCTAGACAAACTCTCCGAGAACGTCAAACGCCTCGAAGCAAACTACAAACAAATTATCGCCGACTGCGACGAACTCAAAAAATCCATCTTGAAGAAAACTTTCGAGGGGGAATCCTAAGTTATGAACGAGTCCGATACCAGAAGAAAGAAGATTGACCCCAAGCTGAAAGAAGCCTTGTGGGAAGTGACGCCGGACAGCGCCATTTATACGGAGCAGTCTGCTTACGAGATTTCTCCGGGGCGAATCGGCCATGCCGAACGCAATCCCAAGAAAATCGACTACCTTCTGGTTTACAAGGGCATCAAGATTGCCATCGTCGAGGCGAAAAAGGATGAACTCGATGTAAGCGAGGGCGTGCCGCAAGCCAAGGAATATGCGGAACGCATGAACATCCGCTTCACGTATTCTTGCAACGGCGATAAAATCTGGGCAATCGATATGCAGACGGGTGAGGAAGGCTTTGTCGATGCATTCCCGACACCGCAAGAACTCTGGGAACGACTTTATCCTGAAAACAATCCGCTCCGCGACAAGCTGAATGCAGTTCCGTTCAACAGGGATGGCGGCAAGTCTACCCGCTACTATCAGGAAATCGCTGTCAATAACGTCATGGATGCTATTTCCCGAAAGCAAGACCGCGTCTTGCTCACGCTTGCAACGGGAACGGGTAAAACCTACATCGCTTTTCAAATCTGCTGGAAAATTTTCAAGGCGCATTGGAATGTTGATGGAACGGAACGCTTGCCGCGTATCTTGTTCCTTGCCGACCGCAATATTCTCTCGAATCAGGCTCTCAATGATTTCGGACAATTTGACGAAAATGCCATGTGTCGCATTACGCCGGAATCTATTGCCAAATCAAAAGGCGTGCCCAAGGGCCCGAGCATCTATTTCAGCATTTTCCAGACGATGATGACCTCGTTGAATGGAAAATTCGTTTATGAAAATTATCCCGAAGATTTCTTTGACCTTGTCATCATTGACGAATGCCATCGCGGTGCCGCTAACGACGAAAGCCGCTGGCGTGATATTCTTGATTATTTCCAGCGGGCGTATCACTTGGGCCTGACCGCGACACCCAAGAAAAATGAAAACGCCAATACCTACGAGTATTTCGGAAAGCCTGTCTATGTGTATTCTCTGAAGCAGGGAATCGAGGACGGTTTCTTGACGCCTTACCGTGTCCGAATTTCTTCTAGCAATATTGACAACTACATCTACGATCCCGAAGACGATGTAGAAAGCGGCGAAATTGACCCGAACAAAATTTATACGGAAACGGATTTTTATCACGGCAACATCAAGATTCGAGAACGAGATGAGTTTAGGGTTGAAGAATTCCTGAAACAGATTGACCCCGACGAAAAAACGATTGTGTTCGGTGCGACGCAGGCCCACGCGGCCATTCTGCGGGACCTCATCAATCAGCATTCTCGCAAGCCCAACGTGAATTATTGTAAGCGAGTCACCAGTGACGATGGCGACAAGGGCGAAGCCGATTTGAAGACTTTCCAGGATAATGAAAAACTGTTGCCCACGATTCTCACGACATCGCAAAAACTCTCGACAGGTGTAGATGCCAAGAATGTCCGCAACATCGTGCTGATGCGGCCCGTAAACAACATCATTGAATTTAAGCAGATTATCGGTCGCGGCACGAGACTTTTCGACGGAAAGTATTTCTTCACCATTTACGATTTCGTTGGTGCGAGCAAGAACTTTAGCGACCCCGAATGGGATGGCGAACCGATTGTGGATACGCCGGAACCGCCCGACGGTGGAAAACCTGATGGTGGAAATGGCGGGGGGAGAAAGACACCGCAACCGAAGCCTTGTAAAATCTGTGGCAATCTTCCGTGCACATGCGACGCAAACGTGAAAGAAAACAATTGCGTTGAAATTAAACTTTCTGACGGGCATGTTTTGCGATTGCGTGCCCAGTGGCAAGAAAAATTTATGTTCGATGGCGAACTCATAACGCTCGAACAGTTTATCAAAATCCTCTTCGGCAAGATTCCGGAGTTCTTCAAGGACAGTCAAGATTTGCGAGCCCGCTGGTCTGACCCCACGACCCGCGAAGCGTTGCTGCAGAACTTGAGCGACAACGGATTCAGTAAAGAAAGGCTCCGCCAAGTGCAGGCCTTGACGCAGAACGAAAAATGCGACCTGCTCGATGTGCTGGAACTCATCGCATACAACAAGAGCCCCATGGAACGCGCCGAGAGAGTCCGCTTGATGCACGAAGAAATCCTGAACGAAATATCCGAAAAGCAAGTCCCCTTTATGGAATTTGTCTTACAGCAGTATGTGGAAAACGGAGTCGATGAACTTTCGCTGAACCAGTTGCCCGAACTCGTCAAACTCAAGTACGGCACCATCAAGGACGCCTGTGATAAAATGGGTGTGACCGGCAAAGATCTGAAGAAGCTCTTCACCGATTTCCAGAAGACGTTGTATGTAGCGTAGTTGTTTGCTATTGTAAAATTTTCTTGCTCCCCTAGCCAAGTTTCTGAATATTAGGTACATTAATGCCTGACGCGTTTCTCCGTCTAAATGGAGAAATGCGTCTTTTTTTATTCTGGGGTTGACGCGCCCGCATGGAGGCCGTAATGACCAAAGAAGAAATTTTAGCAGGCGAATCAGAACTGCTTGAGTTCAAGCGGGATGTTCCCGAACAAAGCGTCAAATATATCAAGACTGTTGTTGCCTTCGCTAACGGCAAGGGAGGAACAATCGTCTTTGGCGTGGACGATAAAACTCATAAAATTGTAGGCATAAAAAAGAGTGAGGTCTTTCAGAAAGCCGACACCATCGCTGATACGATTTTCAACAGTTGCGAGCCCAAAATCAGGCCGTGCATCAATCTTCAGGAAATCGACAAGCGTCACATTATCGTGGTGACGGTGCCTTCTGGAATGCAACAGCCCTATTACGTAAAGAGCATGGGGATTACCGAAGGCACTTTTGTTCGCGTAGCGGCAACGACCCGCGAAGCCGAACGTTACATGCTTAAGGAATTGGTTCTTGAAGGTGAAAACGAATCGTACGATCAACAGTCAATAGGCAAAAACGTTACGAAGGAAGAAGTCGAAAATCTTTGTGATAAGATTTATGAATTTACGGTCGGGACATTGAGCAAAAAGGAGCGTGCGGCTTTGCGTAGGCCGACCATAAACCAGTTGCTTTCATGGAAACTATTGAGAAAGGATGGCCGCTATTTAGTGGCCTCAAATGGATTTAAACTTTTGCAGGGCGCAAACGAGGATTTCCCTGATGCGAAAATTCAATGTGCCGTATTCAAAGGAAATGTTCGGGGCGATTTCTTGAAGCGCCAAAATATGGAAGGGCCTCTTTTTGAACAGATTGAATCGGCCTATCAGTTTGTAATGCAGAATTTGCCTATTCAGTCTAAGGTAAAGGGACTTTTTAGGCACGATAATTCCCTCTTGCCCGAATCTGCCGTGCGCGAATCCATTGCAAATGCGGTGTGCCACCGCAGTTACCTAATCCCCCGCAAGGTGCAGGTGGCATTGTATGATGACCGCCTAGAAGTGACATCCCCAGGGACGCTTTGCAGGGATATCACCTTGGAGAAAATGCGCGAAGGAATGTCTAGTGTGCGCAACAAGGGAATTGCCGAAACGTTTATCTATATGCGCATTGTCGAAACATGGGGCAGCGGCATTCCAAACATCTATAAAACGATGCAAGAAAGTGGGTTGCCGGAACCCGTGCTGCAGGATTTTCATGGAGATTTTAGGATAACTTTATATTGGAAATGGAAACTACCCAAAACTACCCAAAACTACCCTAAAGACTACCCAATAACTACCCAAAAGATGTCTGAAATGGAACTAAAAATCCTTGGAGTAATCAAGGAAAACAGCAACTTGTCTCGTAATGAAATTGCCAGAACTCTTGGATGCATCACTCCTGATGGCGTAAAATATCATCTTTCTAATTTGCAAAAGAAGGGGTTGTTGAAACGAGTTGGCGGGAGAAAAGAAGGTTGTTGGGAAGTCCTAATTGATATTTAGGAAATCCTATTGTAAAATTTTCTTCCCCCTATGGCGGCGCTTTCAAGAATCAATTGAAAGGGCTAAAACGGCTTGCGAGGCTAGCGGATTAATTGTTGGGGATCATTTTGCCGACGTCGGCAAAATGATAAATCTTGCCAAAGGAGCCCGGCGTGAAGTCGCCGATATGAAGCTTTCCCGTTATGCTTGTTACTTGATTGTAATGAACGGGGATCCCCGTAAAGAAGTGATTGCCCTCGGACAAACCCATTTTGCCGTAGGCAATAAAGTCCGCCAGACTATCGCCGAACTCGGCGGAACAATGCCGGAAAACCTTCCCACTCCCAAGGTTAGCGCTAAAAAGTTAAAGCAGGAACGCAAGAAAGCCATTGCGGAGAAATAACAAGCTTTGACAAGAGACAATGGCGAAGAAGATGAAGAGTTCACAGATGGGGAGGTCACGTAATGGATCTTGCGAAATTCGAGAATGCCCTGAAGATAGGGAAACTGCGGCCATAGAGCTCAAGCTTGAGCCGTTCCCGAAGAATCCGTTAATCCCGAGTTTATTGAAGATGACGTGTTCCGCATCATTCAGCCGCTGAATGAAAATTATTCGTTCGACGCGGAAAATGAGGTGGGTGGTCAGAAAGGTGGTCAGAAAGGCGGTCACTGGGAGGTGCTTGACTAGCTAATCCCCCGAAATTGCCCGATTGCAGGCATTTTACCCCTAAATTTTGCCGACTTATAACTATATTATTCTTGTAAATCAAGGAGTTTAATATGGCAGAAATCGGTACACCTCTAAGTTCTAGCGCCACCAAGGTGCTGTTTTGCGGAGCTGGCGAACTCGGCAAGGAAGTCATCATCGAGATGATGCGTCTCGGCGTCGAGGTTATCGCCGTGGACCGTTACGCCAACGCCCCGGGCATGCAGGTGGCTCACCGTAGCCATGTCATCAACATGCTTGACGGTGCCGAACTCCGTCGCGTGATTGAACTGGAGAAGCCCGACTACATTGTTCCCGAGGTCGAAGCGATTGCGACCGACACGCTCGTGGAACTCGAGAAGGAAGGCTTCAACGTCATCCCGACCGCGAAGGCCACAAAACTCACGATGAACCGCGAGGGCATCCGCCGACTCGCCGCCGAGGAACTCGGCATCAAGACGAGCCCGTACCGCTTTGCCGATAGTTTCGAGGATTTCAAGAAGGCTGTTGCCGAAATCGGCATCCCGTGCGTGGTGAAACCGGTGATGAGTTCCTCGGGCCATGGCCAGAGTGTCATCAAGACCGAGGCCGATGTGCAGAAGTCCTGGGACATCTCGCAGCACGAGGGCCGCACGGGCCATGCCAGCCGCGTGATTGTGGAAGGCTTTGTGCCGTTCGATTACGAGATTACGCTCTTGACGGTGCGCCATGTGGGCGGCACCAGCTTCCTTGAACCGGTGGGCCACCACCAGGTGGGCGGCGACTACCAGGAATCCTGGCAGCCGCAGCCGATGAAGCCGGAACTGCTGGAACAGGCGAAGGTGATTGCGAAGAAGGTGACGGACGCTCTCGGCGGCCGTGGCATCTTTGGCGTGGAACTGTTCGTGTGTAAGGACGAGGTGCTGTTCAGTGAAGTCTCTCCGCGCCCGCACGATACCGGCATGGTGACGCTTATTAGCCAGGACCTTTCTGAATTTGCGCTGCATGCACGCGCCATTCTCGGCCTGCCCATCCCGAACATCGCGTTCCACGGCCCGAGCGCCTCGAAGGCTATCGTGGTGGACGGCAATTCCGACCACATGAAGTTTGGCGGCCTCGAAGAAGTGCTGGCCGAACCCGATACGGCGCTCCGCCTGTTCGGCAAGCCCGAGCTCAAGGGCCACCGCCGCTTGGGCGTTTTGCTAGCCCGCCGCAATTCTGTGGAAGAAGCCAAGGCGCAGGTCATGGCCATGCGCGAGAAGGTGAAGGTCTCGCTGTAATTTTTGGGGTTGGAAAAGAGTATTGATGAAAAGAATATTTGGATTACTCCTGCCCGCGCTGCTTGCCGCGTGCTACACGCCGGAGCCTTTCGAGGCCGAAACGGTGAATTCGGCATCTAGCACGCAGTCCAAGATCGGGACCCTGTATGCCGTCAACAACGAGATGCAGATTTGCAACCCGTCCGTCACGCAGGATACGGTGAACTATCCGGCATCGATGCTCTGGCTCAACTTCGGCGGCACGCTCTATGTGACGCCTTCCGATTCGGGATTCCCGACCGAAGCCGAGGAACATGACCGCTTGACCATTTCCGATACGGCGGGCAAGGTGCTCTGGTACGTGATGCGCGATACCTCCGAAGGCGAATGCCAGTTCCAGGATCCGGAATGGAGTACGCATCCTGATTTTGCCGTTGCGCTCCGTGCCTACGACAAAAAGAAGAAGAACCTGTGCCTGCCCGAGAATCTCGATTACGGGATGTTTGCGGTTCGCTTCTCGGACAAGAAGAAGTTCTGGTTCTACGACAAGGAAATCCGCGAAGATGCTTCTCCGCACCTGTGGGTCGCGCCGGACGCTTCTGTCGACGTGGATGATGATGCCGAGACCGTGGAAGGATTCTTCGGCACGAGCAATGTGCGCCTTGTGTACGTGAACGATGATGACAAGATTGTGTTTGTCGATTTCGCGAACGGCGGGCTGAAGAAGTCCGTTACGCTCCAGAGGCCTTCGGGCAAGAAGGGCTGGGGCGTTGACGCTCCCATGATTTCGCCCGATGGCAAGTTTGTCGTCTATAACCTGACCGAGAATTCGAGCACGTGGGAAGCCTACGTCCAGGAACTTTCCGCAAGTTCTACGCCGGTAAAGATCGAGCGGTGGAACAAGTCGCTTTCCGAGCCCGGCCAGCCGCACTGGTTTGCCTATCGCGGGCGGCTCTTTGTCGTGTGGATCGAAGCCCCGTCGGGCAAGCAGATGTTTAACAAGGAACTCCTTTCGAACGAATCGGTTCAGGACGGTTCTGCGGGCCGCACGGTGATGCGCGAGATCCGCCTGATGGCGGGTGCCCCGAGCGACCTTGCGGTAGAGTGGGTCGGCGATGCCCGTGAGATTGCCCCTATTCCCATGACGGGCGGACGTTCTCCCGACGCCAAGTTCCTTTCCACTGGCTATAAGTACGGCTACTTGCTGGAACTTCCGTGAGGTAGATGATGAAGAATTCCTTATTGAAGTTTGGCAAGAAGTTCGGTGCGGTCGCGTCTCTCGCGGCGGTCGCCACCTGCGCGTTTGTCGTTTCTTTCAACGCTCCGGTAGAACCCGCTACCCCCTGGGAATCTATCGGCGGGTGCGGTGCCGGCGGTTCCGGTGGTGGCGCGAGCGATGGCATAAAGTGGATCGGTCAGGGCGTTTCGGGCGGCTATCTGGAAACGGAAGTCTTTACCAAGTACAGCGTCGGCCAGAATTTCTCGGGCCTTACGCTCACCCCGCATTTCTCGATAAAGCCTACGTGGTCTACGAAGCTCGGTGTTTCTGTCCCGCTCGTGTCGCACCAGGGTGAAGTCCAGTACCGCAGTAACCAGGCTCCGACCGACCGCAGTACGGGCGGGCTTGGCGATATTTCTTTTGACTTCAGCAAGACCATCGGCAGCGGGGGAGCGGCATCGCTTTCTGCATCGCTCACGATTCCTACCGGCCAGTATGATATCAAGCGCGGTACGGATGCTTCCGAAGAAATCTTGCCCGCAAGTTTCCAGAAGGGCTCGGGCCTGTATTCGCTTACGCTCGGCTGGGACTACAGCCGCGATACCGACAAGGGAATCTGGCTCTACAGCCTGAGTTACACGCATCCGTTCGCGATGCACCTGATTTCGGGCGAGAACGAGTTCAACGACAGCTACTGGAAAAACATTGAGCACGATGGCGACCGTTTTGAATACCGCTTTAAGCCGTATGGTGAAAACGACCTGGGTGCCTTTACTCCGCCTTCCGTGAGCGCGTCTGTTGCCTATGGCTATCGCGGCCGTCCGGGTATAGTGCAGAGTTTTGGCCTGAACTTCTCCGTGCCGCTGGGCGTTGCTTGGATCAGTTCCGAGAAGGCGGGCACGTATGACCCGCGTCCCGACCCCGATCATCAGGCGTGGTCTGTGGCGCTTGCCTATGGTATCGAGTTCTCGAATGCGGACTTCCCGGTGTTTCTCGCACTCTCTGTGCCCATACACGACAAGGCGAATGCGGCTGACCCGAGCGATGAATACGACGAATCCCCGATGCGCGAATGGAATGCGCCCGACTGGGGCGACATTCTGCAGCAGTGGACCATCGCTGTCGGCATCAAGGGAAGCTTCTTCTAAAAAATTAAGCCCGCGGGAATTTGCCTGCGGGATTTTTCTTATGGGCATTATGCGCGCGGGTGCGTCTTCTTGAAGGCCGCGCGCAGGCGTTCTGCGTTCACGTGCGTGTAGACCTGCGTAGTAGAGATGTTCGAATGCCCGAGCATCTCTTTCACGCTCATGATTTCTGCGCCGTTTTCGAGCAGGTGCGTGGCAAAACTGTGGCGCAATACGTGCGGGCTCGCTTTCCCCTCCCAGCCAATTTCGCGCAGCAGGTCGTGGATGTCGTTCCGGAGTGTACGCAGCCCGAACGGCTTGCCATCTTCGCTTAAAAAGACGTAGCCTGTCGCGGTGGGTAGGTGGCCCGCTTCCGCCTCCATCTGCTTGAAGTTCGCAATGCGGTCGATGAAGCTTTCGGTTAAGGGCACGATGCGCTCCTTGTTGCCCTTGCCGAGCACGCGTACGAGTTTCGCGCTTGTATCTATGCGGTCCCACGTGAGGCTCTGGCATTCCGAAATACGCAGGCCCGAACCGTAGATGAGTTCAAGCAGAATGCGGGCGCGCACCTGCGGGAGCGTCGCATCCGCAGGCAGTTCGGGGAACTTTTCTTCGGCGAGGTCCTTTTGCCCGAGCACGTTCACGAGCCGCTTGGGGCGCTTGGGCATGGGCACGTTCTCGGCGGGGTTCTTTTCGAGCGTCTTGCTCTTGATGAGGTACTTGCCGAAGCTTTTTAGTGCGGCGAGGTGCTCGCAGATGCTTGTGGGGGCCAGTTTCTGCTTCATCTTCAAGTCCCACACGAAACGCTTCACGTTCATTTCTGAAAATGCGGCAAGTTCCGGCGCATTCCCAACACCCGCTTTTCCCGACGCATTCCCGACGCCCGTATTGGCTGCGGAAGGTGTGCCGCCCAGGTGCTCGAGGAACTTTTCGAGCGATTTGCGGTAGGTATCCACCGTGCGTGGCGAAAAACGTCGCCTCTCCGCGATGTACTGCAAGAACTGCTCGATGTGCTCCGAAAGCGTCATACTGCACAATTTAACAATCATTTGTTGGTCTTGCTCCGGCGAAAAATCTATTTTATGCATAAGGTATGAGAATCGCGAGCGTTTTTGACATGCGCCCCCCTATGGGTCTTCGCCGTCTGGCGGTGGCCTTGCTGGCTGTATTCGCAATGCAACCCGCCTTTGCCGCCGACCGTGTGGTGGGTGCGAACGCTACGCTCGATATCGAACCTGGTGCCCGTTCTGCGGCACTCGGTTCTGCTACGATGGCGGTCGACGGCGATTACCTCGGGCTTGTTTCCAACCCGCACCAGCTGTCCTCGGTGCGCTACCTCTGGGCATCGTTCTCGCATACCGCCTACTACGAGGACACCCGCTACGACTATGCATCTGCGGTTATCCCGCTTTCCGAAGGCCAGGGCCTGGGCGTTTCGTTCGCCCGCTTTGGCGCCGACGACATTCCCTATATTCGCGAGGGCGATCCGCTCCCCGAGGGTAGCGACTACAATACGCTTTCCATTGCCGACTGGATTGTGTCGGCTACCTGGGGCCGCCGCCTGTTCGAGCGCCTTGACCTGGGCGTGGGCTTCCACCTGCTGTACCGCGATATGGACCAGACGGGCTGGGGCTTCCGTGGCGATGCTTCCCTGCGTTACCGCGTAGTTGACGAACTGTATGTCTCTGGCCTCCTGAGGGGCTGGACCTCTTCTGCAACGACATGGGAATCGGGCGAGTTTGAGTACTCGGCGCCCGAGTTCTACCTGGCGGCGAGTTACTCCCTGCCCGTTGCCTACCTGTACGGCAAGCTGAACCTTTACTGGCAGGGCGCCGGCCTCTTCCATCACGAGGCCCGCGCTCTCGATTTCGAGACCGATGAGGATGTGGGAGGCCGTATATGGGATAGCCCGCTCGACTGGCTCTCGGGTGGCCGTGGCGGTATCGAGTTCGCCTTCGACTTCGGGCTTAGCGTACGTGCTGGCCTCTCGAGTTTTACCACCTTCAAGAGCGTGACTGCGGGTGCAGGGCTTACCATCGCGAAGTTCCTGCGGGTCGATTACGCATTCGAGTCGCACCCGGTTCTCTCTCCGGTGCATCGCGTGAGCGTGAGCATAAGCCCGTACCTGTTTGCCCATGCGCCGAAGCCCGAACCTGAAGCCACAAGGCGTGGCGGTGCGGGCAGCAGCCTGCTCGGTGCCGAGCCGGATGAACCTGAGGAAGGTCCCGACTCTGCCGCATCGGGAGTTGCACAAGAAGGTGCATCAAGTTCTGCGACCCAGGATGCCCGTCAAGATGCCGGCCAGAGCGCGGCCCAGCCTGCCGGACCGGCCCCTGAGGCTCCCGCCCCGCAGGCTCCCGTAGTGCAGGAAACTTCGGGTGAATCCTCTGACGAGGTTCTTGAACCCGCGCCCTCCGGAGGCATGTACTGGGAGGAATAGCCGTTTTTTTGCTTTTTTTTGACTTTTGTGTGTGATTTTTTGCACATCAACCGTTTTTTAGTTTATATTTCTTACCATGACGCAATTGAAGAACTATCGTGAAGTTGGCATTTTCGACCTTTTGTCCGCCCCCCTTAATCCGATTGGGGCGTTTGACGCAGAGCAGTTCAAGAAGGACGCCCGCCAGCTGATAGACGATAACCCCGACGACAAGTTCGTCGCGGTCGACCTCATGGGTCTCGATTTTGTCTATAGCGATGCCTACAATGCATTTGTCCAGTTCCAGAGTGAACTTTCGGCCAAGGGAGGCATGCTTGCGCTCCTCAGCAACAGCGCGACTATCGCCGATGGCTTGAAGAAGGCCGGCCTCGACCGCAAACTCAAGGTGTTCGGTGCTGAAGCCGAGATGATGACTTTCTCGCTCCATAGCCACGACCCTGTAGAATTACCCCCTCGCGAGCAGGCTCCTGCGGCCCCGGCCGAACCGGAAGCAGCACCTGTCGCCTCGCAGAATGGCGGCCATGCACCCTCGATGTCGGGCGAATTCCGTTCCGAACGCCGTACGGGCCACAACCGCCGGTTTACCAAGAGCTTTAACGCTGTCGTGAAAGACGAAAAGAAACTCGCCTCGAAGGGTATGAACATGCCGTTCGAAGAGGAGTCCTCGTCGGGCAAGACGGTGTTCTTCATTATTCTCGTCCTTCTCATCCTCGGTGGCCTCGCTGCCTTCTTCCTGATGTGATTTGACGGATGTCTGAAGGCTTCTCGGAACATCGCTGCAAAAAGAGATACAAGCCTAAGCGCCATAATTACCCCGTAATGCGCGTACTCCTATTTTGTATAGGTGTCGCCCTTTTCGTGCGTCTTGGCTTTGCCGAAAAGGTACTGGCACTGTTGCCGGGCTCTACGGTTGTCGAGGTGAGTGACTGGGATGCCCGCTGCGAGAATATGCGCGGTAAGGCATTCGAACTCAAGAACGGGCTTGGCCAGTGTTCCTGGGTGGTCTCGGATTCCGTGTTCTACTTGCCGAACGACTTTTTGCGCTACATTGCGTCGCAGACAAAGTCTAAGCACCCGAAACTTCATTGGGTTGCCCCGCGTGACCACTTTTCCGAGGCGGTGCTCGTGCAGGTCGAAGATTCACTTGTACGTACTTTCCTTCACGTGATGGGGCAGGATTCGTCATACTACTGGGTCGATATTGCGGACGGTTGCCGGTATCCGGGGCTTTGCCCCAAGCAGCCTCTGGACTGGTCTGCACTTTCCATTTCGGGCGACTTTGACTTCGAGGGGCAGGAATCCCTGCTTGCGATGGATGCGATGCTGGGCATCGGGGAGGCGCCGATTCACCCGATTCTGCCAGGAGTAGTGCTTTCGTCGGGGAAGGATTCGCTTGGGCACTTCGTGCTTCTCGATCACGGCAACAACGTGACTTCGCGTATGTCGGGCATGTACCCGGTGAACCCTGCCGATACGTTGCCATTCCTCGTGGGTGAATACCTCGACATGAATTCCATCGTGGGGCGCCTTGCTCCCAAGGATAGTGCGACGTTCTACCTTACGGTGCGTCACAATGGATTTTTTGTGCGCTGGGCCGATCTGTATTCGCAGACGCACCCGCTCGACAGCGTTGAAATTGCTAAATTCCTGCAGAAGATTGAGCTCTAGGTCAAGAGCGGTTTGATTTCGGAGAGTGCAGGTGCGCAAGTCATTTATCATCGGGATTTTTGCTGCGGTCGCGGCTATGCTTTGCGTGTCCGCGTGTACCCGCGATTCCGATGGACCGATTCCCGTATCTGCAGAAGATGATTCCTACACGGGTTTGGGATTTTTCCGCGTTGCCGAATTTGATTCGAATTCGCTTATCCATCTTGCGTCCGATACGCTCTACCTGCGCCTAGATAGCCTCTGGAGCTATTCCAACTGCGCGCTCAAGCGTATTGAGGTCGATGCCACCCGCGATGGCGATGCGCTCGTTTATTACCCGAAGATTATCATTGACTCTGATGGCGAGGATTGCCCGTCTCCGTACCTGCACCCCGATACCGTAATAAAGCTGCTGCCTTCCAGTGACGAACTTGATGGCGTGTCGGTCCTGCGTGTGCGTAACGACGAGGACAATATTCTCGATACGGTTCTCCTGCGTCGCGGCAAGTTTGAACTTGATACGTTTGCCATTTATGTGGATAGCCTTTTCGATACGGTTTCCTCGCTCCCGCTCCGTACCAAGGGCTCTCCTTCGGTCTTGAAGGTGCTCGATAGCCTGAACCCGCGCCTGTTCTACTGGCGTGCGATGCAGGCTTCGTGCGAACTGCGCATTGACATGTGCGATTCTGTCGTGAACGATACGCTGTTCCCTACGGCTTGGAGCCTTACCGATACGGCCCTCGTGCCTATCCGCAAGGCGTGCGCGTCCGATGATTCCACCTACTGCGTGGCGAGCCGCTGGGTAAACGATTCCACATCGCTCGGGCCTGTGCAGGAACGTGCCGATACGGTGTGGTTTACGAGCATTTATTACGTGGAAGAGATTCCCGAATGCGCTACGATGAATTCCTTCCGGATTGCGGGATACGCGCTGGGGAAGAACGTGAACTTTATTCGTCAACTCATGGTTCCCGATGAATCCGAGACGGCCTGCGGGCCCTCTGCCCTGAAGGACGTGTATATCTACGATATTGGCCGTAACCGCGTGTACCCGGATTCGCTTGATGCGGATTCCCTCTACGGTATATGGAAATCGGCCAAGAATGCTCCCAAGAAGTAAAAAATGCTGCAAGACAATATTGAGTTTTCGTTTGCGACGGACATTCCCGAAAGTGACTACCAGGTAATCGTTGACTGCCCGTTTTTCAAGGACTGGATTGCGAAGGCGCGCAAGGATTTTGCGGTGACGCATATCCATGTGGATTCGGTCGACTACTTTAACCGTGTACACCGCCCGCTGTTCATCAAGATTACCGCGACGGCGACGCTGCCCGATGGCAGACCCGTGCACGGCGTGGTACTGCTGCGTGGCAACGCGGTGGGCGTGCTCGTGGTGCTCCGCTGCGAAGGCAAAAAATATCTGCTGCTGGTGCGCCAGCCGAGGCTTGCCATTACGGAAGAGGCCTCGCTCGAGATACCCGCAGGCATATTGGACTGGAGCGGCGATTACCGCAAGGTGGCGCTTTCCGAACTCGAGGAAGAGGCGCAGATCAAGGCGGAAGATTCTGAACTGATCGATCTTTCCGAATTCTGGTGGAAGGGCATGACGGAAGGCTTTGCGGGCAGTTGCGGCCTTTTGGATGAACGCATTCGCCTGTACGCCATCGAACGCGACGTGACGCCGGAACAACTCAAGGCGATGGATGGCAAGAACCAGACGTATGTCGAAGAAAACGAGTGGATTAGGACAGTCGTGTTGCCTTACGAGGAAGCCGCCCACAAGTTTATCGACGGCAAGAACCTGATTGCATTGTTCCTGTACGAACGCTGGCTAGATTCACAGCGCTAGATTACCAGTTGCCGATATTATTAACGGTCAACCCGATGAAAAATACGGCGAGGTAGCCGTACCATAGGCCCGTGAGCACGTAGTTGAGCCCGCGTTTGTACGCTTTCGGCTCGTTCTTGTTCTTCTCGCGGATAACGAGAATGTTCTTGCGCAAAAAGTACGCGCAGATTGCAAGACCGATAAGAGTAGCGAGAATCAGAAGTACGTAAGCCATGCAGTAAATATAATAAATTCGTGTAGTTAGTGTGAGCCGAAGCCTTCGATGTTAAATCGGAAGTGTGTGGGTCTTGAACTGCGCGACTTATAATAACTTGAGGAGAACTGGTGCGACGACCGCGGTGAAAAGCCCCGCAATCCCGATGGCAAGGCTGCTCATGGCACCCTGCACTTCGCCCATCTCCATGGCGCGGGTGGTACCGAGCGCGTGGCTCGCCGTTCCGATGGCGATTCCCTGCGCAACCTTGTGCTTGATGCGGCAGAACCTGCATACGGCGGGGGCTGCGACCGCACCCGTGATTCCCGTGACGGTAATCGCGATAATCGTTACCGAGGGGATGCCTCCAATCTGCGCCGAGATGACGCTACCCATCGGGATGGTGACGGACTTGGGCAAAAGCGAGAGCATGAGCGTATCGCTTAGCCCGAGTAGCTTGCTGAAAAGAATCACGCACGCGATCGAGGTAAGGCTACCTACGAAAATGCCTATAAGAATAGGCATCCAGAACTGCTTGAGTTTGGAGATTTGCCTGTAGAGCGGGATGGCGAGCACGACGGTGGCGGGCGAGAGCATCACCGAGATGTAGTCTCCGCCCACGTTGTAGCTTTCGAGGCTGATGCCCGTAATGAGCAGGAACCCGACGATAAGGATGTTGCCTATCAGGAGCGGGTTCAGGAAGGAATACTTGAATCTTTTGCTGATGAATACGCCGGTTTCGAATGCGACGAGCGTGAGGAAGATGCCGAACAGGGGAGAGTTGATGATGGCGTTCATTTGTCGCCCCCGTCGGATGTTTTTCCGCTATGGCGTTCCTGCCTACGGATGAGGAACTGGGTTGTCCAGCCGCCCATGGCGATGGTCACGAGCGTGAAGGCAATGCACAGGAACAGCAAGAGTGGCCATTTGGAAAGGATGTCGTCGCCGACGGCCATAATGGCGATGCTCGGCGGCAAGAAAAACAGCGCGAGGTGCTTCAGGAAAAAGTTCGAAACTCCCGAAATCTGCTCCGGCTTGATAACTTTTGTACAAAGTAATATCAGGAGTAGGACCATGCCGATAATGTTGCCCGGGAGGGGCACGCCCACGATGCGGTGGAGGAACTCCCCGGCAAGGCAGATGGCGAAAATGACGGCAAGTTGGAGCGGGATTCTCATTGCGGGGGTAAATTTAGAAAAGTATATTCTATATTTCGTACTATGAAAGTCGTATTTATGGGAACGCCGGAATTCGCGGCCTGTTTTTTGAAGCATCTCAAGGAATCTGATTTGGCGGACGTGGTGGCTGTAGTCACGCAGCCGGACCGCCCCGCAGGGCGCGGGCGCGTGTTGACGCCCCCGCCAGTTAAGCAACTGGCGCTCGAATACGGGCTCCCCGTTATGCAGCCGGAGGACTTGGATTCGCCCGAATTCGAGAGCGCCCTGCGCGCCTACAATGCGGACCTCTTTGTGGTCGTGGCCTACTCTATCCTCCCGAGGAACATCCTGGGTATTGCGAAGTTCGGCGCCGTGAACGTTCACGGGAGCCTGTTGCCCAAGTACCGCGGTGCCGCCCCGGTACAGCGTGCTATTGCCGATGGCCTTCCCGAAACGGGCGTGACGGTTTTCCGCTTGGACGAGAAGATGGACCACGGCCCGATTCTTGCCCAGAGGGTGGTCGCTATCGACCATCAGGACACGACGGCTAGCCTGCTCGAAAAGATGGTTGCTCCCGGTTGCGAGGCGCTGGACGATGCGATGCTTCAGCTTATAGAAGGCCGCGAGAACGACATAAAGCAAGATCACGTGCTGGCGACGGGCGCTCGGAAAATCAAGAAAGAAGAAGGCCTGATCGATTTCAATTTGCCGGCGAAGGTCATTCACGATAGAATCCGCGCGTTCAACCCGTGGCCGGGAGGCTACGGCAAACTGGGCGGCCGCATGGTTTACCTGCGCAAGACGGATACTCCGGAGAACGGCCCGAAGCTTGCCCCGGGTGCCGTGGAATTCAAGGACAACCGCCTGTACGTGGGTACGGGCGAGGGCCTGCTTGAAGTTCTTGAAATTCAGGCCGAAGGCAAGAAGCCGATGCCTGTTGCCGACTTTATGCGTGGAATTCAGAACCGTGAAGGGCTTTGCTTTTGCTAGATGAATCCCTGAAAGAACGCATGGATGCGTACCGCGTGCTTCTGCTTTGGCAGAAGGAAGGCGCCTTTATCAAGGAGAGCGGGCTTTCGCCTTTCGCGATGGAACTTGCGCTGGGCGTGTGCCGCAGGCATCTGTACCTGCAGTACTTTGTGAAGTCGCTCGTGAAGAAAAAGCCTTCGCCCGAAGTGTGTACGGTTCTTGAACTCGGGATATTCCAGATGTTCTTCATGGAAGTGCCGGACCACGCCGCCGTATCGACAAGCGTGGAACTCACGAAGGCGGCGAACCTTGGCGAAGGTTCCGCGCGGCTCGTGAACGCCGTGCTGCATTCCGCGCGGAGGTCCGGCCTGCCTGCACTCCCGCAACAGCGCGTGCGTCGCGTGAGCATCGAGAATTCCGTGCCCGAATGGTTGGTGCGCCGTTGGTTTGATATATACGGCGGTGACCGTGCCGAAGCTCTCGCGAAGGCGACTCTCGAACGTCCTGTGGAATGGATTCGCGTGAACCTGCAGAAGACTTCCGCACCGGTACTTGCCCAGAAACTCGGGCTTACGGGTGCAAGCATCCTCTATGACCGCTACATCCAGGTGCCCGAGGATGCGAAACTCAAGGCAATTCTGGAATCCGATGCATTTGCGAATGGTGAATTTAGTTTGCAGAATCCTTCCGCGTACGAGGTCGTGAAGTTGCTCGACCTGAAGCCTAACCAGAAGGTTTGGGACGCGTGTGCTGCACCGGGTGGCAAGTCCGCGCTTATGGCCGAGATGGAGCCTGCGCTCGATATCCTTGCAAGCGATGTGTCTGAGTTTCGTGTAGAAAAGATGCATGATTTGGTGGATCGCCTCGGCCTCAAGAATGTTCGGCTCGAATGCATTGACGTCCTTGCGTGCAACGGGGTTGTTGACGGCAAGTTCGACCGAGTGCTTCTCGATGTCCCGTGCAGCAACATGGGCGTGATGGCACGCAGGCCCGAATCAAAGTACCGCATTACACCGGAATCCGTCAAGGAACTTGCGGAACTGCAGTATGGCATTCTGAAATCGGCATCGGCAATGCTGGCCCAGGACGGCGTGCTCGTCTATGCCACGTGCAGTCCGGACCCGGTAGAAACGATGCAGGTCGTGAACCGCTTCGTTAAGGCGCACCCTGAATTTGTCAAGCGCGGTGAACCCGTATTCCCGGGAGCCGAAGATGCTCGTTTTGATGGATTTTTTGCACAAGCACTAGAACGGAAAAAGGTATGAAACTGAAACTTATTTTATCTGCAGCAGTCTTGTGCCTTGCGACGATGCCGTTCGCGCAGGACCCTGCGGATTCCGCTTTTTCGAAAGTCTATGTATCTATCGAAGGTGGTGAACTGTACCCCTTCGGTGACCTACAGGATGCCGTGGAGAATGCCTTCTACGGTGGGGTAGGGCTGCGCTACAGTTACTGGGATGACTTTGACGGCTTTGTTCATTTCAACTATGCCTACGTGAAGGTTCGTGCCGAAGGGATTCCATTCCCGGGCGTCCACCAGTTCGTGGGTCGCCTCGGGCTTGACTGGCACTGGAAACATATCCGCCCGCTGGCAGTGGGTGCCGGCTTTACCTGCAACTGGACGCGCGCCGATAGCGATGACGAGGAAAAGTACTATTCCGGTCGTGGCGGCATGCTGCTCGATAACGAGACAGAATTCGGGTGGTTCGCCCGTGTGAACATGCCGTTCCTCTACTTCAAGGACTTTACGGCGGGCCTGAATGTACTCTGGGAAGAACTTTGGACGCTCCCGGAAAGGTCGAATATGCTCACCGTGGGCTTCTACATTGAAAGGAGGGTCTGGTAATGAAATTCTCCTCATTGTTGACAACGTTGTCTGTTGCATCGCTTGCAGTGTTTGCGAATGCAGCGATTGACCCCGAGATGGAGGGCATGGAACCGGTGAGCCGCGATGACGGCACGTTCCTTGTCGGTGGGCCTACATACTATTTTGACCGCATTCTCAGTGCAGGCGGAATTCACTCCGAAAGTGAAATCTGGACACCAGCCAAGCTGAATAACCGCTTGCTGTTTAACCGTATGTCGGTGCTGCCCTCGTGGGACCCGATGGAGCCTTCCGTGTGGGTCAAGACGGGTAATGAACTGGGCGATATGATCTACCAGGATGTAATTACCGAGTATGACAGGCCGACGAACCGCACGCCGATTCTGGAAGGCGGTTTCAGGACCCCGAGTTTCAAGGGGTTCTGGGCGACTGCGCGCGGTTTCCAGGATGATCACTATTCTGCACGAACTGCGGGCTACCGCAAGAAGATTGTTTCTGACGAGTTTGCCATCTTTGGCGAAAACTACCCGATGTTCAGTTCCATTTATGGCGGGCTTGGTTTTACGAACGATTTCGTTAACGCCTATGCGCTGGCGGGTGAGGAATACCTGTGGGAATATGCCGAATCTTCCCGCTGGATTCCCGTACACATGAAGCCCCGCGTGCAGGGACATGTCGATTTCTGGAACCTTGCGCTGAATGTTGCGTACGAGCATGCGGAATACCAGGATGTGCGTGTCGAGGAATCTGGCGAACGAGACGAGGTGAACGGCTCCGTGCTTTATAGTTGCGGTGCAGAATGCCAGAAGGGTATTTTCCAGATTTCGGCGGGCATGGCGTTCCGCTTTGTGAGTGACGATGGCGATGTTTATACTGGCCTCGATAACGACCGCGTGCTTTGGCCGTTCATGCAGTTGCGTGTGCAACCGCTTCGCTGGCTTCGTGCCGATGTCATGTTCGGCATGAACGATTCTGACTGGCTTGTGCAGGATAGCATCGAGATGGGCTCGCCTTTCCCGGTGAAGGGAATGGGCGTTACGGTGGGCGTCAAGAATATTTCAGGTACGCGTCTGAACCCGCTCGCCGATGACGTCGAATACTTTACCATGAAGGGTGTCAGTGACGATATAGACCTTGCGCCGGATGGCCAGATGAACTTGGTGCAGGCCTACCTTGCGTTTGCCGATACGGTTGCTTCCGTTTCGCTGGGCGGGCGCGCGACCTTTTGGGCCGAACACGGTGCCGAGACGTTTGACGTGGAAGGCTATGTGGAAGATGGTGGTTTTGAGTTCCGCTATGGCGATGTGGCGCGTATAAATTCCTGGATCAAGGGCATTACGGGCGAACTCTGGATTGATGCCTGGCTGGAGGATATGTTCAAGTTCCGTGCTCTTGCCGGTTTTGAACGTATTGACGGGCCTATGGAACGCTTCGAGGTGACTCCGGCGGAATACTTTGTCGCCTTTACCGGTGACTGGCTTATCCGCAAGAGTTTCCGCGTGTCGCATTCGCTGCGTTTCAGGAGCGATGCGCAGTGGAACCTGCGTGGCCATGACCCGCTTGTCGTGAAGGGCGATTGGTACTGGGACGCTACATTCGAACAGCAGTTCCCGAGGTTCGGGCTTTACCTTACCGGAACGCTCATTCATGTGCTTGCCGACGAGGTGGTGCAAGTGCCTAACGGTGACTACGACCGCATCCGCTTTGTCTGCACCGTCAAGAAGACGTTCTAGCGAAAGGCGAGCTTAATTGCCTTTAAACTGAAGCTGTTTGCGAATTTTTTCGCGGTGGCTTCTTTTTTTACCCATGTTGCGTTGAATCGCGGGTCGATTTTGTTGCCCGAACTGGCGACGCATTTGCTCGCCTTTGTCGAAAGCTTTACGTGCAGAACCCTGCATTCAATCTTGTGCACCGTGATGTTATGCCGGAAACTCCCGCATTCCTTGATAGAGACAACGTTGTCTGCGTTAAGGTAGGCTTCCGCTTCTGCGGGCAAACCCGCGGTGGCGTTCCTCGGGCTTTCAAAATGCGGGAGTGTCGCCTGCCCCGCAAGGAACGCTTGCCCGGCGGATACGGCAAGTAACTTGCCGTCGGCGCTTTCTACGACAAGCGCCGTGCCGTGCCAATCCCTCTGCGTGCGTTCGCGTTTGGGCGGGAACTCTCCGGTGCGCCCTTCGGTATAGGCACGGCATCCGCCGTTTAGCGGGCAGTTTGCGCAGTCGGGATTCTTGCTCCTGCATACGGTGCGCCCGAGTTCCATCAGGGCCTCGTTATGCATGTATGCCTTGGGCGAGTCTGCGACCTCGCGGGCGTATTTCCAATAGGCCTCGGCGCAACTTTCATTCTTTCCTGCGCTCGCCTTGTCTGTCGGCAGAAAATCGAGCGCGTAAAAACGTGCGAAGATGCGGACTAGATTCCCGTCCAGGATTGCTTCTTTCTGGTGGTAGGCGAGGCTGAGAATTGCCCCTGCGGTGTACGCGCCTATTCCCGGCAGTGCTTCCAGTTCCTTGCGTGTCCGCGGCATCTCGCAACGCGCATTATGCATTTCGCTCACCATCTTCGCTGTCTTCAGTATATTCCTGGCGCGGCTGTAGTACCCGAGCCCCTGCCAGTACCGGAACACTTCCTCCTCGTTCGCCTTGGCGAGAGTCTCGATATCCGGGAAGCGCTCCATCCACTTTATGTAGTAGTCGCGAACCGTCGCGACCTGCGTCTGCTGCAACATCGTTTCGCTGATCCATACCGCATACGGGTCGCGTGGCGCGTCCAAATCTGCGGGCCTCCACGGGAGCGTTGCCGCATTTTTCTTGAACCACTCGCGCAAACGTTTTAGGATGTTGCTTTCCATGCGTCAAATATATCAATATTGGGTGCGTCGCTTGCCCGGGCGGGTGCGCGTTTTTTGTATTATTGAACGGAGAAATAAAAACCTGTAACCTGATATCTGGAACCTGAATATGGCCGAACAGAATAAAGCAGAAAAATTCGTTTTCTACATGTACAAGATGACCAAGTCGTACCCGCCTAACAAGGAGGTGCTGAAGGACATTTCCCTCAGTTTCTATTACGGCGCAAAGATTGGCATCATCGGCCAGAACGGTGCCGGTAAGTCGACGCTTTTGCGCATCATGGCGGGCATCGACAAGGAATTCCAGGGCGAAGCCTGGATTGAACCGGGCCGCACCGCAGGCTACCTGCCGCAGGAACCGCAGCTGGACCCGAACTTGACCGTCAAGGAAAACGTGATGCAGGCTGTGGCCAAGAAGCAGGCCGTGCTCGACCGCTTCAACGAGATTTCCATGAAGTTTGCCGAACCCATGGAAGACGACGAGATGAACAAGCTCCTCGACGAACAGGCGAAGCTCCAGGACATCATAGACGCGCAGGATTTGTGGAGCCTCGACCGCAATATCGAAATTGCAATGGACGCCCTTCGCTGCCCGCCGGGCGATTGGCCGGTGACGAACCTCTCTGGCGGTGAAAAGCGCCGCGTGGCCCTTTGCCGCTTGCTTTTGGAAGAACCGGATTTGCTGTTGCTCGACGAACCGACGAACCACCTGGATGCTGAAACGGTTGCCTGGCTCGAACGCCACCTCCGCGAATACAAGGGCTCCGTGATTCTCGTGACGCACGACCGTTACTTCCTCGACAACGTGACGAACTGGATTCTGGAAATCGACCGCGGCCGCGGCATTCCTTGGGAAGGCAATTACGCCCAGTGGCTCGACCAGAAGCTCGAACGCCTCCGCGGCGAAGAGAAGGGCGAATCCGACAGGCAGAAGCGTTTGGCTCGCGAACAGGAATGGGTTAAGCAGAGCCCGAAGGCGCGCCAGGCCAAGAGCAAGGCCCGTCTCAAGGCTTACGAGGAACTCTTGGCCGAGGATTCCCGCGAACAGATCAAGGTGGCGCAGATTCACATTGCGAACGGCAAGCGCTTGGGCGATATCGTTATTCAGGCGGAACACCTGCAGAAGGCCTTTGGCGACAAGGTGCTGTTCGACGATTTGAACTTCAACCTGCCGCGCTCCGGCATTGTGGGCATCATTGGCCCGAACGGTGCAGGTAAGACAACGTTGTTCAAGATGATTATGGGTCAGGAAAAGCCCGATGGCGGTACGCTCAAGATTGGCGAGACTGTGGAAATCATCAGCATGGAACAGGGCCGCGACAGCCTTGACGACAGCAAGACCGTGTGGGAAGAAATCACCGGCGGTAACGACGAGATTATGGTGGGCGACCGCAAGATGAACGGCCGCGCCTATTGTGGGCTCTTCAACTTCACGGGTGCTGCCCAGCAGAAAAAGCTCACCACGCTTTCGGGCGGTGAACGCAACCGCGTGCTCATGGCGAAGAACCTGCAGAAGCCGGGCAATCTGTTGTTCCTCGACGAACCGACCAACGACTTGGACATCGAAACGTTGCAGGCTCTGGAACAGGCAATTCTCAAGTTCGCTGGCTGCGCCGTGATTATCTCGCATGACCGCTGGTTCCTGGACCGCATCGCCACGCACATCCTCGCTTACGAAGGCGATTCGAAGGTCGTGTGGTTCGAAGGCAACTGGAGCGAGTATGAAGCCGACCGCAAGAAGCGTCTTGGCGAAGATGCCGACAACCCGAAGCCCATCAGGTACAAGACTCTCACGAGACAGTAATTAAAAAGGCGGCTAGAGCCTGTCCTGAGCGACAGTCGAAGGAAGCCGCCATTCTTTATGTCATCCCCGCGTAGGCGGGGATCTATTTAATTATAAAATTGCGAAGAACTCCAGCAGTTCTTTCACGAAAATGCTTGTCAGGAGGAGGCAAATGACCAGAATCGAACTTCTGGTTAGGGGCCTGTCTTGCCAGGTGTAGATCTTTTTCCTTATCTCGACCTGCTTCGTGAAAATGCTCGCTATTGTTGCGACAAAGAAGATTGCGAAAAAGGTGATGATGTCCAGGAGTTGCAGCGGTCTCCCGGAAATGGGAGAGAGTCCGAATAGGTCGAGTGTGTCGTAAAAACTATCCAGTGCGAAAAACCAGAAGAGTAGGATAATGATGCCGAACAGTACAGGCTGCTCTTTCCATTGGATCTTGAAGACGTACTCAATTTTCTTGGTGCGGGTGTAATGAATCCCCAGGTAGAGCCCGCCAATGAATGCGAATATATCGTCCATGGTTAAAAGTTAGGAATCTTTGTCGAGATTGTTCTTGTATTATGTTGGCTGCGGCGGTGTTCTTTAAAAAAAGATTGGTTCGTGATATTAAGGCTAATTTTTGGGAAATTGGTTTCCGTTGACATTTTTTGACGTTTGCTTTATATATATTGTGCGAGGAGTTTTTGTAGAATCGATGTGTTTTGATGCTATAGTTGTGTTGGTGATGGAGTAAATTCACTGAAAAACGTCTAAAAATGTATTGACAAAAGTGTAAATACAGGTTATATTTACAATGAAGATCGGAAAGCATGGACTTGAAAAGGCTGACGGAAGGAGTATCTACCCCGAGATGATGTTCCGCATCCTCCAGGAAAAGTTCGTGTCGGCACCGTCAAACCACGACGAAGATGCCGAACTCATCACTGGAAAGTGGGATGGAAAACTCTGGACAATCGTCGCGAACAGGAACACGGGAAAGGTAATCACAGCCCGAAGGGCGCACGGAAAGGAGATAAGGCTCTATGAAGAAAAGCATGGACGTTGATTTCTACAAGAAACATGACTTCGGCGACGAAATGCGCGAGGCTGTGGATTCCGGACGCGGTTTCGTCGGCGAGAATATGACTCCTGATCAGTTCTTCGCTATGGCGCGGGCTAGGAGTGAGGCAAGGAAGGCCGAGAAGGCATCGAAGGCCGTCACTATACGCATTCCCGTACGCGTAATTGAGGGCTACAAGAAGAAGGCTGCGTCTGATGGCGTGGGGTACCAGACGCTAATGAATGAAGTCCTAGAAGCAGCCCTCGGCTAGGATCTATTTTCTGAGTATACTTTTATTTATTCGGTTCCGCAGGCGAAAAACGGATTGATGTTGGCTACGGCGGGTGGAAGCCCTTGTGACTGTTAGTCCCTGCGGGCTTCCTTTGAAATGCTTTTTATCGTGGGCCTTCGTAGAAGGGGTTGTCTAATGTCTCTTTTAACATAGTGATGAATTTGTCCCTTTTTTAGTTGAAAATTCAGATCTCCAACTGGCGTAATTCTAGGCTATTAGAGCCTCGTTGTCAAGCAGTTTCATGCTCTTTTCCCGAAGTTTTTCGACAAGTTCGGGTATTAAAGAGTGGCTTAGAATAAATACTGCCAAAAATTTCATTGATAATCTCTCGCTGGTTATATGATGCCGTTGAAGGACTTGTTTTTGGCGATGTTCTTTGCGACCTCAAGCATGTCGTCTCCGGCTAGGTCGAGTGCTGCGGCTTCCTTGAAATTGAGTTTGACGTTCGCCTTGTTTGCTGCAATGACAGCTTGAACTGTGCGGAGCACGTTGCCTCCGGCGAGGTGATGCGCTTCAAGCAGGTCTAATTCGATAGGGTAGCCTTCGCTGCGGCCAAGAACATACGCTTCAATGATTGTTTGTATTGGAACCTTGCGCAGTTTCATACTAACAAGTCTGAAATAGCTCACATTCACGTTGGAGTGCAAGGCCTTGATCCATTGGAAGAGTACTTGCAAAAGACCCATGCTGATGATGGATATTATAATGGCAATCGCGATGATAACGATTTTGCTGATGTACTGGACTTCCACAGATTTTCTCCGATATGATTTTTTTGTAATATACCCAATTTCACGCCATTCTGCAAGCGAAAACAAATGTTTTTGGCGCACGTTAGCCCGCTCTTTGCACGAATAATTGTATTTTTGTGATAAACATCTTGTAAACTGAGTCAACTAATAACTACAAACTATTAACTAATAACTGCGGCGAAGCCGCTATACCCATGCTCCACGTTTTTAGACACGAACTTCGCCTGATATTCCGGGATCCGCGCTTCTGGATTCCGTTCATCATCCCGCCGGTGATTCTCGCGGCGAGCCAGGCGATTGCGGTTTCGCGGTACGGCGGGCAGATTATGGAAGGCATGGAAGGCTACATGATGCTCCTGCTAGGTTGCCTCATGGCCCCGATGGGTTCGCCCCTTGCGGGTGATTCTTTCGCGGGTGAACGCGAGCGCAATTCGCTCGAACTCCTGCAGCTTTCTCCGATTGCTCCGGCAAAGCTTTTCTGGGGCAAGCTCCTGGCGGTGGTGCCATTCCCGCTCGTATTCGCGCTTCTCGCGCAGTTCGGTTATTGGATTTCTCATCCCGAGATTTCTTCGACGGTTGCGGTTGCGTCCATGCTTGGGGCTGTTTCGGCAGCGCTTCTGACGACCTCTTTTTCGCTGATGCTTTCGCTCCGCGTAAAGACGGTCCGCGCGGCGACGCAGCTTTCGCTGTTCGTCGTGGTGCCGCTCCTCTTGCTGGTGCAGGTTTTCCACGAGACATTCCTGGGCGGGCTAGCAATCCCTGCGGCTACCGTGGCCGTGTGCCTTGTGCTGAGCGCCTTTACTGCAATTGTCAGCATGCGCAAGTTCGTGAGCATGTAATTCAACAAGGTTCTTGATGCATTATCTGATTGTTCCCGGTTACAGCAATTCTGGTCCCACTCACTGGCAGACTTATTGGGCGAACAACATGCCCGATGCAAGCCGCGTTGAACAGCACGACTGGGAACACCCGCACAAGGCGGATTGGGTCGATACGCTCGACAGGACGGTGGCCGCAATCGAGTCCGATACGGTTCTCGTTTCGCACAGTCTGGGGGTCGCGACGACGGTCCTCTGGCTTATGCAGAAGGCGAGGGAAGGTGCCGTTCCGGCAAAAGTCAAGGGCGTGTTCCTCGTTGCGCCTGCGGATATCGACGTGATTGACATTGTCGAGGACTTTGCTCCGATGCCTTTGGAAAAGTTGCCGGTGCCCTCGTGCGTTGTCGCGAGCGAGAATGACGAGTACGTGACTATCGAACGTGCGCGTATGTTTGCGGAGGCGTGGGGCTCGATGTTCTTTGACGTGGGCCGCAAGGGGCATATCAATGCGCTTTCGAACCTCGGCGAATGGGAAGAGGGCCGTGCCCTCCTGAAGGAATTTGAAAAAATTCTGTAGGGACTGGTTTTCCTGAAAATTTTTTTGTAGATTGTGCTCAACTCGTTTCGGGTTGTGTCGGCTGTCGAGTGACGCCCTTTTATTATAGTGTAAAAATCTAGGGGACGATTGTGCCTCGCAAAAATGCGGAGGAAAATCGCGGATGCTTTATGCCCGCGATAGCTTGCCTCGTTATTATTTTACTTCTTTGCCTGGGGCGCGCGTGGTGCGGGGAGCGCGACGTGCCCGACAATGTTTCGCTCGATTTCGTAGATGCGAGCCTGCAGAATGTAGCCCGCTCGGTGTCGCTTGCCTATGGGGTGCCCGTGCTTGTGGATGCGGGTGCGGAAGCGCGTGTCACGTTTCACCTCGATGGCGTCGGGCTGCTGGAGGGTCTCACGTCGTTGTGTTCTACCCTCGGGCTCGAACTCATTCGCGACGGGACGGTGTTCCATATCCGCAGGCGGCTGGAACATGGCGAGAATTTTTTTCGGGTCGCGGATTCGCTTGTCTCGCTTGACGTGCGGGAGCGCGACGTTCGCGAGTTTATCCGGGATTTTTCTGCGAATACGGGCCTGAACGTGGTGGCTTCGCCCGATGTTGCGGGGCTTGTGAGCGGCCATCTGGAATCCGTACCGCCCGAGACGGCGCTCCGGGTGCTGCTGGAATCGCATGGTTACCGCGTAAGGCGTGATGCGGACTGCTTTCGCGTGGAACGCTCGCGCAATTCTCCCGCGGGTGGCTCGGGCCCGAATGGCGCTGGTGCGAACGGCGCTTCGCCCGCGGGTGCAAATTCCGTGCCGGATATCGTTCAGGACGACTCTCTCTATACGGTAGAACTGGATGGCACCCCGCTGGACATCTTCCTCAAGGAATGTGCGCGAGTGGCGAATCTCAATCTGGTTTTATACGGCGACGTGCGCGAAAATTTGCGGATGCGTTTTGAACGTGTCCCGCTGGCGGATCTCCTGCAGTCGCTCTTTCGCGGGAGCCACTACACCTATGCGCTGGAATCAAATACTTTGTTTGTAACAGAACGCGGGGCGAAAAACGTGCTTTCGCGTACGGAACTTTACCCGTTGAAGGCTATGACGCCGGAGGCCCTCGTGCCGCAACTTTCCAAGCTGTTGCCGGGTTCGGGGCTTGTCGTGTCGGAAGTGAAGGAGCAAAACGCGCTGATGTTGCGCGGCTCGTCCGCAGAAATTGCGGAGGCTGTCGCCATCCTCGAAAACCTGGACAGGGCCGCCATGCAGGTGACCATCTCGTGCGTAATCGTGGAACTCAAGCGCGGGCGCAACTTTGAAATCGGGCTCCATAGCGGGGCTACGCGCAAGACGGGCGAGAACGACCTGGGCGTGCGCGGATTCTGGGACTTCATGGGGAAGGACGTTTCCGCTTCGGGCGCATTCGGGAAAATCGGGATTCTGCCGGCGCGTTTCGAGATGGAACTTGCCGCGATGGAGGAGAACAACAAGGCCGAAGTCCTTGCACGCCCGCGACTCACGACGTTGAACGGCTCAAAGGCGGAACTGAACGTGACGAACACGGTCTATTACCTGGTGAGCCAGGTTTCTGCGGATGGTTACCCGATTACAGACTACCGCTCGTTCAATGACGGCATCTCGCTGGAAATCACCCCGACGGTTACGCAGGGCGGGAGCATTACGCTGAACATTTCGCCCGAAATCAAGACGGCGGGGCGCTCGAGCGGCGATGGCCCGCGTGATATAAGCACGCGCAACCTGAAAACGGCTGTCACGCTGAAAAACGGCGAGACGCTTTGCTTGGGTGGGCTCGTGCGCAAGAGTAAATCCGAAGTGCGGAATGCGGTCCCGTTTCTCGGGAGCATCCCGTTTATCGGCAAACTATTCAGTTACGTGAGCGAGGTCGACGACGAGAGCGAACTTGCCATCTTCATTACGCCCGAGGTGGAATTTTGATGTGGGGGCGAACGGCTTTTATGGAGGCGCATCTCTGGACCTGGGAGGTGGTGACGGGCTTTGACGGCGAACTAGACCCGGTGACGCTTCGCAGGCGATTTGCCGAGGATTTTCCGTCGGTTGCGCAGTCCTATTCGAGCGGGAAGTGCGTGGTGGAGCCTGTATTCCGGGAAATGGTGAGTTTCAACAGCACGGACGGGCGAAAGCACCGGTATCTCGTGATGCTTGCGAATGATAATGCAGCGGAAAAGGATGTTGCGAAACTGCGAGGGCGCGGAGACCGCGTATTGCCCCGGACGGCGATGCTCTACGGGTGTGCAGACAAACTAATGCGCGAGGAAAATGCTTGCGAAACGTGCGTAGGCGGCGATAATGCTTATTGTGGGTGTAGCCTGCGCGAAAGTTGCGGGAACTGCCGCTTCGCTTTCCTGGATAATGGCTGGCTGTACATCCTCGTCTTCTTTGAAGGAAGGCTTTGCCACTGGAGCGAGGAACCTCAGTATAATAATAAAGAAAGCGTGCAGGAACGTCTCGGGCGGTTTGACGTTTTTCTCCGGAACGATGACCTGTTTTCGCGGGCAGAAAAATGGTACTGCTCGTTTATGGACGTAGGGAACGTGCAGGAACCGGAACGGCTTAGGTGGTTACGTCGTGCGGGTCGCGATCCGTTTTGGCGGGCACGGACCTGCGGGAAGGTTGTATGGCCGGCGCTTGCTGCGGGTGTAGCGCTGTTGCTTGCCGTTTCAACTTGGTGGAACGTTTCCCCGGGCGATGCTCCTGAAGTATTGTCGCCTGATGGCATGGAACTCCCGGCGCTCACGCCTCCGCCGGAGATGCGCCCGAGCGAAGAGCCGACTGCGCCGTTTAATAAGGAACGTGCGCAGTTTAACAAAGGCGATATTCTCGGCGCATCTGAACCCGGCGAAATTCATGCACAGATTAACAAGGAAATAAATGCGTGCGCTCTCCCTTCAATCCGCTTGCACGGCGTTGTGGCTGGCCGCATCTTCAGCGCATCGATTGCGGGCGCATCGCCTTCCTGGTATAGCGTTGGGGATACCCTCGGGCCCTTCGAAGTCGTTTCTATCGGGAAGGACCGTGTGCAGCTTGCCTGCGGGGGCGAAACTCGGGAGGTGCGCAATGGAATGTAAGCGCGGTTTCGTTCTGGGATTTGTCCTCGTGCTAATCCTTTCACTCACCATCCTGTTCGGTTGCCTCCTGCGGGTGCCGGGAAGCGTGCTGCGTTACACGAACCGCTATGCCCGCGAGGTGCAGACCGTCTACGATGCGGAATCTGCAATCATTGCGAACCTGTCGGGATTCCCCGACGGGTTCTTTGCGGGGCTCCCGCCTGTGAGTGCCGAGGCAGTAGGCCCGTGGGGGCGTATATGTGCCCCGCTACAGGCCGGCGGGCATTCTATACCTGAAAATATACAGCATCCCTTACCTGCAAATACATTGCATCCTGCATCATCAAATACAGTCCCCACCCTCTGTGCATATTACGGCTCTCGCTATTCCCGCCTGCGTTTTGATGACTGGTACACCGCCATGGCACAGTACCGCGCAAACCTCCGCGAGTCTATCACGATGGCGAACGGCTTTCACGCTATGTCCGGCAACAGGCGCATCTTCCAACTAGATTCCGCAATAGCATTGCATGTGAGCGATGGCGACCTCACGCTGGATTTCGATACGCACGCTCCTTCTGCGGCCTTCCTGGTCGATGGCTCCGTGAGCGTAAAGGGGCGTGCGAGTTTCGACACGCTGCGCATCTATGCCGAAGGCGAGGTGACCCTCGGCGGGGAAGTCTCGGTCGAGCATCTGGAGGTCTATTCCGGAGCGTCGCTGGAGGTGCGCTCCTCCTTCGCCTTTTCGGGCCTGCTCTATGCCCGCGATATCGTGACAATCCGCGACCGTGCGCGTGCAGGTTTCCCGAGCGTCGCCGTATCGCTCGGTTCGGGCGGCGGGCGTGTTGCCCTCATGAATCATGCCGCCTTCTCGGGCGTGCTTGCCGCACCCGGTGGCATAGTCGAACTGGATGATCCTGATAGCCTTTTCGGTGCAGCATACCCCGGAGCCGTGCACGACTCGGCCCACGCGCTCCTTCCCGCATTCTTTGAAGGCGAGGGCGTCGTCTTCCGGAGGGCTGCTCGGCTATGACCTGCGATAAGCGTCTTGCAACCCGCAATAAACGTAAAGGTTTTACCCTCCTTGAAACCCTCGTGGCACTTGCGGTCCTTGCCGCAGGGGCGGCTGCCCTCTCGCTTTACCTGGGGGCGTTCCGGCATATCTCGTCCATCGAATTTGCACACTCCGACAGCGCTCTCGCTGCAGTCCGCTACATGGAGTCGCAAGTTCCCGCCCTGCCTGCCTGCGCCGACACCGTCCATACCCGCCGCGCATCCCTATCCCGCAATCCACCCGAAATAAGCGATGATTCCGCGACAAACGATAAAACAACCATTTTCCCCGAAATAATTACCACTCCAGTTCCCGCCACTCCTCTCCAGTGGCTCGAAATCCGCACGCCCGACTACACTTTCAGGAGGCTCATCCGGTGCAAAAAGGTTTCTCGTTAATCGAACTCGTCGTCGCACTCGCTGTCGCAGGCATCCTGGTCTCGTCTGCGCTTGGGCTCTACGGGATGTTCCACCGTGAATACGTGCACGGCCTTGCCGCCTACGATTCCCGCGCTACGGAGCATATCCATACCATGCAAAAAAGCATCCGCGACCTGCGCGAATGCTTTAATGCTAAAAGGCTGTAACTGGATTACGATTCCTGTTCTTCGACGTTGCCGTGTTCCTTGCGGGCCTTGTGCACTTCGATAATGTTGCCGATAAAGTGCATAAAGCTGAGCACGCCCACGGAGAGGAAGCCTACCGCATAGAGGGCGAGGAACGGGCCGATGATGAACTTCTGGGCGCCGATGTATTCCAAGAGACCGAAGATGCAGTATACGCCAACTCCGAGCTCGAGGACAGCCATCCAGGGGAACTTCTGTGCGTAGTGGCTCTTTGCCTTCTTCTTGGAGCCGCCGCTCTTCGGGGTGCGGACGAAACTGCCCTTCACGCCGGTCACGGCACCGAAAACGGCGCGCGTGTTGTTCACGGCGATGCCCACGCCAAGCGCCATCAGGATGGGCAGGCTGAGCATACGGATCTTCCAGCCGGTGTAGCCCGAGCAGCGTTGGGCGACGAAGTAAAGGACGGAAGGTGCGATAGCGGCGAGGAAAATGAAACTGAAACCGATGGTGTAGGCCCAGCTCGGCAGTTTCGCGACCGGTTCAAAGAACGCGAGCAGTGGCCAAGCGCAGAGGGCGGTAAACAGCATGCAGGGGTGAATCGAGTAGTGGGTCGTGTGCAGGAACGCGCCAATTTTGATGCGGAGCGGGACCTTGGCCTTCCACACGCGCGGCAGAATCTTGATGGCGGTCTGGATGGAACCGCGGGCCCAGCGGAACTGCTGTGCCTTGTAGGCATTGATGTCGTTCGGGAGTTCGGCAGGCACAATCACGTCGAACACGAACTTCATCTTCCAACCGGCGAGCTGGCTGCGGTAGGAGAGGTCCATGTCTTCGGTCAGGGTGTCGCCTTCCCAGCCGCCACCGCCGTAAATGGCCTGCTTGCGCCAGACGCCTGCGGTACCGTTGAAGTTCATGAACAGCTTGCCCCAGCTACGTGCGGACTGCTCGATCACGAAATGGCCGTCGATACCGATGGACTGTGCGAGCGTAAGGCCCGATTCCGTGCGGTTCAGGTGGCCCCAGCGGCCCTGGACCAGGCCAATCTGGTCGTCCATCACCAGGTAGGGGATGGTCTTGAGGAGGAAGTCCTTCTCCGGTACGAAGTCCGCGTCGAAAATCGCGAGGAAGTCGCCCTTCGCGACGGCCATGGCTTCCTTGAGGGCGCCGGCCTTGAATTCCTGACGGTTCGTGCGGTGGATAAGCTTGATGTCGTAGCCCTTCGCGGCAAGTTCTTCCACCTTCCTCTTGGCCACTTCGTAGCATTCGTCGGTGGAGTCGTCCAAGACCTGGATTTCGTGCTTGTCCTTGGGGTAGTCAATGGCGCATACGGCTTCGAGCAGGCGTTCCACACAGTTCGCCTCGTTAAAGACGGGGAGCTGGGTCGTGACCTGCGGGAGGTCATTGATGGAGTGCTCGCGATAGAACTTGAGAATTTTCTTGCGGTCGGTAAGTCTAGTATGACGGCTATTCTTCAGGAATAGATAAATGCTGTAGTAGCAGCTAAACCCGTAAATCACCAATCCCACGCCGGCGATGACATAGACTACGAACATTGCGTAGAGGAGAACTGTATTCATCGTTTACAAAACCTTTTGCATATTCAAATGCTTGGGCGCAAATATAGAAATCAAAGCCCCTTTTTGCTATGTTTCGTTACTATTTTTATGGAAAAATACGTGACGAGTTTAACTTTTTTACAAAAAAACGCGTTTTTTGACATTTTTGCGATGAAGTGCGATAAAAATGTATGTTTAGGTAAAAATGATGGATGAAAGGAATACGGGCGGACCGTCTACGGTAGTCAAATGGATGCTTTCGCACAAGGGCGAGGCGGGTTTCGGGAGTGCCCTGAAATCGCTCCTCTCGTATGCCTGTGCCGAGTGGTTCCGGGCCTCGTTCGGGGTGCAACTTCTACCCGAGGACGCCCTTTCCAGGGTAGTGCTGGCTAGCATTCCTGCGTATCCGGTCGGGCAGTGGCTCGAGCATCCGGAGGACCACTGCGAGGAAATCGCCCGTTTCTGCGATGACGTGAAGGCGGGCGTACCGCTTACGGGCGTTACCCTGGATATACCCGACGTGCTCGACCTTCGGGGCGTGGTTTGCCCCGGGAATGCGGTCCGTTCCAGGCTCGTGATGTCGGGCTACCCCCGCGGGCGCGTGCTGAGGATTGCCCTCGACGAGGGTTCCCCTATCGAGAATGTTCCCGGAGCGCTGGTCGCGGACGGCTGCAGCATACTCTCCCGTGAAAAAAAAGAAGGTTTTTGGGAAATTTCTGTGGTCAAACCCCTCGATAGTAAGTAAATTAAAGGCATGGAAAACAGGATTCTCATAATCGGCGATGAACTCCTTGGCGAGCAGGGCGAGGTTGCCTCCCGCATGGCCGAGATGCTCCTGTGCCGTGAACCCTCGCGCCCCATGCAGTTTTCCATAAATGCCCCGGTACCGCTCTCCATACCGCAGCTTATAACGCGCGCGGCTTCCGACATTATCGGCAAGAAGGCTGGCCGCATCGTGCTCGGGCTCGGTTACAGCGACCTGAAGAAGGATTCTGGCTCGGGCTTCCTTACGGCGGAAAACTACACGAGCCTCGTACGTGAACTTGTCAACAAGACTCAGTCGGGCATCTTCGTGGTGACAATCCCTCCGGATTCCGTGCCCGGCGTGAGCGACAAGGTGGATGTCCTCAACAATGCCATCCGGGCGTTCGAGACGACTTTCCCCTCGCGGGTGAAGGTGCTCGACTTCGCGAAGCACGCAGAAAATTTCAAGGAAAAGCAGCTGGAAAGGGGCAAATTTGCCCGTAGCCTGTACTCGGAAGCAGCAAAACCTACCTCTTTGTGCATTACACTCGAATCGCTTTTCTTGCAAGATTGTATATTAAGAGAGTTAGAAGATAAATAAGGAGCAGATATGGGTCTTTTAGACGATGGTTTTGCCAGAAAGATTGCAGCCCAGAGACGTGCCTGGGATATGACGAAGGAACACGAGAACAAGAATCGCGAACCGCGTCAGCCCGCAGCCCCCAAGATGGGCGTGTGCGACAAGTGCCACAAGGAAACGATGGTTCGTGCCTTCCGTAGCCGTCAGACAGACCGCATGGACGGTGCCGCCAGTTTCGGGACGGTGTTCAAGCACTACTGCGAGGAATGTGCTCCCAAGTCCCGCGCCCAGAAGGACGCCGAGGTCCCGCAGCTCACGAACAAGCAGGTGAAGAACCTGATGCGTTCGGCAAAGAAGGGCCTGCTCTAAAGAATCATATTACCTTATCGGTAACCGCTTTCCACTCGCCGGGCTTTAATTCGCCCAGCGGGATGTTCCCTATTTGTACGCGGATGAGCCGGAGCGTGGGGAACCCGACCGCGGCCGTCATGTGACGCACCTGGCGGTTCTTGCCCTCTATAAGGGTGAGGCGTACCCAGCTTGTAGGGATATTCGCGCGGTAGCGGACGGGAGGGTTGCGCGGCCAGAGCCAGTCGGGTTCATCGGCAATCTCTGCCTTGCAGGGCTTGGTGTGGTAACCCTTGATATCTACGCCCTTCGATAGCTTTTGAATGGCTTCTTTGGTAATTTGCCCGTCGACCTGCGCCAGGTAGGTGCGCGGGTGCTCGAACTGCGGGTCCAGCAACTTCTTAATGAGTTTCCCGTTGTCTGTCAGGAGCAGGGCGCCTTCGCTGTCGTGGTCGAGCCTGCCTGCCGCATACACTCCCGGCGGGAACCCGAAGGTATCGAGCGCCGCGTGCCCCGATTCGGGCGTGAACTGGCTCAGTACGCCGAAGGGCTTGTTGAAGATGATTACGGTAGACATCTTGTATAAGGGGCTATGCGAGTTCCTGGAAGAATTCCGGGCGGTGGAAGTCAGGCTTCTCGGTATCGATGGGGAATGCGCTCAGGTAGTGCGGGGTCTTCGCTTTGTCGGCGCACTTGTAGAGGTTGCCCCGCAGGTGGCCGCCCTCGAACGAGGTAAGCCCGAATATGCTTGCTGGGATACGGATGCTTATGCCCCAGCTGACGAATTCCCCGATGACGCTTGCGAGCTGCTTGGTACGCTCGACCTGCGAGAGCTGCACTTCGCCGAGTATAGTGCGGTTCTCGCGACCGGTTCCGCGTGCGGCGAGCAGCGATCCGCGGCTAGTGACCTCGAAGTTGAAGTACTCCTCTGCGTTCGCAGGGTTCTGCAGGAAAACTTCGACGCAGGAATCCTCCCAGCTGTGCCCGCCGTTTTCCATGACTTCGGCACGGAAGCAGTCGAGCGGTTCCTCAACATAGAAGTCGATCTGTACAAATTCACGTTCTTCCGTGAAGTTTGCCATCACGGTCGGGATCTGGATTCCCTGGTTTGCTTTCCAGTTCATGTTCGGTTTTAACAGCATAGTGATTAAAATAGATAAATCAGTGATTTAATCGATTAATCACTAGGTAGGGGTGTCGCAATATGGCGATTTTTTGCGAAAAACGGCAATTTAAAATTGGCACGGAAATTGCAACTATAGGTACGCCCGTCGGAAGCGGCAAAATGGGTTGTCGTGGAGGCGGATTAACACAAACTATAGGAGGCCATAACATGGCAGAAAATACGAACGCAGCAAGCAATGCTGCCCAGCAGAAGGTGGATCCCGCCTTCGATTGCCTTGCGGTAACGCAGGTGCAGGTGTTCCCGTTCAAGGAGGGCCCGAGCCTCGGGCACCTGAAGGGCCTTGCGCAGATTGTGCTGAACGACCAGATGGTGATTCGCGGACTCCGCGTGATGGACGGCGTGAACGGGCTCTTCGTGAGCTACCCGCTCGACCCGTTCTACAAGGGCGAGGACTTCAAGTCCATCTGCAATCCGATTACGCGACAGCTGCGTGAACACATTGAAAATTGCATCCTGGAAAAGTACCAGGCTGCGGTAGCCTAGTAGGTGCAAATGTTCCGCAGAATCCGTTCTTACTGTTTGTTTGGTATCAAGGCCGTCCCTGTGAGTGTAGAGGTTGATGCCTCGCAGGGCTTGCCTGGGTTTACTCTGGTCGGCCTCCCGGACAATGCGGTGAGGGAATCCCGCGAGCGTGTCGTTTCGGCGATTCGCTCCATCGGGAAAGTGGTGACGGGTTTCCGTACTACGGTAAACCTGTCGCCTGCGGACCTGCGGAAGGAGGGGAGTGCACTAGACCTTCCGCTGGCTATCGGGATGCTCGTTTCTACCGGCGAGATAAATGTCGAGAAGGTAGAACGCTACGTCTTTGTTGGTGAACTTTCGCTGGATGGATTGTTGAAGCCAGTGAGAGGGGTTCTGTCCATAGCGATGAGTTTGCCGCGGGATGGGGAGAACATCCTGGTGATTCCCCGGGCGAATGCTTCCGAGGCTTCGCTGGTGGAAGGTCTTTGTTACGTTTGTGCGGATTCCCTAAGGGAATGCGTTGAATACTTGGAGGGGGGCGGGTCGAATGTTCCTTTAATCGCGTCCGGTATTAAATCGAAAGACCGGCCCCCCTCCCTTGAGGTTCCCGACTTTAGGAACGTCGTCGGCATGGAGGGCGTGAAGCGTGCCCTTGAGGTGGCGGCGTCGGGGGCTCATAACTTTTTGCTCGTGGGTTCCCCGGGCGCCGGCAAGACGCTGTGTGCACGTTGCCTGCCGGGAATACTGCCTGACATGACGGACGAGGAAATCCTCGAGACGACTCGCATACATTCGTGCGCTCGCCGCTCGGGCGATTCCGCGGAATTTAGACCGGTGGTAATTCGCCCGTTCCGCACGCCCCACCACAGCGCCTCGATGGTGTCGCTGGTGGGCGGCGGTGCCCGGCTTGCGCCGGGCGAGGCGAGCCTCGCGCACAATGGTGTGCTATTTCTGGATGAACTCCCGGAGTTTAACCGCTGCGTGCTGGAGGCGTTGCGCGAACCGATGGAGGACGGTTTTATTTCGGTAAGCCGTGCGAGCGGGACTGTAGTCTGGCCTGCACGCTTCATGATGGGGGCGGCGATGAACCCGTGCCCCTGCGGGTTCGCGATGGACCCGAAGCGCGTGTGTACGTGCCTGCCCGATGCGCGCAAGCGATACCGCGAAAAGATTTCGGGTCCGCTGCTGGACCGCATCGACATCCAGGTGAGCGTGCCGCCCATGGAGGCGAACGCCCTTGTGGATAGGCGCGAACGCGAGTGCTCCGCCGATATCCGCAAGCGGGTGTGTGCGGCACGCGCCATCCAGCGCCGGAGGTTTAAGGACCTGCCGTTCAAGTCCAATGCGGAGATGTCGTCGGAGTGCGCGAAGAGGTTTGCATGCATGTCGCCGGAGGTGGAACGCTTTGCTGTCTCTGCCGCCGACAGGATGAACCTGAGCGCCCGCGGGTTCTACCGCATGCTGAAGGTGTCGCGCACCATCGCGGATATGCGCGAAGCCCCGTGTGTCGAAATCGTTGATATCTCGGAAGCCCTGCGCTACAGGACCATAAACTGAAAGACCTGCGCTAGGCGCAGGCCAAATGCAGAAAATTTTTTGAGGGCGGTTTGCCTTACCGGCGCACGCGGATGCTGGAGGCGGCACCTGCGCAGTTGGGGATGGCGTTCGGCTTGCTCACGCTTACCTCGGCGGCCAGCGCCTTGGGGTAGTTGCCGAGGATATACTTCGCCGTTTCCAGCACGAGCGTCTCTTCGAGCTGGAACTTCGCCCCCCGGATGAATCCCTTGAGGTTTTCAGCCAGCTGGGCATAGTCTATGGAATGGATCAGGTCGTCATTGCGGGCGGCCTGCGTAAAGTCAAGCCAAATGGAAACGTTCAATACAACCGGCTGCTCCTTTTCTCTTTCGAAAGGGAGCGTTCCGATTATGCAATCGAACGTCAGGTCTTTTAGTGAAATCTTTCCAGATTCAACTACCATACGAAGAGCACGATGGCTGCCGTCAGGGAGACCGCCGTCACGCCGAACCAGAGGTTACGGGCGAACGTGTAGGAATCCTGAGTCTTCTTGTTGGTGTTCATACGAGCTTCGAGGTTGGCGAGGCTGTACGGTTCCGGAGTCGTAAAGTCCAAATCCTGATACTGTTTCAGGGCCACCTCGCATGCCGCAGGTTCCTTGTCGCCTTCACAGGCCTTGGTTATCGCGTTCATGATGTTGGTGTGGAGCCCGTCAAGGTCGTCGTAGGCGTCCTTGGCCTTGTTAGCTTCCATCTGCTGCATAACACCGATAACGGCGCCGGTAACGGCGAGGGCGGTAAGGCCAACTGCAGTCCAGAAGCGGACTTCGTCAGCAATACCGAAACGGTCGGTTGCGTTTTCAGAAGCATCGCTTATCGCGTAGTCGCGAGCATCGGCACGGGAATTGGATTCATCGAGGTCACCCTTGACGTCAATGTCGTCATCTTCTTCTTCATCCTCGCAGTCCGGATCGTACTCGTCGCATTCCTCTTCTTCGCTGGAGGCTACGGCGGGCTTCGGGGATTCCTCTTCTTCTTCGCTAGAAGATGCTGCTGCGGATTCGTCGCCTTTCAGCTGGACCATGCTGCCATCGAGGAACGCTACAGCGGTCGAATAGCCCGGAATGTAGACGGCCTTGCCGTCGAAGTAAATCTTTTCGATATCGTCTTCGAAAGCCATGCCGCGGCGGGCGTAGATCCTTGTGGTAACGAGCCTGGAGTAGTCAACACCTTCGGCAGTCAGGGGAACGAGGGACGACAGGTCGCCCTTGCCGCCCTGGTAGAGCTGGTAGGCTGTGGGGGACTCGCCGAACGGGTCGGTAAACTTCTGACGCACGACCAGACGGCCTTCCTGGAGAGAACTGACCTCGTCTGCCGGAGCGGTCTTGAGCTGGCCACCAAATTCCGCGGTGATGTATTCGTCGGGGCTGCCGGCGTCGGTCGCGGTAAATTCTTCAATATCGTAAGAGCCGGCGAAAGCCGTTGCGATGGAAAGGCAGAGTGCCACAAAGAAACGCTTCATTTTGTACTCCAATACGGATTTACTTTTTTACGAAATATATAAAAAAAACACCTAATGTTAAAAAAATTACGTTTTTTTAAGCCTTTTAACCCCTTTTTATGATGTAGAACAATCTTTATTGCCATTAATATGGTAGAAATATGGTAATTTCGAACGAAAAATTCTAATTTTTAGCCCGTAAATTTTAACCCTAAAAGAGGAAACCATAATGGCAAAGCTCTCTATCGAAGATCTCGAACTCGCCGGCAAGCGCGTGTTCATCCGTGTCGACTTCAACGTTCCGCAGGACAAGGTGACTGGCGAAATCACCAACACCAAGCGTATCGAAGCCGCTCTCCCGACCA
>JAGAAW010000104.1 GCA_017615055.1 Fibrobacter sp.
GTCCAGAGACCAGATCGGCCAGATGAAAATCTACCTGAAGCGTTTCTGGAACGCCACTGAAGCTTTACAATCAAACAATCAACAACAAACCGAACAATAAAGGTTAATTATGATTCGCAACGTAGCCATTATGGGCGCAACTGGCGCCGTAGGCCAAGAAATCCTCTCCATCCTCGAAGAACGCAACTTCCCGCTGCAGAGCCTGAAGCTCCTCGCTTCTGAACGCAGTGCCGGTAAGGAATTCAAGTTCAAGGGCGAAACCCTCAAGTGCGAAGTTCTGAACAAGGATTCTTTCAAGGGCATTGACCTGGTGCTCAGCTCCGCTGGTGCCGCTATTTCTCAGGAATTCGCTCCGATCGCCGTCGAAAACGGCGCCGTGGTCGTGGACAATACGAGCTTCTTCCGTATGGACCCGGCTGTGCCGTTGGTCGTTCCCGAAGTGAACCCCGAAGACATCAAGCTCTACAAGGCTGAACTCGGCGGCAAGGGCATTATCGCTAACCCGAACTGCACGACCATCATGATGGTGGTGGTGCTCAACCCGATCGAAAAGATTTCTCACATCAAGAAGATCCACATTTCTTCTTACCAGAGTGCAAGTGGTGCAGGCGCCATCGCCATGGAAGAACTCAAGCAGCAGTACAAGGACATTCTCGAAACCGGTACGACCACGCACATCAACAAGTTCCCCTTCCAGCTCGCCTACAACGTAATTCCGCAGATCGACAAGATGACGGAAAATGATTACACGAAGGAAGAAATGAAAATGTACAACGAAACCCGCAAGATCATGCACTCTGACGTTCGTACGAGCGCCACCTGCGTGCGCGTGAGCTCGCTGCGTTCTCACTCCGAATCCGTGTGGTTCGAAACGGAACGTCCGGTTTCTGTCGAAGAAATCCGCAACGCTCTCAAGAACGCTCCGGGCGTGACCCTCAAGGACGATCCGCAGAACTATGTGTACCCGATGCCGCTCGAAAGCGCCGGCAAGGACAACATCTTCGTGGGCCGCATCCGCAAGGACCTCGCCGATGAGAACAGCAACACGCTGTGGCTCACCGGTGACCAGATCCGCAAGGGCGCTGCATTGAACGCAGTTCAAATTGGTGAAATTCTCTTGAAGATGTAAGATTGGCTTCCCCGCGAAGGCGGGGATCTTCTATTACAAGCATCAAGAAGCCGTCCCGCAAAGGACGGCTTTTTTCATAGGATGACGCCAAGCGTCACTTTCCCAGCTGGTCAGGATTCAGGCACTTGAGTTCGTCAATCACGAACAGACCGTCCTTGCGGATGAGTTTGTCGTCGAACCAGATTTCGCCGCCGCCGTATTCCGGGCGCATAATGAGCACCAGGTCCCAGTGAATAGCGGAATTGTTGCCGTTCGGGGCTTCCTCGTAGCACATGCCGGGCGTAAAGTGGATGCTGCCCGCAATCTTCTCGTCAAATAGAATATCGCACATCGGTGCGTTCACGAACGGGTTGAAACCGATGGCGAACTCGCCCACGTAGCGTGCGCCCTCGTCGGTATCCAAGATGGCATTGAGCTGCGCATTGTCGCCTGTTTCGCAGGTAGCGTTCACAATCTTCCCGTCCTTGAATTCCAGGCGGATGTTGCTGAACTGCTTGCCCTCGTAGAGCGTGGGCGTATTGTAGTGGATTACGCCGTTGATGCTGTTACGCACCGGCGCGGTATAGACTTCGCCGTCCGGGATGTTCATGTTGCCGCAGCACGGAATCGCAGGGATATCCTTGATGCTGAACGTGATGTCGGTGCCGTTTGCCACGAGGCGCACCTTGTCCGTCTTGTTCATGAGGTTCACGAGGTTTTCCGCGGCGCGGCCCATGCGCGGGTAGTCCGCGAGGCAAGCCTGGAAGTAGAAGTCCTCGAACGCCTCGGTACTCATCTTCGCGCCCTGCGCCATGGAGGCGTTCGGCCAGCGGAGTACGCACCAGCGCGTCTTGTTCACGCGGTAGTCGAGCGTTTCCTTAGTCATCTTGCGGTACATGAGCATCTTCTCGTCGCTCACGTCGCAGTTTTCCATGAAGTTGTCGGCCCCGCGGATGGCGATGTAGGCCTGCATCTTCTTCATTTCGGCAAGGGCAAGTTCCGCCTCGACCTTCATCTGGGCTTCGCTTGCAGAAAGGAGCATCTGGCGACGCACACGGCTCTTGGAATTGCGCACGAAGGCGTTGCCCCCCACCTTCTCGACAGCCTTGATGAGTTCAGTAGAGACTTCGTCAGGAGTATCAGTCGTTTCGATAAGGATATTCTCGCCCGCCTTCAGGGCAAGCGCGTTGTTAATCAGGTTTTCGGCAAGTTTCGTAATACGCGGATCAGTCATTTTAAATTCTCCAATTTGTTTCGGGAATGAATATAGAAAATATGGCGTTTACAATCAAATAAAAGGAATTCCGGCAGCCGTATGGCCACCGGAATCATATAACGCAGGATATTACTTTATTATTCGCTAAACGTGAACGGAATGGTTACGGTAGTGTTTCCGGACTTGACCTTGCTGAATGTCCAGCGACCGACAGCATTCTTGATTTCGCCATCGAATTCGCCGTGACCCGTCGTGGAAGAGACGACCGCGATGCTAATCACCTCCCCGCCCGGGGCAATCGTGAACTTGAGCGTCACCTTGCCTTCCAAGCCCGGTTTTTTCTTCAGGTACTTATTGTAGATATGGCGTAGCCCGGGTGTACGTGTGCGCACGACCTTCATGATATCGGAAGCAGAACGTGAGGAACTTCCTGCTCCCAAGTCGATATCGCGCACGGAAGGGGTCTTCATATTTCCCTTCAGGGACTTCGTATTGAGTCCACCACCCGGACCGCCGAACAGGTTGCCGAAAGCCCCTTCGATTCCGCCGCCACCCCCAGAGGCGACGCCCTCGTTAAAGCCTCCATTAACCTTGCCGGCCCTCTCGCCAATATGCGTCTTGCCCGTAGTCTGCAGACCGTTCGTGTTCTTGAGGATTTTATCTATGTCTCTCGCGAACTTCTGGTCGTTCATGAGGTTATATGCCGAAGCTGACGCGTTCTTGGTCATTGACGCGAGTTCCTTGAGGACGCCCCTAGTCTGGGGCGCGTTCGGCTTGCCCTGGCCCCTGGTTTTGCCGCCACCGGGCCTCTTGTTCTGCCTTGCGATGTTTTTAGGCTTTTTTTCCTGCTTCTTTTCCTGCTTTTTCTCTTCCTTCTTGTCGGCGATTTCAATCTTCGTCTCGATTTCCATACTGGAAGTCTTCTCGAAAATCATGTCGTCGATAAGAACGTCATATGTCGTGGCCCAGAAACTCAGCGCCAGCGCCACAAGAAGCGAGACGCCGGAGATGCGTCCGAGCCTCTTGTCAGAATCCGGCAAGAGCGAAGCCACGAATTCTTCCGTGGTCTGTTTTATCGGTTTCATGGTTTTATCCTCCCCCTCTTGCGAGGGAATTGATGGTTTATGGTTTGTTTTGGGGGTGATTTTCTGGGGGTAATTTTTCAAGGTAAAAAGGGGACCTATAGCCTTGCGGTCAAGGCTTCAATTTTGCAAAAAATGCAATTCTCGTGAACAGGGCTTAACGGTCAAGCCTTGCACACAACGTAACGATGTACGGGGGATTTAGACGACAATCATTGAAGGAATTACTTTATCCACAACACCTATCCCAAGCCCGTTCCTTCACTCAGGTTCAAGATAAATTGTTCTCTCTGATTTTAAACTATAAAGAAAAATCGGAACGGATTCACCCGAACGGGTAAACAAATTTTCAACATTTGAATTGTAAACTCCGACAGAAAATGGCAGTACCAATAAGTACAAGGGCTGCGCGCGTTTTTGCTGATACGGCGAAGTCCTGCAACTTTACAAAAAGTTATTGCAAACAGATTTATTCCATGTTGTAGGCACATTTTGTTTACTTATCTGCTTATCTAAGGGCTCTAGGGTGCACAACTATGTTTATTGTGGGCCGTAAGCAGCGCCGTTTGTTATATTTTAAGCACTATGAAGCTTTTACCGACTCCTCCCGACTTGAACAAGATCGCACGCCCGAACTGGATTGAAATCAACCTGGACGCCCTCTGCAACAATATTCAATTTATCCGCAGCCAGATTCCGGCGAACACGAAGATCCTGTTGCCGGTGAAGGCCGACTCCTACGGACACGGGAGCCTCGCCTGCTCGTTTGCCGCAAAGTTCGGCGGCGCAGACTACCTGGGAGTAGCCCACATCAGCGAAGGCATGCTGCTTCGCCAGTACGGCATGGACCTGCCGATTCTCGTGCTCGGCCCCTGCACTCCGGCTGACTTCGCCTACTTCGTGGAATTTCAGCTTACTGCAGCCATCACGGACATCCGTACCGCAATGGCATTCGACCAGTACCTCAAGGAAACGGGTACGACCTGCAAGGCGCACCTCGCGATTGATACCGGCATGAACCGCTATGGTTTCGACGCCGAGGACTTCAACAACATCCGCGCGGCACTCTCCCTCAAGTACCTGCATTTTGAAGGCATGTTCACGCACCTTGCGACAGCCGACATGCCGGGGAACCCGAAAACGGATATCCAGATACAGCGTTTCACGCGCCTTGTGGACGTGCTGGAAGCCGAAGGGCTCCGTCCCGAAATCTGCCACTGCAGCAGTTCCGCAGGCACGCTCACCCGCCCCGAGAGCCACTTCGACATGGTCCGCCCGGGGCTCGCGCTCTACGGCTACAACTGCATGGGTGCAGCACCTTCCCCGTGGCCTATAAAGCCCGTCATGAAAATCAAGAGCACCATCCGCCACATTCACGACGTGAAGCCCGGCGAGACGGTGAGCTACGGCGGTTACTGGATGGCACAGCAGCCCACGCGCATCGCAACCATCGCCATCGGTTACGGCGACGGTTACCTGCGTGGCGAGTACAACAAGGGATTCGTGTTTATCCGCGGGCAGCTCTGCCCGATTCTCGGCCGCGTATGCATGGATGCAACGATGGTCGACGTGAGCCATATCCCCGATGTTCAGGTCGGAGAGACGGTCGACGTGGTGAACGGAGAACTTGACTTCCGCATCTCGATGGAAAGCGTCGCCGACGACCACCACACGATTCCGTACGAACTGACAAGCCGCGTGGCACGCCGCCTGTACCGCAAGTACTACTGGAAGAATCGCCTGGTGCGTTGGGACTACCTGCGCCAGGAATTCGGCGTGCAGGATTATAAGGAATACCCGTTGAGGTAGAACCAAAACTGTCACCCTGGAGGGAGTCTTTGACGACCGATAGGGTCCATGGATTCTATCGCGCTGCGCGCTCCAGAATGACTATGCTTAATCACAAAAAAAGGCTCCCGAGGGAGCCTTTTAATTTGTACATCAAACTAGATCCTTCTCCCCTCAAGGGGGATCATGCTCACATAAGCGATTCCCCAAAGGGGATAACTCTACTAAGGTGCTAAAGCACCAAGTATCGTATAAAAGCGCTAAGTGATCAAAGAGACTTCGGCACATTGTGCCTTCGCTCAGGATGACGCAGGTGTATTGCGCGACCTTACAGACGCTTCAGCACGGCAGCCGCGTGGTGGATAAAGCCCTCTTCGGTAGCGACAGCAGCAATCGCCTTCGCGTTCTTCTTGATGGCTTTCTCGCTGTAGCGGATGATGCTCATGCGCTTGAGGAAGTCGTACACGCCGAGCGGGCTGAAGAAACGGCCCGTGCCGTTGGTAGGCAGCACGTGGTTCGGGCCCGCGAAGTAGTCGCCCACCGGCTCGCTGGACCACGGGCCGATAAACACGGCACCCGCGTTCTCGATCTGTGCAGCCATGGATTCCGCTTCGCTGGTCATCACTTCGAGGTGTTCCGGAGCGATGCGGTTCGCGATTTCCACACCGTCGAACCAGTCCTTCACCACGAGGATGCGGCCGAAATTGCCGAGCACCTTCTCAAGCAGTTCACGCTTCGGGGAATTTTCCACCTGCACGTCGACGCAGGCGCTGATCATCTGGGCGGTTTCCATATTGTCGGTAATGCAGATGGCCGCCTCGAAGCCGGAACCGTGTTCCGCCTGGGAGAGCAAATCAGCCGCCACGAAGTCCGGATCGCAGGTGTTGTCTGCCATCACAAGCACTTCGCTCGGGCCAGCCACCATGTCGATATCCACGACGCCAAAAACTTCCTTCTTGGCAATCGCCGCAAAAACGTTACCCGGGCCCACGATCTTGTCGACGCGTTCCACGACGGTCTTGCCCTTGGCGTCCTTCGCGCCGTAAGCGAGCAAGCCGATAGCCTGGGCACCACCGATGTGGTAGACTTCGTCAATGCCGAGTTCCTGCAGCACGAATGCGACAGCGCGGTTGATTTCGCCCTTGATAGGAGTGACGACCACGATGTCTTCCACGCCGGCAACGAGAGCCGGGACCGCGTTCATGATGACGGTGCTCGGGTAGATGCCCGCACCGCCCGGCACGTAGAGGCCCACGCGCTTCATGGGGCGAATGCGCTGGCCGAGCACGACGCCGTCGGCACCTTCCATGAGCCAGGATTCTTCCATCTGGTTCTTGTGGAAGTCGCGCACATTCTTGATGGCCTGCTTCAGGGCCTTCTGCAGTTCCTTCGGGCACTTGGCGGCAGACTTCGCGATAGCGGAAGCCGGCA
>JAGAAW010000105.1 GCA_017615055.1 Fibrobacter sp.
ACAAGTAATAGGGAAGAGTCATCCTGGAGGGCCGAAGGCCCGATAGGATCCAAGCAATTCTCGCCCCGGCACACCGCCGGGGCTTTTTGCCTTTGGCAAGGAAAATGTATATTCATAGAATTCACAAGGATTTTCTATGAAACGTTCTTTTGCCATCTTTGTATTGCTTTCGTTGTTGCTTGTTGTAAACGCTTGGGGTGCCAATTCTGCGATTGGAACATTGACGGATTCCCGCGATGGTCAAATCTATAGAACGGTGAAAATCGGCAAACAGGTCTGGATGACGGAGAATCTTAATTTCAAAACGGATAGTAGTTGGTGTTACGATGATAAACCGGAAAATTGCAAAAAATATGGGCGATTGTATCATTGGAGTGATGCTTTGACTGCGTGTCCTTCTGGTTGGACTTTACCTTCGAGAACGGGTTTGATCACCTTGTTTGATGCAATTGGCGGTCAAGATTCAGCTGGGCTTAAGTTAAAGTCTTCAATCGGCTGGAACAAAAATGGCGTTGGCGCCGATGATTATTCCTTTACGGCATTACCTGCTGGCTACGGGGGTTGGCATGGGGGGCACAGGTATTTCTGCTGCGAAGGCGATGACGCATACTTTGCGAGTTCTTCTGAACATGAGTACGACCGCGAAATGGTTTATAGTATGCATTTGAACAATTACAAAAATGTTGCATATCTGGCTGTCGAACCCAAGTCACTGGGCTTTTCAATTCGTTGTATTGAAGATATGTCTGTCACCCCGTCATCTGTGGTTGTCGACTCTATGACTGATTCCCGCGATGGCCAAACCTACAGGACTGTGAAAATTGGTGAACAGGTTTGGATGGCGGAGAACCTCAATTACAAAGCAGATAGCAGTTGGTGTTACGATGATAAATCGGAAAACTGCAAAAAATATGGAAGGCTTTATACGTGGTATGCTGCAAAAAAGTCTTGTGCAATTGGGTGGCATCTGCCCAGCGAAGGTGAATTTGAAATCCTGTTGAAGGCGGTTGGTGAACAGGGGAATATAGTTGAATTTGGCGGATCCAAGACTGCAGGCAAGGTTATCAAGTCTAAGACTGGTTGGAATGAAAAAGGTGGCGGCATTGATTCCTACTCGTTTTCGGCATTGCCTGCTGGGGTTAGAGTTTACAATGAACAATTTAGCCTTGAGGGGCAAAATACGGGCTTCTGGAGTTCTACAGAGAACTATACCGGTTACGCATTCTTAATACATTTGGATTATCACACCGACGGTGCTCACCTGTACCACAGCATTGAGTATAATGGCTACTCAGTCCGTTGCGTTAAGGACTAACAAACATTTAATTGTATTTTGGAGGAAATATGCGATACTTTTGGCTTGGAATTCTTGTTAGCACGATGATGCTTGCGGCCTGCGGTGACGACAACAGCGATTTTGCGACGCGCCCGGACGGGAAGGAGTCTTCGTCCTCCAGCGTCATCCTGAGCAGTAGCGAAGGATCCAGTCCTTCATCTAGTTCCAGCAGCAGTTCTAAGGCGAAGTCGTCGAGTTCCGTTGCGTATGTGGAGCCTTGTAGGATAGACAGTGTGGATTCCTGCGAGTATGGATCTTTGACCGACTCCCGCGATGGCAAGACCTACAAGACGGTCTCAATTGGCACGCAGACCTGGATGGCGGAGAACTTGAACTATGAAACGGCAAACAGTTATTGCTATGACGACGAGTATTCCAAATGCTCCAAGTATGGTCGCCTGTACTTGTGGAGTGCAGCGATGGACAGCGTTGGCAAGTGGTCAATGAACGGCAAGGGTTGCGGCTATGATTGGCCTTGCTCGCCGACGTACCCGGTGCGAGGTATTTGCCCCGCGGGTTGGCACTTGCCTACGAAGGCTGAATTTGAAACGCTTTTCACGGCGGTAGGTGGTTCCAGTACAGCGGGCAAGGTGCTCAAGTCTACAAGTGGCTGGAATAGTGGCGCCGGCACGGATGCCTACGGGTTCTCGGCGTTGCCTGCTGGCTATAGGGGCTGTAATGGGGGCTACTATTTTCACAACGAGGGCCGCTACGCGGTCTTCTGGAGCTCTACTGAGTATGATAGTTGCCACTCGTACTACAGCGTCTACAGTGAAGCGGGTCTGTACGACGACATTGCGTACCTGTTCGATAGATTGCAGTGTGACGCGATTTCAGTCCGTTGCGTCAAGGATGAACCATAGGCTATCTTCGTCAAATTTGCTCTATCCTTGCATATGTTGCCATTTTGTCAATGGATAATCTGGCGGTAAAAATCTTTTTTCTGGCAAAATAGGCTAAATTCCATACTAGGAGTATTCGTATGGAATGTTTGAAGAATTCGCTTTCTGCGGCGGTTTCGTTTGCCGCCGTCTCTGCCATATCTGCCGTTTCCGCGTTTGCGGGGCCCATCACCACGGTTCCCTGGAACGGCCATCCGGGCGCAGCCAGTTTCACCTTTGACGACGGCCTGCATTCGCAGACGAACAACCTGACCTTCTTGGATAACATGCCCGATGTGTCGGTGACGTTCTTTGTCTGTACGAATACGATGGGCTTCGGTAGCAATTCTCAGCCCCATATGAATTACGCCAAGAAGGGGCACGAAATCGGCAACCATACGGCCAATCACAAGAACTTGACTGACGGAGGAGTCAATCTTACTTCGGAAATCGGTGGTGCTGCCTCGAAACTCAGAGACATGGGTCTGGAAGCGACCTCCTTGGCGACCCCGTACTGCGCGCAGAACCAGACGGTCAAAAATGCCATCAACCAGGAACATTTCATTAACCGCAGTTGTGGTGGCGATGGGCTTACGTCTTGGAATAGTGAACCGGACTGGATGGCGGTTGGTTCCCACTATTGGGATTCTAAGGCTACAGTGTCGGCATTCAAGAGCAGTGCCGACCAGGCGGCTAGCGGCAGCAAGTGGCATGTGCAGCTGAACCACGGTGTCGGTGGCGACTGGGATGCCATTTCTGCGGCCGATATCAAGACGCTTATCGAGTACGCAGTCAGCAAGAACCTGTGGGTGGCGAGTTTCTCGACGGTGGGAGCCTACCTGCGTGCGCATTTCACGATTGACAAGGCGACCGCGACAAACACTTCTAATGGTTTCAAGGTAACTTGGACGTCCCCGCATGCGCACATGCCCAAGAGTGTGCCACTGCGTGTAAAGATTCAGGGGGCTCAAGGGCAGACCGTGAGCCAGAAAGGCAAGGAGGTCAAGCCGAATTCCGACGGCACGTACACCATCGAATTCATGGCGCTTGAACTCGAAGTTTCCGGCGAACCTATCGAAGTCAAGCCGTTCAAGGGTGCAATCGAAATTCCGGGAACGCTTGAAGCCGAGAACTACGACACATACGCTTACAGCGATGCCGACGGCAAGAGCGACGAGACGGGCTACCGCAGCGACGATGCGGGCATTGTGAAGACTGGCGACGGCTACGCGCTCGGTTACACGAACGTGGACGATTATTTTGAATACACGCTCGATGTGAAGGCTGCCGGCAAGTACAAGGTGATTATTAACGGCGCGACGGGCAATTCTACGGCATCTTCCGTAACGGTTTCTGTGGGCGACAAGAAGGTGCAAACCGAAATCCCGTCCATGGGTAACTGGGATACTTATTCCGAAGTCGAGGCGGGCGAATTGGAACTTGCTGCGGGCAAGCAGACGCTCCGCCTTACAATTAATACCGACTATATCAATGTGGACAGGATCAAGTTCGTGGATGCTTCCGCACCGCAGTCCTCGAGTTCTGTGGTAGAATCCTCCGGTTCTATTGTGCCGGAATCGAGTTCTTCGAGCCCGGTCTTTATTCCGCAGAACCTTGCGTTTGAAAAGGGCGCTGCTATGGTGCATTGCCAGGTGTTCGACATGAACGGACAACTGGTCAAGTCTGCAAACGTGATGGCAGGCTCGGCGGGCGAGGCTTGGAATAACGTAAAGGCGGGACTCGTGAACGGAACCTACGTTTTGCGCTACGGCGCTGTCGGCACAAGTGGTATGCGGACCATCCAGGTGAAAAAGTAACGACGCTTGTAGTATTGCTCTCTTAGCCCCTTGAGGATTATTCCTCGGGGGCTTTTTTGTTATCTTTTGTGCAATAATTATACGAGGTGTTATGCAGTCCTGGACTGAAATCAAGAAAATCGAGAACCCGACCGAAGAACAGCAACTCGAAGCGGTGGGTCTCAACTGGTATGCAATCAGTTTGATCGAGAATCCGACCCCTGCCGTGCAGAAGGCCGCGTTTGCGCAGAACGTGCAGGCGATTCTCTACGTGAAGAATGGTTTGTGTGAAGATTTGAAGACGGCGCTCAATTCCCTGGACGAAACGGCGCTCCAGAATGCCATGAATGGCGACCCGAACATTCTCAAGTTCGTGACGAACCCTGACCTGCTCAAGGCGGCTGTTCGCGCCGATTGGAAGATTGTTAAAAAGATTGACAACGCGGGTGAGGATTTGTGGGCCGAAGCGGTTCGCGCAAGTGCCGATGCCATCAAGTTCGTGCCGTTTATGGGCGAAAAAATCCAGGCTGCGCTTGTGGAACGTGACTGGCACGCCCTGCAAGATATCGTGCGCCCGTCTGCTGCCATCGTGATTGCTGCCGTGAAGCAGGATTACCATGCCTTTGAATTCGTGAGCATCAAGGACCGTACGGAACCGGTGCAGCTTGCTGCAGTGCGTACGGACTGGCGTTGCATCCAGTACCTGCAGCGTGCAAGCGAGAAGGTGCAGATGGAAGCCGTGCGCCAGACTAAAGACGCTTTTGCTCTCATCAAGAACCCTGCGGAAGCGGTCAAGGAATTCTGCAAATAACCTGCGTTGGGTACCGCGATGGAAAATTCGAACCCGCTGGTAAAACTCGAAGGCGTTTCGTTCCGCTACCCGAAATCGGGCGTGGACGCGCTTTCGGATGTTTCGCTTGAAATCCCGCGGGGGAGTTTCTTTGCGTTGCTGGGCCCGAATGGGGCAGGGAAGACGACGCTTTTGCGCCTGCTGTGCGGGCGCTTCGCGAAATTCTCGGGCACAATTGCGCTTGCAGATGAAGTGCGCGGCCCGAAGGCTTCTTCTGGCCAGAAAGCGTCTGCAGATTCGGGTTCGCAAAGCGCGTTCCTCGATCCGCTGGCCTGCGGTATTTTGCTCGAAAATCCGGGCATATACCCGAAACTTTCGATAAACGAGTACGTGGATTATTTCGTGGGCTTCTATGCGGCGCGTATTCCCGAGTGGAACGAGCAGGCGGCCCGCGAGCGTATTGCCCGCATTGCGAAAAGCCTGGAGTTGCCCGCGCTTGATACCCGCATGGCGGCGCTCTCGCTGGGGAACCGCCAGAAGGTGCAGTTGTTGCGTGCGATGGCGACGGGCCCGAAGCTCCTGATTCTTGACGAGCCGGTGGCGAACCTCGACCCGATTTCGCGCGAGACCGTGTGGAATCTCATTGCGGATTGGCGCAAGCAGGAGGGCGGCACTGCCATCGTCTGCTCGCATATCCTTGCCGAGATGGAAGAAGAGGCGACCGATTTTGCAATTATAGACTGCGGGCACGTGCTCAAGAGCGGGCGAGTCGCCGATATTTCGAACGAAACTGCGACATTCAAGGTCAATGCTCCTGCGGGAGCAACTCTAGAACAGGTGCGTGTGGCCCTGAAAAATGCGGGAATCGACGCGGATGTAACTAGCGCACAGGCAAGCCTCTCCAAACTCTACCGCGAGACGGTTTAACACACGCTATAAACGAAATGTCGACGGAGATAAACAACGCGCCGTCGATAAACGCTTTAGAACGTTTGAGACAAGTCAAACGCAAACCTGCCCCAAGCGAACCCTTCCGGTCCCCAATCACTCAGGTTTTTCTTGAATGCATAATCCAGGCGGAATGTGAGGAACTGCCAATGGTAACGGAGGCCGAGCCCGAGTGCTTCCTTGGCAGTTTCCTTGTAGACATCCCTTTCGTTGTCCATCACGCGGGTCCAGTCATAGAACTGCACAATCTGCCAGTGCCTCCATCCCTTCCAGGGGAGTGTCCAGCGGATTTCCTCATTTACGCGGAAGTACATCGGGGTTAAACCCGTGTTGATTATTGTGTCGATAACCTCGTTGCCGTCGTCGTCGGTACTGCTGCTGTAACTCTCGTAACTAGCGAAGATACTACGGAAACGGTAGCCGCGCACGGAACGCGTACCGCCCTGGTAGAACACGCGGGCGTCATCTTCAAGCGCCTTCTCGAAGAACTTGCCCACGCTTCCGCTGAGCGCCCCGTAGAACGTCCAGAACAGCGGGTGGTACAGGTTGACGGTCGCTTCGCCATAAGTGTAGGGGTTGCCTATCATGGTGAGCTGTTCAAGGTCTGCATTCAGGTTCGTGCCTGCGCCTACTGTAGGTGCGACGCGTACGCCCTTCGTGGGGTTAAAGTAGTCGTCAGTGTAGTCGAAAGTCAGAGCTATTTCGCCTTTCACCTTGTACATGTCGGATCCGTTCTTACTCACGAATCGAGTATCAACGGTTCCGCGGAATCTAATGTGGTCGGTAATGCCAAAGGTCAGGTCACCGCGGTTGATGATTTCGTAACGTTCTTCGACGCTGTCGGGGTAGGCCGGCGGTGCGGTCTTTTCGTGGTTGAAACTCAGGCGGTCTTCCAAGCGGATTGCCGTGGGGATAAACGAGAACGATGTTCCGAAGAGTAGCGGGTTTGCGTAACCGAGTGAAATTTCCTGCTTGTTCTGTGCAATCTGGAACGATGTGGAGAATTCGTTGAACGTTCCGAAGAAGTTCTTGTGCTTTGCGTACGCGATAGCGCCGAACCCGTACATTTCTTCGTAGAACAGCCCGTAACGCGCTTCGCCGGGCACGCGTTCGGTCACATTCAGGTGGATATCCGAAAGGCCGTCTGCCCTCAGAGAGTCGGTAAGTTTGATCTGCGTGAACAACTGCGTAGAAAGGAGTTTCGACTTGAACGAGTTGAACTGGTTACCGTTGATGATTTCTCCCTTCGGAGTTTTCCACAGCGAAGAAAGCCATGCGGTATCGGAAAGCCCCGCCTCCTGTTCTTTCTTGGTCTTGTCGATGTTTTTCTGCGCGGTGCTGATCATGTTACCCATGATGACCTTTGCGCCCGGGTTCACGATGATTTCGACCATGATGACTTTTTGCGTGGTGTCAATAAGTTCGCCGGGTAGCACGTAGGTGTGCAGGTAGCCCGCCTTGCGGTAAACCTGCTGGATAAACTGGATGTCTTCGGCAATGTCGTCTTGTGAGAAAATTCTTTCCTTGTTGTTGGTGCGGAGTTTGTCCATGTCAATGCTGAGTTTCGAGGAATCGGGCGCAATGATGCTTGTCCCGCCAAAGTGGTAACGTTCGCCTTCGCGCAGCGAGATGGCGTATACGCGTTTGCGGTTGTTGTTGGAATCGTATTCGCGCTGGATTTCCATCTTCATGCTGAGGCTGAAGAATCCCTGCGAATAGTAGAGAGCGCGGATGTTTTCGATGGCGAGGCCCATCATGAAGTCTTGCTTTGTGGTATCGAGGTTCCCGAATTCGTCTGGAATTTCAAGCTGTTCGTTCAGCTGGAAATTGGAGTACGTCTTGTTTCCGTCAAAAACGACCTGCCAGGGGTTCTTTTCGGCTTCTTCGGCAAATACAAATGCTATGGCAAAAAGCAGGAAGCAAAGAATCTTTCTCATTTGGACTCCTCCTGATTTTCGCTATCCTTGAGCGATGCGTTGGACGATATTGTTTCGCAATTGCCAATGCCAAGCAGGCACGCGTTCCAGAACTTGTAACCGTAGTTGAGACCTACGTTCTTTTCGAGGCGGTTTTCGTTCGAACTTGCGCCGGTGTTGGTGAGGTACTGCTTGGAGATGAGCTGCCCGTTCAGGTAGAGTGACGGGTTGAGGTGGTTCTTGTGCGAGAACGACTTGTCCTGGAATACGGGGAGGGTGTAGGTCACGCCGAATTGCAGTGCTTGGTCGTAGGTCGGGTTTTCGCTCTGGTCCTGCGTGTAGCCGAAGATGAACTTCATGTCCTTCACCCAGCGGTCGAGCGAAATCGGTATCTTGAAGTAACTGGAGTCCTTGTCGCTTGTCGTGTTGTTGCTGAACAGCATCACCTTCATGTCGATATCGCCGATGTATTCGCCGCCGAGAGTCTTGTTTGCCGTTGTAGAAATCATCTTGCCGATAGCCTTGCCTGCAATCTTGTTCCAGTCGGTAGATTCGTCGTTGTTGTCGGCGATACACCCGAGGATGATGTTGTAGTAGGTGGCTGCAGCACTCGATTCCGTACCGCAGTTACTTGTAGGTGTAGGCTGCGGGTTGGTAATCGTACCTGTGATGTCAAAGTTGATGGGGCAGGTTTCGCCTTCCTTATCGCCGGTGTCGTCGCAGTAGGGGAGTTCCTGTGCACTCGATACTTCGAGCACACCGTGTTGCCACGGGACGTCCATCCACGAGATGCTGAAGGAGTTGAGTTCGAATTCGTAGAGGTCCTGCACGCCGATAAAGCCTGCGTTCGAGTTCGTGACGTCACCACGCAGTAGCGGTCTGTTGGTGTTGCCGAGCACCCAGAAGTCAAATGTGAAGGGGAATGTCGCAAACGGAGTCACGATGGCGATGGAATCTCTCTGCGAGTCGTTCACGTGAACCATCAGGTTGATGGGGCTCGCTGTAGAAATCTTTGCTTCTTGCGCTTCGGTGGTGCGGAGTTTCGTGATGAAGTTGTTGAACATCGTGAGGATGCGGTTCAGCGAGTTCGGCGTAATCTGGAATTCCAGCGCCTTGTAGTAAATCATCTTGTCGACAACGAGCTTGCCCGAAATGGACTTGTTCTGGAGTCGGTCGCCGGAGGAACGCGGTATGGTAAAGTCAAGGTTGCTCTGCGCTTGTATTTCGCCTTCGCCGAAAGTCTCGTCGAAGAAGTTGTACTGGATGTAGGGGAGGCTCACCGATACCACGAGTTCGTTGTTGTAATCGTCGAGCGTACCCGAGACGTCCTTCACCATGATGGAATGTTGCCCAGACTTGAGGCTGAACTGGTCGGAACTGATGTTGAACCGTTCAAGCTTCATGCTATCGAGGCTGTATGCCGCAGTTGCGTTGATGGATTCACCTTCGGTGTTCTTGGTCGAGAATTCCGTGATTTCTGCAAGTCCGTTTTCTACGTGGCCGCGTACGCGGAACGGAATGAGCCTGCTCATCTTAGGCGGCTGGTAGAACGTAGAATCCGAGGTGATCTCTGCGGTAATACCCTTAAGGCCTTCCTTCAGTTTTGCGGTTACGTCAATCTGCAAGTCGGTCCGCTTGATTTCGGTCGTGGTGCCCGGGATAAACCATGCACCCGATACGTTCGCCTTGCCGTTGAATGTGTACAGGGAGTCAATGGTGCCTTCGACGGATATATCGCCACCGTTGTCGGTGCTGTGGCTTACGCTCACGTGGCGTTCGCTGCTGAATACGTGGTCGACAATGACCTGCGATGAACCAGCCCAACCGCCGTTGCCGATGTTCACGTACGAATTCAGTTCTACCTTGTCGCCTTCGGCGAACATGTTCACCTTCTCAATCTTGAGCGCGGTGGGGGCAATCTTCTTGAACTGGAGCTGCGTGAAGTCGATGTTGCCGAGCAGGCCCTTGCCTTCTTCGTACGCGATGTCGCCGCTCATGAATCCGTTGGCAAGTGTGGTGTCGTTGAGCGGTTCCAGGAGCACCGGTATGCTGAAGTCCTTAGCCGAAGCCCATGCATGGATGACCTGGATTGGCAGGAATGCTGTTGGCTTGAAGTCGGGGTTCGAATCGTTCGGCAATATGAACGCCGCTTCGGCTTCCACCATGTTCTTGTCTTGCATGGCTTGGAACTTATCGATGAAGATAGAGTCGCCGTTCTGCCTTGCCCTGACGTGTGCACGGATTTCGAACGGGTCATAGTTGCCTTCCGCAAACACGTCGATCGTACCCACGTTGTCGGTAAAGTTGTGCCGCCAGTGGCCCGATACGGTACCATAGATGTCGTTGCTTATCTTGAGCTTTGCAAACGGAATGGTGTTGATGTCCACGCTGTCCGCCTGCACCTCGATGGTGGTGGAATCGGTCCAGGCGATATAAGCGTAGGCATGCCCGCCTTCTCTCTGTGTCACGTCCCAGGAGGTGTGCGGGTCCTCGTGGTTCCACATCACGTCGCCAAAGAAGTCGAAGGTTTCCTTTTCGCCGTAGATGATGCCGTTGCTGAAGAGTATGCCGTTCTTGTTGAGGTCTAGTTCCACTTCGAGCGAGTCTGCCTTCATCTGGTAGGCGAAGTCTACGTTCGGAATCTTAGCCTTTGCGTGCAGCACTCCGCCCTTGAACGTTCCGTCGATGGAGAAACGGTTCCTTAGCGTGAGGTTCCCGAAGTTCCAGTCCAGCGCCCATGGTTCGTAGGGCGAGAAGTCTCCATTGAATGCGACTACGACTTCTTTCCCTAGTTCGACCGTAGCGTCGATCGTAGAACCCTGGCGTGTCTCGATGCTCACCTCTACGTGGTCGCCTTCCTTGTGTGCGGAATGGATTTTCATGTCAAGCGGCATCATGTGCGGGCCGAACACAGAGCTCATGTACTCGATGTAGCCGTTGAGGTCGCAGTCGAGTTTCTTGTCCATGTCGCCCTCGAGCATTATATGCCCGCCTTCGTCGTTGTATAGGTCTACATGTATGTGGTAGCGCTCGTCGTCACCCTTCAGGTTTATCTTCGCGTCGCTTGCCATTATGGGCCAGAACTCGCCGATCCTCGTCTGCAGGTTCAGGTCGTACTTGGGCTTCTGCGTCTTGGGGTCAAAGCTCACGTCGCCGTTCACCTTCACTGCCCCGATGGTCGGTACCGCGGGCGGAATTTCCACGGGTATCCAGTCCTCGGGCTTCTTCACTTCCATGTCCACGTGGGTCTTGACTGCGGCCATGTTGTTCTTTGGTGCCTTCACGTCGAGCTTGATGGCGTCCTTTCCGGCCTTCACGTTCCCCTTCACGCTGACGTTCTCGCCCTCGAAGTTCGCCTTGATGTTGATGCTTGTAGTCTCTGCGAGGTAGTCGCCCTGGATGCTGTCGAGTTTTATGCTTGCCGCCTGCATGCCGTCGCTCTTGATGGAAAGGTCTGTTGTCTGCCAGTGTTTTGCGTCTTCGCTCCCTTCGTTCACGTCCACGGAAATCTTCCCGACGTTCGCCTCTACGGGCAGGTAGAACTTGGCCTTCTCGGGGAAGGCGATTTCACCTATCGGGTCTTTTTTCTTGTCGGTGCCGTTTGTGTCGGGGTTCGTCTTGATGTTTGCGGCAAATTCACCGAGCGAAACCTTGCCGCCCTTGTCTTCGCCCAGGATGGTGATGTCGAGTTTGAAGTCCTTTACGATGTAGACGTTGTCGCCCTGCTTGACGGTCACGGAGTCCCAGGAATGGGTGAGCGGGCCTCCGAGCGTGTATCCGTGGGGGGTGACTTCCACGTCGCCGTAGGTGTGCGGGTTCGACATGTAGGTAATTACGGCAATACGCGTAAACCAGGCGCCCAGAGCAAGAACGCCAACGACGACCGTCACTACAGCGGCGGTCAAAGCAAATGTCGAAGTACCTATCTTCAACGGGTTTAATAATAGAAAACATTATATATGTCGTGGTCGAAATATGTACGAAAAATGGTTATAACTCGTTGACTATCAATGAGTTGCACGAAATGGCGGGATGTTTTCCGGAACAAAATTTTCGTCATTTGACGATAACATATGTTATCATATACGCGAACAATCGTCAAAAAAGTGTGATTTTTTACCAAGGTATATTACGAAACGCTTATTTAAAAGTTGCGGAAAGATATAAGTAAGCATTTTGTAGTCAGATTTTTTGCCTTGATTGCTAACTTGTGCGCCGAACTTGAACATTTTCTCCTATCCAGGGAAGGAAACTTGAACATGAGGCTCGACAAGGCGAAATCGACCGTATGTTTGTGGGCTGTCGCGACGCTCAGTACTTTATCTGTAGCAGGCGGCCTGAATACCAACACCAACCAGTCCGTGCTTTTCCAGCGCAGCGTGGCCCGCGACGCGAGTACCGACGTGGATGCCCCGTACGCGAACCCCTCGGGTACGGCTTTTATGGAAGACGGCCTGTATATCTCCGTCAATAACCAGACGTTCTGGCAGAGTCGCGAGACGACCGTCGAGAGCTCCCCGATTTTCAAGGACGGAGAGAATTTCAAGGGCAAGGCCTTTGTGCCCTCGCTCCCGAGTGTGCTGGTGACCTGGCATAAGGGTAACTTTGCTCTTTCGGGCCACCTAGGCGTAATTGGCGGTGGTGGCAAGGTCAATTTCGATGACGGTATCCCTAGCTTCTACGCGCTCGTGTATTCTCCGCTCAAGCAGATGGAAGCTGCACTTGCCGAGAAGGGGCTCAAGACCACGAATAGCTCGGTGGATGTCTCGCTCGAGGCAAGCTCATATATCTTCGGCGCCACCCTCGGTGCCGCCTACGAGTTTAACAAGATGTTCTCGGTGTATGCGGGTGCGCGCTTTAACTACGCGATGAACAGCTACGACGGATCGCTCGGGAACCTCAGGTTGAATCCGGTTATTCCGGGCGTGAATCCCGATGGCAAGATGGTGGAGGCCTCCACGCTTTCCGAAACCTTCGCAACGCTTGCGGAAAACGCTAAGACACAAGAAGAAAAGGTGCAGTACGCGACTCTCGCAGGCACGTTCGAGACGCTTGACGACAAGATGTCTATGGATCTGGAACTTGAACAGACTGGCTTTGGTGTGACGCCGATTGTTGGCCTCGGTTTTAAGTACAAACGACTTACTTTGGGTGCAAAGTTCGAGTACAACACCTCTATAGAGATGGAGAACGATACCAAGAAGAACGATACCCCGCTCGAGCAGTTTAACGACGGCAAAAAAGACCATAACGATATTCCTTCGCTCCTTGCAGTTGGTATAAACTATTCTCTGCTCGATAACCTTCGCCTTGCCTTCGGGTACCACCACTGGTTCGACAGTAAGGCCGACTTTAGCGGTGACCTCGAGGATAACGTGGACGATACGAACGAGTTCCTCTACGGCGTAGAGGTGGATTTCCTCAAGCGCTTCACCATAAGCGGTGGCGTGCAGGTGACCCGCTTCGGCATCAAGGACGGCTACATCAGCGACATGAATATCAATATTTCCTCTAGGAGCTTCGGGTTCGGGCTTGCCTACCAGGCGACGGACTGGATGCGCGTGAACCTGAGCTACTTCCACACGCTCTATCAGGACTACGACGAGCAGGTGGAATACGGCCTGGATATCTACAACCGCGATAGCCGCGGCTTCGGCGTGGGCCTCGACTTCAGGATCTAACGTAAAATTTCCTTTGTAGATGCTATCGGGCCGCCCTTCGGGGTGGCCTTTTCTATTTTGAGTACGCCTGTTTTTTGCGAATTGTTTATATTTACGTGGTCAAAAACATCCAAGAGGATTTGATGAATAGAAAGGTTCTTTTTTTGGGTGCCCTTTGTGGCATGGCCCTTGTGGGGTGTAACGGTTTCGGTTCAAATGAGGGCAAGTTTGCCCAGGTTGATAACGAAACCATCTATAATGAGGATATTGACCTTGCAATTTTGACTTCCAATACGGGTCGCAGCGATTATGATAATATCGTGAATGGCGTGCTTACGCGGTCTGCTGTCGTATCGAAGGCTCTGCAGGATTTCCCTGAGCTGGGAGAGCATTGGAACACCTATGCAAAGAACCTGGAAGATCGCTTGCTTACGCTCGTGTACCAGCGCTTCTATTCCATGGAAAGGCTCACGTATTCCGATGCCGACCTGAAGGCGTTCTTCGAGGCGCACAAGGCTGATTTTGCGGATTCTACGGGGAATGTGGAATACCTTGATGTTCGCGGAAAGGTGGCTGAACGCCTGCTGCTTGAACGCGAGGCTGAAAAGCTCAAGGCCGCGGGTGGCGATACGGCGACGTTTGTATATACCTATAAGCGAGAGATGGTGCAGAACACCATCAAGGATGTGAAGGATAAGTATCCGGTCAAGATTGAAAAGATTGTTCCGCCTGATCCGGAAGGCTACTACGAGAAGCACAAGGAAGAATTCAAGACTGCACCGGCCTTTGAGGTCTATCACGTGCAGATGAGCGATTCTGCGGCACTTGCCAAGCTGTTCAAGAAGCCGGTGACGCTCGAAAAGTTCAAGACGATTGCCGCAAAGCATAGCGAAAACAAGGAAACTGCCGCGAATGGCGGTTACGTTGGCGTTGTGAAGGACGGCTTTGCTTTCCCGTATGGCATTGGCATGATTAACGGGATGGGTGCTGCCTTTGCGGGTAAGCCTGAAGGTACGGTTTCCCCGGTTCTTGGGACGGCAATGACCCCGGGACGCCACGTGTTCTACCTTGTCCGCGAAATTCCGCCCGAGGTCAAGCCCTTTGACCGCGCGAAGGCCGATGTGGAAAACCGCATGCTTTCCGAAGGCTATCTGGAACTCCCGGCTGATTACGTGCATATCACGAAGAATGGTGCACCGCTTATTACCGAGAAGGATATTGTGCAGATTTTCAAGGAAGAACCCGGCATGATGAAGACGAACGGAATGCGAGACCGCATTGTGCATAGCCTTGCCGAATGTGCTTCCTTTGCCGATGAGGCCCGTGCCCTCGGTCTGGATTCCTCGTGGGAATACCGCACCTTCCTGCACCAGACGCGTGACAACTACATTATATCGCACTACGACGAGATGGTGCAGGCGAAGACTGCTGTTCCTGAGGATTCCCTCAAGGCATACTTCGAGAAGAATGGCAACCCGGTGCGCCCCAAGCTTTCGTATGAGGAATCGAAGAACGACCTGAACGACTACATCCGCTTCCCGGAGAACGTCCTTAAGCGAGACTACTATTTCAATTATGTCGTTAACGCGAATCGCACGATGGACGATGCCCGCAAGCATGTGTTCTCGAACCGCATTAATGCGCTCCGCAAGGCCCGCAAGGATCGCATCGAGGCTGAAATCTGGGCGAACGCGAAGGTCAAGGTCTTTAAGGAAGGTTTCAAGGTAAGCCAGGCCGCTGCTGGCCCTGAAATGATGCAGGCCGTTGCTGATTCCCTGTACAAGGCCCGCAACTACGATGCCGCCATCGAACAGTGGAAAAAGGTCCGCGAATACTATCCCGATGACGACGCCCTCTTTGCGAAGGCTACGCTCCAGATTGCACAGATCCAGGCCGAAGCCGAGCAGTATTCCTTCTCTGAGGCGGAATACAACGTGTTCTACAAGATGTGGCCCGAAAGCCCGGATGCCGAGAAGGCCATGTTTAGCCGCGGGTTCATTTTGAACGAGAACCTGCACAAGGATACTCTCGCCCTGCAGGTCCTGGAGGAATTCCAGGCCAAGTACCCCAACAGCGAAATGGGGAAGGACGTGAACTGGCTCGTCGATAACATCAAGTCCGGCGGAAAACTTGCCGAGGAACTGATGAAGAAAATCGAGTCCGAAGAGTAATTATCTATATTTCACATACTTTCAAAAAAGGTAACCCTATGGAAATGACATTCGCCATG
>JAGAAW010000106.1 GCA_017615055.1 Fibrobacter sp.
CTTCTACGGCCGCACCGAAGGCAACTCGATGGAGAACGACGACATCGTGAAGGTGCTGGAAGGCGACGGCGACGTGGGCGAATTCCGCGACGCGCTGGTGGTAGACGCCGAACCGCACGAACTCATCGTCAAGTTGCTTTAAAGCATAGACAAGCGCCGGGATAAAATGTATGGATCCTCCTTCGGAGGATGACAGCGGGATTTTTTTTCTATATTTCGCAAACCAAAACCGGATGGATTCCACGCACTGCGGGATTACATTGGCCGGGCCCGTGTATCACAATGGATAGTGTCCCTCCCTCCGAAGGAGGTTATTCCGGTTCGATTCCGGACATGGGTATTAGAGCGCTCCGCACGGAGCGCTTTTTTATAGCAACAGCATGATGCCGTCAACACCCAGCACCGTAACGCAGGCGACAACGGCAACCCCTACGAGGCCGCGCCCAAGGAGCGAGGCGATGACCGCGGCAACAAGCGCACACGCACCCGAAAGCATACTGTTCGTGGAATACAAGATGGCAGGCACCGTCATCGCGGCAAGAACTGTGTAGGGAACGTACGCGAGGAAGGAACGCCAGAAGCGGCTCTTGATCTTGCCCTTCAACAGGACGAACGGCACCGCGCGCAGCAGGTAGGTGACACCCGCCATCACGAGCAGGAAGAGGCAATAATCGTGAAGCGTAATCATGCCGACTCCTCCTCATCCTTCACCGGGAAGAATGCCGCACCGATGAGCGATGCGACAAGCGCACAGATGATAATCGCGAACCCGACCGTCACGCCGCTGAGCGCTGGCACGAACTTGAATGCGAAGCTGCAGGCGATTGCAATCAGGACGGCGATGAGCGTAGGGCGGTGCGCCTTCATCTGCGGAACGACGATGGCAACAAACATGCCATACAGTGCCACCCCGAGGGCATTCGTCACTACCGCAGGGAGGATTTCACCACAGACCGCCCCGCAGAGCGTACCCGAAGACCACCCGATGTACGGGAGCACCATGAGTCCTGCGAAATAACGCGCAGTCACCGGTTCCGTCTGGCTAACAGCAAGCGCGTAGATTTCGTCCGTAATGCCCGTAGCAAGGAGCAGGCGCTTGAACGTCCCAAAATTCGGAGCCACCTTCTGCGAGAGGGAAATCGCCATCAGGCTATAGCGCAAGTTGATAAAGAATGTCGCAATCGCCATCTCAATAAACGTGCCGGCGGCATCCGCCATAATCTGCAGACCCGCAAACTGCCCCGCGGAGGTGAGGTTCGTCATCGAAATGAATGTGACCAGCGGCCAACTCAAAAACTTCGAGCCCGCGATGCCGAACGAGAACGACACCGCAAAGTACCCGAGGCCTATCGGAAGGCCGTCCTGGACGCCTTTAGAAAACTTCATGACGACAAATATAAAAAAAATCTATAAGAAATTTATGCAAATATGCAAATTTATGCATATTTTACACTTTTTTGCGATAAAAAAATGAACAATCCCCGCCGTGCATTAACACGGCAGGGACCGTTAGGAGGAAATTTTCCTGGTTATTTCACCACAATGCGACGAATCAGCATATTTGAGCCCGAACGGAGGCGCACGACGAAACTGCCCTGACGGAGCATGTCGAGGCTAACCGCACCGGATACATGCCCGAAGGTCGCTATCGGAGTACCTTTCATGTCAAAGATTTCGACAGCGATATCGGAGGCACCCGAAATATGGAGCGTGCGACCGGCAACAACCAACGAGAGCGGGTTTGCAACAGGCGATATCACAAATATTGTGCCTTCGCTAGATGAAGTTCCCGGAGATACGCTCGAAGAGGATTCCGGTTCAAAGACGCTCGAGGAGGTCGTGGGAGTTTCGCTCGAAGAAGAGACCGGCTTTTCGCTGGAACTGGACTTCGGTTTTTCGCTAGAAGAAGACGCTGCCGAAGAACTGCTTTCAGGAACAGCAACCTCAAGAGCAAACTCATACTTTTGCCCGTTAACCGTCAGTGTTTCCTTGTAAGAACCAGCCGGCACATATACAGGGATAGTACCAGCAACCGTCACGACATCACCGGTATGCGTGAAGTCTACGAACCACATGGTCCAAGTATCGCGATTGTACTTCTGCACGTTATTAAACGTGATGGTCTCAATCGGCTCTCCCTGCACAACAGTCTGCTCCAGGCTACCCGTAACCGCGACCTGCGTGTTGTCACTGCTGGAAGACTCTTCCACACTACTGCTAGATTCTTCACTAGAACTACTTTCGACAGAAGAACTGCTCGGCACTTCGGAGCTAGACGAAGGCACTTCGCTGCTACTAGAAACCGGCTTTGAGCTAGAAGAGGACTCGACCGAGCTAGAAGAAGCGACACTAGAACTGCTCTTCACAGAAGAACTGCTCGGCACTTCGGAACTAGACGAAGGCACTTCGCTGCTGCTGGAAACCGGCTTCGAACTGGAAGAGGACTCGACCGAGCTAGAAGAAGCGACACTAGAACTGCTCTTCACAGAAGAACTGCTCGGCACAACGGAGCTGGACGAAGGTTCCTCGCTGCTGCTGGATTCTTCGCTCGAAGAACTCGGCGGTTCGATGCTGGAAGAAGACTCGACAGAACTCGAGGAGGCGACGCTGCTGGAAGACTGCTTCACGGTAATCTTGCCCGTTGCAGAAGTATTGTTGTCGATGCCAGTCACCGCAATCGTGTAGTCGTACACGTAGTCGGTCAGGTTACCAGCGACCGTACCCGAAATCGTATAGGTCTTCGCATTGTCGTCCTTCGTCCCAGTCAAGCCCGAAGGAATTCCGGACAGCTCGATCTTCTTGATATTCTCGTACCTGTAGACAATCGGCTCAATGGCGTTACCCGCAGTCACTGTCTGCGTGGCGCTCCCGCTAACAAGTTCAATCACGGTCATCACCGGCTTGTGCTTCACCGTAATCTTTGCGCTGGCAGATGCATTGTTGTCCGGGCCATACACCGTCACCATAGCCGTGTATTCCCCATCGGGCAAGCTCTCATTCACAGCGCCAGCAATCGTCAGCGTCTGTGCGCTCTTGTTCTGCGCCACCGAGAGGGTCCCCTGCGGAACGCCGGTCACCTTGACAGAATCCAGGTGTGCATAACGGAGCACGATAGGCTTGATGGAATCGCCCGCGGTCACCGTCTGCGTCGAATTGCTCGTCACCGAGACAGTCGTCGTCACCGGCTTGTGCTTCACCGTAATCTTGCCCGTCGCCGTAGTGTTGGAATCGACACCGATTACTTCAATCGAATAGACGTATTCCTTGTCCTTCAGGCTGTCGGCGACCGTTCCCGAAATCATGAAGGTCGTATTGCTCTTGTTTACCGCTCCATTCAATCCTGCCGGGAGTCCGGTCACGCTCACCTTCGTCACGTTCTTGATGCTGTAGACAATAGACTCAATAGGATTGCCCGCAGTTACCGTCTGTTCCGTCTTGCCGCTTGTAAGCTGGAACAACATCTGCACCTTGGAAGAACTCGACAACATGCTCGAAGACGACATCATGCTGCTAGAAGAGGCAACACTCGAACTGCTCTTCACGGAGGAACTGCTCGATGCCGGAGACGGAACGGGCTTGAACGCCAGACCGGAACAGCGCACGTCATCAACATACAGATAGTTCATGCTCGGCTGCGTTCCCTTGATTTCCCAAGTGAACTTGGCAATGCGCTTCTTAGAAAGTTCCACGGGCTTTGCCCAGGATTCCTGCGACAGCATATCCCAGGGGACCGTCACGGATGTCCACGAATTCGAAGCCGGCTTCGTAATCATGTGGTAGCCGTAATCCGTCACGCCGGTATCTTCTGCCTTGAAGTTATGCGCAGCACCCTTGTACTTGTAGCTAATCTCGTTACAGGCAGAAAGATCATAAGCAGTCTGACTCTCGTTCAACGCCACTCCGAGCGCCACGTACGGATCGTACTGGTTACTGCCCTGTGAAAGTTTCACACCGGTCACGCCCGCAACGTACTTGGTGGAATTGCCTGCCGTGGAGCCACTGATGACCACGTTGTAGCCGTCATTCCTGCCGGGGCCGTTAGAAATCGTCGAGGCGCCCTTGTCGCCCGCATCGGTATAGGCGTACCATTCGCCGCCGGTAAAGGCGAAGCCGTCGCCGTCTTCCAGGTCATCAATGTAATCGGTGTAACCTGCAGGGAGCGAACTGGAGGAACTCGCGATGGAACTGCTGGAAGCCGGCGTCGAGGAACATGCGCTATAGGACTTGGGGAGCGAGGCGAAGATATTGGAATTCACCCAATCTCCACTTGTAGAATAGTTCCAGGCACTGCCGTTAAAGTACGATGCAGTTTCATTCTTGTTCGAAACAGCCCAATTCGCACCCGAAAGTTTATGTTTTGTCATCCAGCTATACCAGGCGGAACTACGATCATTGTACATGTTGCCATTGCCACCGGGGCCAGAGTTACCCCACTCCGTCACAAACACGGAAAGGCCGCTATTCATTGCCGACTCGGCATTCGCCCCTTCACGGTTTGTCTCATGTTGCCCCGATGCATCAATACCTGCGTAGAAATGGAAAGTATATGCCACATTTCCATCGTTTATCGGATCGCTCGCCGCTTCATTCGGATACTGGTCATAGCTGCGGTTGCCCACGACAATCAGGTTATCGGAATGCTTGCGAATGGTGTCAATCACCGCAACTGCATACTGCTTGATGGTGCCCCAAGACTGCGAAGTGGGCTCGTTGAAAATCTCGAAGATGACGTTGTCGTACTTGCCCCATTTTTGCGCCATGTAGCCGAAGAACTTCTTGGCATTGTCGACATTATCAGATGCCTTGTGGCTATGGTAGTCGATAATCACGTAGATATCGTTGTCGATGGCTGCCTGCACCACCGTATTCATCAGGCCCTGGTAATAACCTTCCTTGGTAAAGTAGTTACCGGAACCCCAGTCCTCGTCAACACCCATCGGCGCACGGATAATCTGAATGTTCTGCTTCTGCACGAGCCCGCTCACGATATCGGATGTCCAGAACGGAGAACCGACATCACTCGAAATGCTCCAGAAGAGGCTCATACCCTGTACCGAGACTTCGTTACCGCTGGTAACGCCCTTGCAGGAACCGTAAATCTGGCCCTTGCCGCTGGAATTCTTGCCTGCCTGAAGTTGGCCATACTGGCTTACAGGCCCCACGCGCCCGAACGATGCAGCCGCCAAAAGAGCGGCCATCAGAATCGCAGTCTTTTTCATACACACATCCTTGTCATACACCTTAACGGCCCTCTAAATTTATATTTTTCGGAACAAAAATCCACGTGACACAAAGCACGGAAAAAAGCATTGCCGGTTACAGGGGTAAACGTTTACGAAAATTTCCGATACGATATACCCCAATCGGGTACGAATTGTGTATAATTATTACGTGCGCAAGATATTCCTTTCCATAATGGCGGCCCTGTTCTACTGGGCATGCTCCAATAGCGGATCCGACAAGGAAATATCTTCACCGTGGGATGAAAAATTCATAGCACAGGATTCCACAGCAAGCGATACAACAGCCAACACCAGTGTAGACACCCTAGACAACTTCATAGATTCACTCACACTGATACTGACATACAACAAGCTCGCCCCAACAAAAAACGACAAGGAATGCTACCCCGAAGCAGGAATTCCACGACTCCTTATTGCGACACCCTCGCAAGAAAGGCCCGATGACGACACAACCGACGCCGTTGCCTATGGCGTACTTACCGAGGGGGGCACTGCCGTAACCGATACCATGCCGCTCATGATCCGCATAAGGGGCAACACCACGCTCGCAATGCCCAAGCGGAGCTTCAAAATTACATTTACAGATAAAGTATCATTACTCGGGATGCCCGAAAGCAAGGACTGGGCACTCCTTGCAAACTACGGCGACAAGACGCTCCTCAAGAACTACATCGCATTCAAGCTTTCGGACTGGGCTGGGATGACATACACTCCCCGATCCCAGTTCGTGGAACTGTTCCTGAACGGCAACTACCGCGGGGTCTACCTACTCTGTGAAACCATCAAGGTCGCGAAAAACCGCGTGAACATTCCCGAGAACCAGAACTCGTACCTGGTAGAAGTGGACCGCAAGTACCGCGACGACGACGTTGTCGTCATCAACGAACGTGAAATGGCTTTCCGCATCCATTCCCCGAAAGACCCGACCGAGGAATCAATGGATCGGCTCAGGCTCCACCTGGACAGCCTGGAGGGCTACCTTGAGTACATCCACCAGGACTACTCGCTCGCGCTAGACAGCACCCCCGACAACTGGTTCGATATTGACGCCTTCGTCAAGCACTACTGGATTCAGGAATTCACGAAGAATCCCGATGCCATTCCGCTCACGAGCGTATTTTTCACATGGGTCGCAGGGAGCGTCATCCGCATGGGGCCGGTCTGGGATTTTGACGCCGCATTCGGCGCCACCACAGAACTGGAGAACACAGACGGTTGGTATATCCGCGACTACTCCTGGTACAGGCGCATGCTAAAAATGCCCAACGTGAAGGAAGTATCCACACAGTTCTGGCAAAAGAACCGCTCGATCTTCGAGGCACTCCCCGATTCCATCGATGCATACGCACAAATGCTTTCTCTAGCGGCAGAGAACAACTACCGCGGCTGGCCCGACATACTCGGAGATGTAAACGACTTCACCCACACCAAGGCATACTCAAATTACGCCGAGGCGGTCGAAGACCTGAAATCGTGGATCCGCGAAAGGACCCGCTGGATAGACGAGAACGTCCAGTAAAATACGAACCGACAAACGCAAAATGCCCCGCTCTAGGCGGGGCTTAAAGTTCTTGGAAAAACTAACAGACGAAACTAGTTTTCGTTGTTGTGCATTTCCATGGTTTCGCGGTCCATCGTGTGCTGCAGGTATTCCTTGAAGTCACGGTCGATGTTCACACCGTCGAAGTCCATGTCGTCGTTTTCCAACACGAACACGGCGCTCGGGTTATCGAGCCAGCCAACCACGTCCACGCCATCGAGTTTCATGGACTTGTCACCAGCGAGAGCGGCAACGTATTCGACCTTGGACTTGGGGACCCAACCCTGGCCGCAGCTACCCTTGACCAGCACATCGGTATCACCATCCTTGACGATCGTAAGTTCGTCGTTGAACCCAGCGGTGCAGACCACGCTTCCACCACCCTTTTCCTTTGTGAGTTCAACATCACCCAGCTTGGATTTGACCTTATTGGGGGCAGCAAAGGCGGCCGCAACCATCAAAGCAAGCGTCATAGCGAAAAGCTTTTTCATATCGTTCCTCAAAAGCAAGGTAAAATATTCAACAATGCATAAGGAATATACCTTTTATTTTTGCAATTGTTCACAATTTCTTTTAAATTTTTACATCATGAAGAAGATTTTTGCCATTTTTTGCGTTTTTTTAGCCCTCGCCTGTGCCTTTTTTGCCTTCCAGATGAAAAATCGCATCACCGCGGAGTCCAAAAACACCAAAACAGTCCTCATTAACGTGCCCAGCGGCACCCCCGCCATCGCCCTCGGATATTACCTGAAAAAAGAAGGAATCTGGGACGACGAACTGGCCTACAAGGTCTGGTGCAAGCTAAACCAGCCGGCCATCCACAAGGGGTGGTACGAAATCCCGGCCCATAGCACGCTCGACCAGATTGCCGACATCCTCGGGAGCGGCAAGACCGCAGTACTCCGGGTGACCATACCCGAAGGTCGGGCCTCGTGGGAGATGCCCGCCTATATAAAGAAGGCCTTCCCCGACCTTGACGAGAAGCGCTGGAACGACCTGGTCCAGGACCCGAAGTTCGCCCGCAGCCTCGGGATCGACGCCAACTCGCTGGAAGGCTACCTGCTGCCCGACACCTACCCCTTCCCCATCGACGCGGACGAGGTGACCATACTCAAGCAGATGGTCGCGGCAAACCAGAAGGTGCGCGACCAGTTCATGCCCGACTCGGCAAGTTCCATGTGGAAGACCCTCGGCAGCTGGCACAAGGTACTTACGCTGGCAAGCGTAGTCGAGGAGGAAACAGGCATCCCCGATGAGCGCCCTCTTATCGCAGGCGTGTTCCACAACAGGCTCAGGATCGGCATGCCGCTCGGGGCAGACCCGACGGTACGGTTCATCTTCAGGAACCTGACCGGGCCCATCTACAAGAGCCAGCTCAACAGCGACAGCCCGTACAATACCCGCAAGTTCAAGGGGCTCATGCCGGGCCCGATATCTAACCCCGGGCGCAAGGCCATCGAGGCTACACTGCACCCTGCAGTCACCGAGGCACTTTACTTTGTCGCAAAGGATGACGGGAGCATGACCCACTTCTTCAGCAAGACGCTCTCCGAACACAACAAGTACAAGGACGTGGCGGCAAGGAACCGCGGGGAATAACCGCTAGTAATTCCCGACGCGGAAGAAGAGGTCGTAGTCACCGAACTTCTTCAGGTCGCCGAAGGTATCGCTGTCCACGATGCGCGACATACCCGCATAGACATTGATAGACTTATACGCGAACCGCAGTGCCGGTTCCAGCACAAAGCGGTCATTGCCGAGGCTCGCCGTCGGGTTTTCCTCGAAATCACGCACGTAGGCAGCATATACCCAGGCACCTAGACCCTTGTAGTGGAGCCCGGCATTCAGGCGCACAAGCCCGTAGTGGTGCGAAGCCAAGTCCGGGTTCAGCCATTCCGTGCTCCACGGAGTCGCAGCGATACGCGGGCGGATGCAGTTATCGAGTGCGGAAATCTCGAACGATTCCGGATAAACATAGCCGTAGCCATCCTTGTGGTACTTGTTCATCGCGAATGCGGCAAAGGCACCGAGGGTCACAAACGGGCGGAGCGACGCAGAGTAGGCCGCATCGGCATAGAAGGTATAGAACGAGGGAACGTGCTCGTCGAAACCGAAATCGTACCCGACGGAGGTGAGCCCGAACTCGGCATGTGCGGAAAGGCCACCGAGCGAGAACCAGGTCGCCGTATCGCCCATCTCGAACGAGTAGCGGACCTTCTGCGACGCCGGATAGTAGTTGTACGGCTCGTCACCGTAAATCTTGCTCTCGAGTTCCACCGACCTATCAGCAAACAAAAAGTTCGCAGAAACGGACTGGTGCGGGTCGAACCTGTAGTAGAGCGACGCGAAGATATCGCTCTTGTCTTCGGCATAGACGCGCTTGTATGCCAGCTGGTCCTCGACAAACGACTCGAATGGATGCATGCGGTTCCAGTCGTAGCGGACACTCAGCCCCCAGTCCTTGCTCCAGAGGCGTTCCACCTTGAGACTCGGCGAAAAGCCGTAGGAACGCCCGCCGTAAAAACCTGCAAGCGAGAGTTCTATCTGCATCTGGTCCACATAGTAGAACGAAAGTTCCGCATACGCATTCGGGCCAATCGCATTAGACCCGAAGCCACCCACCGCCACATCGAACGTGGGCTGAACCTTCGAGCCCACGAGCATGTCGCCATCGGGGAGCATGTCGAACGAAACCGAATCAAACGAGGGGAAGCGCGATACGCCGTAGGCAAAATTGCGGGGAGCGACAATACCGGTATCGGAAGCGTTCCAGTACGACTTCACCGGACCGTGCGTTTCGGGAGGGAGGCTATCGTAGACCGGCTTGAACTTGAACCACGGAACCGAGGCGGTCCGGCCTGTCGCATAGTCCGCCTTGCGGCTCCCGAGGGCAGACATCTGCGTGAGCTTTGATTCCAGCGCGGAGAACCCTGCCTGAATCCAGCCATTGTGCGAGGAATCCTGCAGGGAATGCGCACGCACGATTACGCCCGGCTGGGAACCGAGATTCCTGAGGGCCGATTCCCGGATGACGCGATGCCACGCAGGGCCACCCGATGTACCGCGGATCGGGTCGGCGACAGCGATAATCGCGACCTCGTTCGGGGAATCCTCCAGAGGGAGCGCCAGGTACGGGCAATATTCCCCGGACTTGTCGTTGCCCCTTACGGGAAGGCTTGCAAATATGCTTTCGTAGGAATTGCCCGTAACGCCGTCGCACCCGAGGGTAGCGAACGGTATGCGGAAGCCTTCCCGGTGACGGAGTACGGATTCCTGCAGGCGGAGGCGGGCCAGCGCGGATTCAATTGCAGAGGAATCCGGCGAGAGCGGCTTCAACTGACGGTGAAGTCTTCCCGAAGAATCCAGGTGGATGGAGAAGCGCTCGCGAAGGCTCGGCACGCCCTTCTCGGAAACAGGAATGTTCGAGCGCGATGCATTCTGGTGCGAGCCCTCCTGATTCAGGCCATTCTCGGGTGCATTGAAAATCGGGGCCATGTCGGGGTCGAGAAGTAAGCGCTGGATGTTATCGGGAGATACACCTTTCGCCCAGAGCGCACCCACCAATGCGCCCCAGGAAGTACCTACGACGGAATCGACCGGCACAGAGTACGCCTCTATCGCATAGAGCACGCCCAAATGGAACCACGGGGAATTATCGCCACCGCCCAGATACAAGACCGACTTCGCATTTGCCGGGAGTGCAACCGAGGCCACCGCGGAATCGAGCGCGGAAGGCGTGAGCGGAAGTTCCGCAGGCGAAGAATTTGCAGCCGACACGGAATCAGGAGATGTCGCTGAAGTTGTCGCAGGCAAGGAAAGCGCCGCCGAATCGGGCGCTGCAGGGGACTGCTTCGTTGAATCGGATGCAGCAGGAGCAGGTGTTGCGACAGGAAGTTCCGCCGCAAGCGCGTCGATCTGCTGCGCAGGCAACAGCGAAAACGCCGCCAAAGTGGCAGCGCAGGCAAACGCAAAAGCGTGCCTAGCCGAGCCTTGCCGGGTTAGAAACATACCTCTCCGCGTCTTCACGTGCTACATAGCCAGACTTCACAAGTTCCGCAAGGCAATCGTCCATAAGGAGCATGCCTTCTGCAGGCGATGCCGCAATGATGGAAGGCAACTTGAAGAATTCGCCACTGCGGATAAGCGTCGCCACATTCTGCGTATTGAGCATGACTTCCCACGAGGGGACGGCGCCACTGCCTTCGGTAGCACCCGGCAACAAGCGCTGCACCACCACGGCCTTCAGCTGGTCAGCAAGCATGGCACGGCACAGGTCACGTTCGGCATTCGGTACCGACGCAAGCAATGTATCGAGCACGCCCGCCGAATTACCCGCAGTCACGCAACACACCACCAATGCGCCCGCCTCTGCGGCACGGAGCATGGAGATGACGTTCTCACCCGCGAAATCGCCCAGCCAGAACAAGTCACAACCGCTGCGCAGGGCATGTCCAATGCGTTCGTTCACGGAACCCACGGAATCCTTGAGCACAAGGCTCTCGCCAGTCTTCACCGGGATTTCTTCGGACCCGTTCAGCAGGCTCACGCGAAGCACCTTAGAACAACATAGCGTGCTGATAAATGAAGTTGCCGAAGTAGTCTTGCCGGAGCACGCGGGACCCGCAAAGACAATCAGGCCGGAACTGCGGCCCACAAGACCAAGCACGGAGGCAGGGGCACCGAGCGAAGCAAAGTCCGGGCATTCATCCATCAGCGGGCGGAAAACGGCGGCATTCCCGAGAGCCTCACGGAAGAACCGCACGCGCCACTTGACACCAGCCCACGGGCCGCATATCATGGAGCCTTCGTCGCCTTCCATGGAACCGAGGAATTCACGCAGGGTCCCGAACTCGATTGCAGGGGCATCGGGAACGGCACACACGCGACCGGCAAGGCGCACCGCGGAAGGGGCGCCCTCGGTAACGATGAGTTCGCTACCACCTACATTTACCACATATTCCAAGAGGGATTCAATTTCTGTAGCCATCCGAAACCTCCTTATGCCGGCCTGTACGCAGCAAAGCGGCGGCTATCGTACGCACGCTTCCAGGCTTCCGCACCATCGATATAACCGGATTCCACACACTTCTGCAGGGAATCGTCCAAAGTAATGCCCTGGTCCTTCTGGCTGCTGATTGCGGCAACCAACTGCGACAGGTCGCAGCGGCGAATCATGTTCGCAACCGTAGAGGTAACGCGCATCGCCTCGCAGGCAAGCACCAGGCCCTGGTTCTGCACCACGGGAATCAGATGCTGCACAATCACGCCCTTCAGCTGGTCGGCAAGCGTGCACGCAAACGCGGCACGGCTCGATTCCGGAACCTCGACCAGCAACTTCGAGAGCAGTGCATGAATGTTGTTACCGCCAGTAACGGCAAACACGAGCGCGCCCGCATTCGATGCCTGCAGCAGCAGGTTCAACTCTTCCATAGACTGCAGGTGATCGAAACATATCACGTCGGCGCCGTCGCGCATGGCAAGTTCGATGCCAGCAATGCCGCTCTTCACATGGAGCCCGACTTCTTTCTGGGCAAGCGCCCCGTTCGGGTTCTTGAGCAGGCGTTCGATGGGCCGTTCCACCGTGTGAATATAGCACGGGCGATTTGCGGCAACAGTCTCGATAAACGTGGTCAACGTGGTAGAACGCCCGCTCGCCGACGGGCCCGCAATCAGCACGAGACCGCTCTGCAGTTCTGCAAACGACTGGCAGAACGGCGGCAAGAAGAGGTTCTCAAAAGAAATAGACTCGCTCTGGATAACGCGAATGGAGATACTCGGGTTCACGTCGTTCCAGATGACGGAAATACGTGCGCGCCCGACACCCGGGAGCCCGAATGTCTTGCTGAAGTTCTTGCCTGCGACAACCTTGTAGCCGTCGGCGAAACCTTCGGACGCCTCAGCCAGCAAGTCTGCCACGCGGGTGCGGTCGAGTGTCTGCTCGGTCACCGGGAATATCGACCCGGACTGGCGCATCATCACCTCGCGACCGGCAAACAGGTAGATATCCGTCGCGTTGAACTTGCGGGCATACGCAATCATCTTCTTCAGGCTCATCGTCACAAGCAGGTTCTCGGGAGCCATGACCTCGGACCCTTCGCCCGAAACCACCGCGAATCGCGAAGGCAGTTCGCCATTCGCGGATTCATCGTCAGACTCGCCTTCCGTAGAGATGCCGATGCTCGAAATGCTCGTGGATTCCAGGCCAGAAACCTTCTCCACCACCATATTGGACGAAGATGACTCGCCGTAGATGTTGTTGCCCTCAATCTGCAGCGCAGGCTCTTCTGGCGCAACAGGCGCAGACGCCTGGGGCTTTACCGCAGGGGCAGGCTTCGGAGCGGGTGCCGCACTTTGTACCGGAGCTGCCGCCGGAGCGGCGGGAGCAGGCTTCGCGGGAGCGGCCGCAGCATTCTTCGCCTCCAGGTTCTTCACGAAGGCAAGCACCTTCTCGTACATCGCCTGCTGCAAAAGCCCAGCCTTCACCAAGACCTGGCCAATATCGACCTCGTCGTTCGCCTCGGCCAAATGTGCATCTATCTGGTCCTGCGTCACCACCTTGTTGTGGACGAGGACCTTCGCCATATACTGGTTTCTCATAGGAAATCCCTCCGGCTAAACCACCAGCTTGCAATCGCGAGGAATACTCCCACGTAACCGAGTGCATAGACGGTGTTCCAGAACAAATACATATCCGGGAGCGCAAGCCCGTGCACAACGTAGTTCGTCACGTTGTAGCGGTAGAGCCCCGGGAAAATCGCGTGTATCACCACCGCGGCCTTCTCGAACAATGCCGTAGAGGCATCGCCCATCTCGCCCATGCGGCTTGCAAACCTCACCTGCTCCAACAGTTCGTTGCTCAGGTGGCCCGCAAAGTACACGCCCAGCGTAAAGAGCGCCGAGAGAATCGTGCTGCTAAAGCTGCTGAACAAAAGCGCCACCGCAATCACCACCGCCATCTCGCAGAAGATGAGGTATATGGCCAGGAGCAGGCTCGCCGTCGGTTCCGCGTTCATCACGAAAAGCATCAGGTAGTAGATGACCGTCAAGAGCGTGAGGTGTACCGCCACCACGGCAAGGAGGCCAAAGTACTTGCCCACGATAAACGTCACGCGGCTAATCGGCTTAGACAGGAGCGTGAGCACCGTGCGCCGCTGGATTTCCTTCTGCACCAGGCTAATGCCCACGAAGATGGAAATCAGGAGGCCCGAGAGGCTCATCACCGAAAGCGTAGTGGACTTGATCACGTAGGCACGGTCAAACACCGACCATTCGCCAAGCACGATGCTGAACAGGGTGAGCGCAATCGCGAGGAACACGATGTTGTAGAGGATCTTGTCGCGGATAGATTCGCGGAATGTGTTGTGGGCGATAATCGCAATATACTTAAGCGTCTGCACGTGCAATCTCCTCCGTCAAAATGTCCTCGAGGCTCGGACGCTTGTGGTCCATCTTCTCGACCGCAATCCCGTTTGCAAGGCAGTAGCCCAGCAGGCGGTCGCGGGCAGCGTCGTCCTCACACACGAATTCTTCCGGGTGGCCCGTAAGCGCAACTCCCTGCGGCAGATCGCTCTCGAGAATCGCCTTGCGCGTACGCACGTGGTATTCCACACCGCACGACTCGGTAATCTCGTCGACCGTACCCTCGCGCACAATCTTGCCATCCACAATCATCGCGACCTTGTGGCTAATGCTTTCCACATCGCTCAGCAGGTGGCTAGAATAGAAGATAGTCACGCCGTCGCGGTTCAGCTGCTGGATAGCCTCGCGCACATCGCGGCGGCCCATCGGGTCAAGCCCGCTCATCGGCTCGTCAAGAATCAGGAGTTTCGGCTTGCCAAGAATCGCCTGCGCAATGCCAACGCGCTGCATCATGCCCTTGGAGTACGAACGCAGGCGGCGGTCAATCCAGTCCTTGTTCGCGTGCAAGAGTTCTAGCGCCCAGGTAATGCGCTTGTCCAGTTCCGCACCGTCAAGCCCCACCAGCTTGCCATAGAAGCGCAGGAGCTCGCGCCCCGTGAGGTAATCGTAAAAGTACGGCTGTTCCGGAGAGTAGCCGATGTAGCGGCGGCTCTTCACGTCGCGCGGGCTGATGCCGTTCACCAGCACCTTACCCGAATCAAAATTCAAAAGTCCCGTAAGCACCTTGATGGTCGTGGACTTGCCCGCACCGTTCGGGCCGATAAACCCGTACACCTGGCCCGGCTCCACGCTGAAACTCACGTCCTTGAGCGCAAGCTTCGGCTTCATCAAGAAGCCGCTCCTGTACGTCTTGTGCAAATGTTCAATCTGAATCATCAAATCACTCATAACTCACCTATGCGTCCTGGTTGCCGTCCTGTTCCTTGACGGAACTCTGGAAGGCTCGCTGTTCGGCTTCCGCAATCTCTTCACGACGGCGGTCGGCACGACGCTTCTTGTTCACAAAGAAATAGATGACCGCGCCAACAAAATACACTGCAATACCCGAATAGAAAATCGGGTTGATGGACGTACCCTCGAGACCGGGGAACACGTTCAGAATCACCTCGTGCCCGAACAGACTCAAAATCACGAGCACAAAACCCAGTGCACGGAGCACGAAAGTCACTATAACTAGCTTCTGCATATATACCTCAAAAACCACACCTTGCGGTGTGACTGATTTTCTATGAAAAATACACAATTATGGGCGCAAAAATCGCCCGCTCCATAGGAAACGGGCGAAAAAGGCAGGGAAAATGGGGGTAATTAGGGAATCTTAACTTTTCTATAAATCAGAACCTGAAATACGTTTCGGGCGGAACACCGAAAACCTGGGACAGCTTCGTGGCCATTTTCTTGGATACAGGGCGGCGATCGTGTTCCATCGCGGAAAGGTTCTGTATGGAGATGCCGAGCTTTTGCGCAAGGACATTCTGCGTCCATCCACGGAGCCCACGGTCGGCACGGATTGCCTTGCCCGGAGTCATCTCCGCAGACATTCTCCTGTACCAATCAGTGCTTTCGAGTGCAACCGACTCCTCGTCCACACCATGACGCCTCTTGACCGGGGCATCATAAACCTTGACACATTTCGGGAACATGTACTTGAGCATACCCAAAACGAAATCGGGTATCTGCTCGCCTTCAATCTTGAAGGAAACCGGCTTCTTAGTGCCGTGCGTAGGGGGCGCTTTCACGACTGCCAACATAGTAGACCTCTATGGTTAAAGTTCCCGATTCGTTTTTCCAGCATGCAACCCATTTCCTCGACAAATGGCAATGGTACATGTCCACACCGAGTTTGGAATAATTCATAAACGAAGGCTGTTCTGGACCACCTGTTTCCAACGCCGTCTTCAAGCGAAAAAACTTTTCCTGTTGCGGCATGGGCATTTTTTCAAGGTTCTTCAAAGCCTTGTGAATTATTCTTACCGTGTATCTTTCTTTAATATACTCAATTTTTGACAAGTTGTCAATATTTTCTTCCATAATGGGTATTTTGAGCCTCCATGCGGGCGCGTCAACCCCAGAATAAAAAAAGACGCATTTTTCCATTAAAAACAGAAAAACGCGTCGGGCAGTAATGTACCTAATATCGCCAGATGTGGCACCAATGCGTAAGGCGAGTGTCGCAGCCATGCTTGCATGGATATGACCGAGCCTAGCATTTGGCGCTTGCGCCAGAGGGGGAAGAAAATTTTACAAAGTCAAAAACTACTCCACGTACAACGTCTTTTGGAAATCGGTGAAGAAGTTATTCAGACTCACTCTTCTACGGCGCAATCACTGAAGACTCGGTTTAGGTCTTCAAGATTATTGCAAAGCATAACCCTTTCGCGAATATCGCGCTTGGTAAATTCCAGTCGCTTTACATGTTCTCCGTTCACGCGAATGAGCTGGATTCTCCCGAACAAGGCGCATTCTTCGGCGTACTTTGCAAACGCCTTCGCCTTGCCTAGATTATCGCCCAATTCAGGGTTGTGCGGTTCCAACATATCCGCCACGTAAGAATCACCATCCTTGCGCACGACAATAAAGTCCGGATACATCGCCTTTATCTGATTATCCTTTTCATACGGAATTGCGAGCGAGAACGATTTCCGAGGAGGATTTCTATACCATGTAACAAAATCTTCGCGAGCAAATTCCTCAGCAAGAGTTTTCTTTTCCCAATTATTCAGTTTAAATTTTGCAAAACCATGATTATCGACGAAAAGATGCTTTTCAAACTTTTCGCCATCACGGTCTGTACCCATAATCGTTTCCGGCAAACCGAATACATGCTTGGTGACCTCGGCAGAATTACTAACGATGTCATTGTATTCTTTCTTGAATTTTTCATCAGCGCCCTTGAGCAAGTTCACCTTACGGCGATAAGCATCATCAATTTCATTGAATCGCTTGGACGCGTAGTCATCCAACTTTCGCAAGCATTCGCTGTCGGCCGCAAACAAGATGACATCCACCTTGAATTCCGGATTTTCCCAATCGGCATCTGTCTTGGACGAACTGGTGATATAGAAGTTTCCGATTCCTGTTTCACCTAGTTTTTTATCAGCAAGTTTAAAGATTCGATCTATATCAGACTGCGCTGTCGCAATTGAGCCTTGAACTTCGTCTTGAATGGAAATTCCATACACGTCGAATATTTCAGACGACAACTTGAATTCGGTGATGTCCTTGGAAAGTTGTTCATATTTCCCGGACTTGCGGAGTCCATCGGCATAATCACGAATCAAGTCCACAATTTCCGTTTTGACTGTCCGCAACCCATCACGCCATATATCCGTCATTACCAGAACCTGAACCAAGGCAAACAGTGACGAAACATGATTTTTACTGATGCGGACGGAACGTACGTCGAAAGTATCAAACTCTGAATCGTTAATAAACTTGACTACAGACTCGCGATCTATGCCATCTTCTAAAACAACCTCCTCTTCAACCGGAACAAAGACTGATTCTTCTTTTTTACTAGTTGCCTCTTTAGGAGCATTCTTTGCAGCGGCATCTTTTGCAGCATTATATTCAGCGGTTGACTCCTTTACAGATGTTTCCTGTACAGGCATTTTTACTTCCGGAGCAGCAGGCTGTTTCGGAGAAGATTTTTCTTCAATTACAACAGGTATTACCACAGGTTTCTGCACAATACGTTTGGGCTTGATTTGCAGTATTTGTGCAGGGCCGTCATCGAATCTTTCAGATTCAATTTCGGTAGGGAGTTCACCGCCTTCACGGTCCTGCAAATCCTTTACAATCGCCTTGACCGTTTCAGAATCAAAATACGGCAAATACAAATGGACATCATTCAACGAATCATCCACCTGAATCCGCTGTTGGGTGGGTGTACGAACCATACGGCCAAGCAACTGCGCGATATGCGTAGAATCTTTTGCACGGCGGACAGACATCATGGTTTCTGCACGGGGACAGTCCCAACCTGTGCTCAAATTCTGCTTAAAGAATACAACCTTGATATTCTTTGTCTCCGCAATTCTTGACGGTTCTATGTACTGCATCTGGTATCCGCCAACATCGATTGCAGATTTGGTATCAAATGTCTGCACCACTTCGCCGGCATCGAATGTGCGGCCGACGCGATCCTCGATTTTGCGAAGATAATCTTCCAGCGGAGTCTCGGAAACCTTGCCTGCGGTCCCATCCAAAACCTGTATAACAAGAACCGGATTAAAGACAGTATAATGCTGTTCCACAAGATACTGGTGCCAGTGGGCACACTTGTGCTGCCATTCGTCAACGGCAGCCTGCAAGATGCTCATCTCGTTGGTTACCTTGTCGTCTTCCGGATGCGTGATGATAATCCGATCCTTCAGCAAACCTGACTTACGAACATCATCGGGCGTTACGACTACATTATGGATAGACGAATTTGTGTACCCCTTGACAAGGGCATTGAACCGCTCCGGTGTTGCAGACATGCCAATAACAATCGGCATTGAAGAAAGCCCATTTTCGGGACTACCCTTGATGAACTTCTGCATGATTGTAGTTGCTGTTGCGGCAGCATTCCCGGAAGCACCGCGATGCGCCTCGTCAATAATAAAATATAGGCGGTCGGGCTTGTTCACAACGGTATTCTGAAGCGTTTCCCAAATAGTGTATTGCCTGCCGTCAGAATGCTTGGTCAAATTGGAAGACTTGCCCAATTTCTGCGTATTCAAGAAATACACATGGCCGTCTTCCAGTTCTTCCCTATCAAAAGATTCGTCTTCAATCACAACACACTGGCCAAGCCTAATCCGGTCTGCCTTGAGGTCGATTTTTGCCTTGGATTGCAGATTCAGTTCCGGAGAATCGGATAGCCACACGAATACGGCATCACGTTCGTCGGCGTGAGATTCATCACCATTGAAGATTTCTTCGATAAGCGATGCCATGACAATAGTCTTACCGGCCCCGGTTGGAGCGGTAAACGAGATAACCTGCGGAACATGCGTACGGCGAAATGCGCCTTGAGATTCATAGACCCTCATGCGCAGGTTTTCAACAGCTTCTTTCTGGAATGAGAAAAGTTCTACTTTCATAATTAACGAACCTTGTTGATGCGGAAGTTATCCAGATAGTCGCGATAGAGCTGGAAGGTAGTTTCAATGTTCAATTTGGAAATCATCTGCCGATATCCGCGTTCAGAATCGGTGACTATGTAGGCAACGTCAATTTCGGGCGCTTTTGCAAGTTCCTTGGAGAACGGATGGAACGCATTTTCGTCAATTAGAACGGCAAACCTATTTTCGGGGAGAATAATGTATTCCGGCAAGGGCTTGTTCATGGGAAGTTTGGGGCATGGGCCGATGGCACCCGCCTTCATCCACAATAGCGGAAGCAATTCCTTGAACTGCCTACCAATCGCCACCGCATTCTTGTCCAAGAAACCCAAATGGAAGAAAGCAGCATTCGCCTTGAAACCGGCGGACATTTCAAGATCGGAACCAAGATACTTTCCCTGGAGCGGTTTACCATTCACATCGTGACCTTCGATGGAGCAAACGGTGCGTGGCCAAGTAACGTAACGTGCGATGCCTTTTGCATTCCACTCGTCATCACCGGGATGTATTCCTTTTGCGAGAAATTCCTTGGATTCGTCAGCAGAGACCTCGTTGTTGGTGACCATAATGCAGCGGCGATTTCCACCATCTTCAGCATTGAGCAGATTGACGGCATGGAGCGTTGTGCCAGAGCCTGCGAAAAAGTCAACAATTAAGGCATTTGGTTTATTGGCGACAAAGAAACGAATTGTATCGTGGACTGCGTAAAGAGATTTAGGAAAAGAGAAAACCTTATCACCAAATATTTTTCTAATAACTCCACTACCATGCCTACTTGCATCATGCGACGAAATAGTCCATTGTGTTGAAGGTATAAATGAAGGTTTATAATTGGAGTCATCTAACTCATACGAATTATCTTCATTCACTCCATTTATCTTATAAGTACCATTTAAAACTTTAGCATACTCCCCTTGTTTCAGATAGTTAATTGCCATTCCTCTTGAAGTGAATCCACCCAATCTGACAACATGATTTTTTTGAAGTTCAAGAAGCGTCTCACGTCCAATTCTCCAGCAGCCTTCTGTCCCATCAGAATGAATAGGCCATATTGCAATTGCACCATCAGGAGCTTGATATGTTTTTCTATCAACTGTTATTCTTAAGGAATCTCCAACGCCCAAGAATTTTTTTCCATCTTTTGATACAAATATGGGATAAAACAAATTTGGTCTATCAGACCGCATATTATTTGTACCAGTCCGCAATAGACCTTCCCAGTGAACTTTTGCCCTTGATGTATTTTTTACGCCACCAAGCCATTCTTCATTTAATTGCAATGGAACAGGAGATGCAGTTCCGATTTTTATAAAAAAGATGTATTCATCCGACCGCGCAAACTCGTTTCCCCTGGACACACCGCCTGGCATAATACAAGAACTAATCATCTGTATATTCGCCTCTGGAAACATTTCCTCCAATAAGCAGCCTAGGTGTAAGTATTCCTTTTCATCAATCGTCACTATTAGGACGGAGTCTTTCGGGTTCAGCAACTGCTTTGCGATTTTCAGGCGTTTCTGCATCATGGAAAGCCACTTGCTATGCCTGTAGCTGTCGTTGCCATCCACGTAATCGTTGTTGTATTTCCAGTCCTTTGCTCCGGTATTGTACGGCGGATCAATGTAAATGCAGTCCACCATGCCACCATACAGGTAAACCAGCAGTTGTAACGCATGATAATTGTCCGCTTCGATAAGCGCATGCCAAAGGGATGAATCCGATGCATTGCAAACGGAATCAATCGGCTTAAGATAAGGGTAAATCGCTTCGCCGAACTTCGCCACGCACACCAAGTCCTCTACCGAAAACTGTGCGTGCTCATGATTGTCCTGCCGTTCGCACGTTGCCTTGCCATCATCGACGCAGAGAACCGTGTAAGTCTCATTCGCCTTGCCCGCTTTAAGTGCAACAGTCGCACCCTTCTTCACGGGAATCTCATAAAGCGGAGTGCATTCCGGTAGGTGCTCCTCAAACACGAGTCCAAATTTTTTCTGCTTGCTAAGTCGGGCGACCTCGGTTCGGATTCTCGCCTTGAGTTCCGGGTTTTCAACCTGTTCAATCAGTTCGTTAAGCGTGGACATGCAGCCATACCGGTAAAAGGTTAAACATCAGCATGCTCTTGCCTGACGTTCAATCCACGCTTTTTATGCAATAGAAAAAGGCGTGAGTCGAAACGTTTACCAACCTGAGGCTCTGCGGGCCTGTTTCCGATAAACGTACGACCCACGCCCCATAAAGGGCACAATGCACCAAAAACCCAGACAGAATCTGGGCATGGGCATAGCGATGCACTGGCTTACGCCAATGCATGCGTGAGCGTTCGCCTTGTTCCCGGAAACATGAAGTTTGCAGATTTCAGGTTGAGAACAAGAGACAAAACTCTTTATGCTGATAATATAAGTAAATATGCGTGAAAGGGATCCTCGCCTACGCGAGGATGACAAGGAAAACCGAGATGGGAAAAAAATTGCGTTTTTTTCAAAAATCTCTTGACATCCACCCCTGGAAAGTTTATATTTATACTGCTCAAAAAAGCAGAAAACAATAAAAAGCCCCGCTGTTTTACGCGTGTCCGCGGGGAAAGGAGCAAAAAAAATGTATAGCGATGCAAAAAACGGTGGTGTCGGCATTTGGCTTGACGAAATCGTACCCTGCCTCAAGGATACCGAAACCGGAGAAATCAAGGAAACCGTGGTTTTCAGGATTGAGAGCCGTTCGTTTCTGAAAAAATTCAACGAAAAGAACGGATGGGGAATTGACTGGATTGAGGTTCCCAATAGTGTCGAAGTGTTCGCGCTCGCCTTGAAGGAAAACAACGAAATTCAGGGACTCGTGGGCGTTAAAAACGACATTTCCGTGAAAGCGGCATACCTGCATTGGGGGTGTACCGCTCCGCACAACAACAAATACAGGTTCGGTGTGCAGAAATATAGTGGTGTTGGTGGGCATCTTTTTGCAATTGCTGCGGACCGGTCAATTTTATGGGGACATGAAGGCTTTGTGCATGGTTTTGCCCTTAACAAAGAGTTGTTAAATCACTATATTGACATATTAGGAGCGTCCTATTTAGGGGCTCAACATCCTTATCAATTTATGATTGATAAAGCCTCAGCTCAAAAACTTTTGGAGGTCTATACTTATGAGTGGAACTAGAAAGCCTGCCGTCATTTTGGCGGATTCTATGGAAGAATACATGGCTACGCCTGATCCATACAAGGAACCGCCAAAAAGCAAGCTGAATATCTATGAATTGGGAAAATACGCCGAGCGTGTCGGAAAAAAAATCGACATGCTGACAGCCGAAGAAATTTTGCAGTTTAAGGTGTAGAACGTCAAGCAAAATGATTTCTTTCAAATCCGTTGAAAATTTCTTTGAAGAATGCACAACAGGCATCGAATTCAAATACGAGGAGAAATGGTATCTAATTGAATTTGACGATCCTTTTACAGGCATAGGCAAAGTAAGAATTCATCTGCAAGACGAGAATTCCGACAGTTATCTTGACGATTCACGATGCGAAGAGTTTAACGATCTCGAAGCACTCGTACACTCCTACAAAATTGGAAATCGGACCCTCGCAGAAATCATCTGCGATGAAAATAATATTCCCAGAAGCGTTTTGCCTGTAAAACGCAAAATTGAGAAATGGCAGACGGATTTGTTTGACGGAGCAAAGGATGAAAAATGAAATTCCATTCATCGCGAAATGGGCATTACTGTTCCGTAATCAAAAATACCCCCGGATTTATCGGCAAAAGATAAGCCTTCATGGCAAGAGATTCGTTCTAATAAACGAAATTTCAAAAATTCCACCCGAAGAACGAAAGAATTACATTCTGCTTTTTTATGCCGAGGAAAAGCATTTTAATGCCTTTTACGCCGATTTAAATCAGCATCGGATCGAAATCCTTCAGGAATTCTATGCCGTCTGCGGATTAGATTTTTCAACCTATCCCGGATTAGACGAAGAAGAAAATATTGTCGCAATCAAGCGCAATCGACAATTCTGTTCATTTTGTCAACAAAACGATATTCTATGCATTTACAATATCGTCTGGACAAACAAGAACAGTTATAAAGTCGCATTTCGCAATGTAGAAAAAGATTGCGTTGTAATCATTAGCACCTATCGTCTTCAAAAAGACGATGATGAAGTGTTCCGTAAGGGATACCTAAAAATGAAACAAACAATACACCCCTCTATCATTCTTTGCTATGGGGAACCACAAAAAGTCATGGAGAATGACGTATCAAAGGGATTGGTAAAGCGTGTGCCACCTCGTTTTGAGTTGCTCAAATTGGAATATGCCGAAAAAACAGGACAATACTCATTTCTTGAAGCACTTTTGTCGGCCTAATTAGACATAATCACTAAAACATTACCCTATAGCGGGTAAGTTTCTCGTAGTGGCGGCCCTTGAGGTCGCGGTAGCCCTTGCGGGCAGGAGCCAAATTGCCCGGAGTCTTTTGCGGCACAATGCGACTTGTTCCAGAAGAGGATTCTGCGGTAGAACTGCTCGAGGGCATACCGTATTCAAACGCCCCCAGATCGGGCGCCTCTCCCGCAAATGGGAACCCGAGGTCTTCGCCCTGGTCAATGGCACGGCTTCCTTTCTTGAGCCGCAGGAAATCCACGTAGGGCAAACTTCCGTCAGCATTACGCGGACCCAATATCCCCGCAATTTTCGAGAGGTCTTCACCGGTCACCATCATGCTCGGATCATCAAGACTCATGAAGTCATCTTCCGTCAAGTCCAGATTCAAGTTCCACGTATTGTTTTCGCCGGCGGGGCAATCCACATAATGGTCGATGTTCTGGCTCGATATCTTTTCCCAGCAAGTTCCGATTTGCGAATTCTTGTTCGGGAAGGCAATGTTATTCTTGAGCACATGCGCATTGTCGCCCGTAAGCGGAGCCACCTCGGCAAGGCGAGTTTTGCCATCTTCGGCATAGAGCGTCGAAGCCATGCTGTAGGCGCGGTCTTTATTCATGTAAGACGTATTGTTGAGCCACTGGCTGCCGGCATTAGTGTAGTTCGCGTAAAAGCCCGAAGATTTATTTTTCCAGGCGACACACTGCTTGATGATGTGGTGCCCAGTGCCATACGTACTTTGGCCCATCTTGATTCCGTAACCGTTGCCGTTTTTCGGGTCGCCACGTCCGTAATCACTGTAGCCGTTACCCATGGCGTAGCAGTTCTCCAGCACAACGGGAAATTCCTGGTTGATGAAATCGAAACCATCGTCGCTGTTCCACCAAGCGCGGCATCCGATGAACTTGGTCGTATCGCCCTGGCCAGGCTTCTGGTAATGCGCGCCGAAGCCATCGGCATTTTCGCCGTCGCCCTGCCAACCCGTGGGGTCGTAGTTGTCGTGCGCATCGCAATTCAAGAAGATGTGTCCGCCGCCATCGTCAGCGCCGTCGTTCGCGAAGAATCCCGGACCCGCGTTGTGGTGGCTGTCAATGTTTTCCAAGAAGATGTGTTTGCTCGCGTAAAGGAAAACGCCGGAATTCGAGTTGTGCTTCATGGGCGTGTTGCGGACATCAAAACCTTTCAGGTGCAGGAACTTCGCCGAAATCACAATAGGAGAAGTGTACATCGCCCCTTCGGGAGTGCCGTCACTATGTTCTTCTCCTTCCGCCACCGGGAGGTTCGCCCCGTCAAGAATCGGACGTTCACCGGGATAGGCGAGGTAATGGATGCGCTTGTCGTCGCTCTCGCCACTGGCTGTCAGCAGGATGCCCGCCGTCATCTTGTAGCGTGCGAAAAAGACCGTATCGCGCAACTCGTACACGCCGCCACGAATCCAGACGGTATCGCCTGCGGCCACAACGGTATTCGCCTTGTTGAGCGTTGCGAAAGGTTTGTCCTTCGTACCCGCATCGCTGTCCTTACCGTCTGTCGCTACATAATACACGGCACCGAACGCCTGTGCAACCGACAGGGCAAGCACCAGCGCAATCAAAAACCTCTTATCCATAAACACCTCGAGTATATGCTTTTAATATACTCTTTTTTTTAGAAGGTTATCTTGACAACATTTCAAAAAAATTGCATTTATGTATACACAGTGCCCTTCAGAATGGGTTTGCAAGGTAAAAAAATGAACTTTACTAGACATAGTGCTATCGCTGCTTTGGCAATAGGCCTTTTCTGCCTGGCTTCGTGTGGAGACAACTCGTCCAGCAGTTCCGTCGAGCCCATTGAGCCAAGCCGTTCAAGCGAACTTGTCGAAAGTAGTTCAAGCAAACTTGTAGAAATCAGCTCCAGTGAACTCGATGTATCGAGCAGTTCCAGCGAATCACCCGTAGTGAGTAGCAGTAGCAAGAGCCTGAATGGAGTCGTCTGGTATGTTGTCGGAGACAGCTTTAGCGCAGGCGATTTTGAAGGACTCGACCCGAAGCCCACCATCAAGGAAGGGCAGTATGCCGGAAAGCTTCCCGTGTACTCTTACCTGATTGGCAACCGGACAGGCTGCGACGTGCGAAACATCGCGGCTGGCGGAACCACCATCTGCTATTACGACACCTACGGTTTCACCAAGCCGGAAAACGGCATCATGTACAGGACGGACTTTTCGGATGCGGACATCATTACAATCTACTACGGAATCAACGATTCGCACAACAGAATTCCCATCGGAAACATCGACGACATGGACCCGACCTCCTTCTATGGCGCATTCAATGTGGCGCTTGATTACCTGACGAAGAACTACCCGAAGGCAAAAATCGGCATCATTGTTTCAAATGGTTGCGAAACCGAGGATTATCCCGAAGCGACCGAACAGGTTGCTATCAGGTGGGGCATGCCCTACCTTGACCTGGATGGCGGCGTGAACGGGATTACAATGTTGCGTTCCAGTTCCAGAAACCCGACTCCCGACGAAGAGAAAAAGGAAATTCTTAGGCAGCAATGGGTCCACGAACACAACTGGCACCCGAACGAATACGCCCACGAACTCGAAAGCCATTTCATAGAAGAATGGCTATTGACACTGCTTTAACACCTAAAACAAGCCGACTATAAATTCAAAAAATTGATTTATATAATAAAAAGCAAAAATAACGAACCAAATTAATCCAAACAAGGCGAAAGGCAAAATCGGAGCGGTTCCAATCGCCGCAAACACCATCCAAGCCTTTCTTTGGACAACCTTGAATTTCTGCGAGAACATATCAAGTAATAACAAAATAGCCGAGGCAAGCATCATTAAAGAAAGCAAAAACGCAATTAAGACAAGCGGTGTGTCGGCAATAAAATCAAGACGATTACCTACAAAAATCATGGACGTTGGTGCATAATGAACAGCCAAACATACTGCAGAAATAAACGCAGTCAAAGTAAAGAGCTTTTCTATCAATTTCTTAATCAATTGTCCCACTCCATAGCGCAATGAGCTGATATGACATCCTTGCCCGGTCCCCTTTTCTGACCATCGCTCGGAGCACTTTTCTGAATCACGATTTTATCGCTAAACGGACTAGGCTCAATTGTAAAGCCATCTAGTGGTTCAGCATCATAAAAAATCACGATAGAATCTTGCCGTTCGTCAATTCCGATACCCGTCCCTTGAACAACAGCCCCAATACCTCCACGGAGTTCAGACCGATATGTCAAAATATTTTTCCTAACATTATCATCGTCCTGATACTGGAGATGCCAAACAAAGGGAGCATTGATATCAATGAAAAAGTCATACCAAAAGGATTCGTTCTGATTCTCCCGTTCTAGGAAAATTTTCTTGCCATCCAACTCGCATTGCTTTGCGCCTTTATTTTTCGCCCGAAAGCCATACAAATCCCCCGGATAATTATTCTCATAAATAGGAAAGTCTTCCCCCGCAATTGGATTAAAACATGCGCGACAAAAAGACAAATACGAAAGGAAGAGTACAGTAAGGGCTATTTTGGCCCACAAATTCTTCTTTTTAAAAAGCTCGACCGCTTGAGAAACCGTTATTTTGTGTATTTGCATATAACAGATAGAATATACAAAATCTGGGTAGAGTTTGAGTAGCCCGCGCTAGGGAGAAAAAAAGCACTTGGGGCATATAAAATTGGCAAAACACCGCTATTTATATGCCACTTTTCGCCTAGTTAAACAAATATACCACGCATAGAATGCCTTCGGGGCATATAAAACACCATAAAACGTCTTATTTATACGCACTGAGACGACAAACAGACACAAAAAATTACGTACAAAATAACAAATGGGCGTATAAGAACGAAAAACTCGCTCAATTTATATGCCCCAGCATAAAAAAAGACGCAAATGAAGCCCCAAAAATGACAAATAAGGTCAGGGGCAACGAAGTATTACGAAGTTTTGTAAAAGCGAGCAGAAGCAGGCGCAAAGCGACGTGGCTTCTTTATTCTGAAAGGTTCAAAAACGAGTAAGACGAGGCGCCTTACCGACCGTAGCGTATATAAATACGTAAGGTCGGGGGCAACGAAGTATTACGAAACTTTTTAACCTTTGGTATGGATCGCAGCGGCGAATTCCTTGAGAAGCGCCGGGTCTTCGACCTTTTCCCACAGCGTTCCGGTCACGATGATGTTCGCGCCTGCGGCCACGCGGATGGCGGCCGTCTGCGGGTCCTTGATTCCACCGCCGGTGATGATAGTCATCTCAGTGGCCTTGCGGGTATAGGCAATGTGTTCCACAGGCACGGGCTCTTCGGCACCACTGCCTGCTTCCAGGTACACGTAACGCATGCCCATGAGTTCCGCCGCGATGGAGTTCACCATGCTGAGCTTGGGCTTGTTCGCGGGCACGGGCATGGTACCGCTGATGTATTCCACCGTCGTGCGCTTGCCGCTGTTGATGAGCTGGTAGGCCGTCGGGATGGCTTCCATGTTGAGCGCACGCACGAGCGCACCACCGCGCACCTGCTCGTCAATCAGGTAGTTCGGATTGCGACCGCTCACGAGGGTCATGAACAGCATCGCGTCGAAACCGGGAACCACCTGCGAGGCGCCACCCGGGAAAAGGACCACGGGCAGATCCACATTGGCCTTGAGGGCAGCCACCTGCTTGGGGAGCGTGAAGTTACCGAGGTACGAACCGCCCACCAAGAGGAGGTCGGCACCATTCTCCGCGGCCATCGCACCCGCCTTCACGAATGCGGCCTCGTCCGAAGTATCGGGGTCGAGCAGCACCGCAAAAAGGGCACCGCGCTTTTCGATTTCAGCATTCAAGCGGAGTTCGGTCTTACCTGGTTTCATAACAAAATCCTTCGTTCACAAGCGGAACATGTCATATAAAAATACAATATATTCAGTCCGCCTACCTCTTCACCACCAGCCTTGTCAACGTTTTTTGGCCCGAAACGGCACGAATTACGTATACTCCCGGCTTCAGGGCAGAAATATCCAGCAAAACACGGCGGGCACTGCCGTTCCAGCGCAGGGTTTCGCGGTTATTCACGTCGAACAGGCGTATTTCGCGGATGTCGCCAGAACTTACGGTCTCAAGGCTATTGCCCGCGAGCGCTACATTCAGGTTCAGTGCCGGAGCATCAACAGACTCCACGACAACGGAAGAATCGCCCGTCCCGAACTTCTCGCCGATATCCACGCCCTTCTCTTTCACGAACTGCGAAATCAGCCGGATATACGCCGTCTGGTACCCGAGACTCGGCTCGGTGAGTTCCCAGGAATCGATGGGCCAGCCGTCATTGATGTTCGCATACATCTTCGCGTGCGGTTCCCCGACCGGAATCGAGACCGCATAGCAGAGCGCGTTGTTGCTCGCGCTCCCGCAGCCCTTCGCGTTGTTGTCGGCATCGTATTGCTTGCAGCAGTCCGCCCACGCATAGCGGGAGTTCGCGCCGCCCGTCACGTAGCCCGGAGCGGGATTGTCATCCTTGAACCATCCGTGATAGAATTTCGTAACGCTCTTGCTTGCGCCGTAGCTACCCATGTTCGAGAGGTAGACCATGCCGAACGGGTTCACGCCATGCAGGTAGTGCAGGTATTCTTCCGCGGCATCGCGCCATGTGAGCGCCTCCGCAGAGGTTGCGCCTTCGTAGGCCGCCATCTTGCCGAACAGGAGCCCGCTCGAAGCCTTCGCCGAATTGGAACCCCAGTTGTAGTCGCGGATGTAGGAGCGGTAGCCGTCATGTTCCAGCCCGCTCACAAAGTACTTGCTCTGCCTGAACTGCGTTACGAAGCGTTCCTGCACAATGCTCTTCACGTCGGCGTCCGCATCCTTGTAGCCCAGGTAAAGCAGGTAGAGCAGGCTGTGGGCCACGCGGTACTGGTCAAGCGCCCAGCTGCCGTACTGGCGCATCAGGGGCAGGCTATCGGGAGTCGCCGAGAATCGCTTGAGGTAATTCGCGTCGCCGGTGAGTTCGTACATCGCGAAGTCAGCCGCCACCTTCACCACGAAACGCGCACCCGTCGTGTAACTAGTATCGATTTCCTGCTGGCCTGCCGCAAGGTCCTTGGTGCCGTATTCCGCCTTGTTGTTGTAGAACATGGAATCGGGGTGAGCCTCGGCCCACTTGTAGGCACGCTGGGCGGCATCCTTGAGCGTCGCCGCGTATTCGGTGTTCCCGCGCTTGCCCGCCACAATGGAACCAAGCGCAAAAGCCTTCGCTGCAGAGTAGGCGGACATCGCGTTGGGCGCGCCGTAGTAACTGCGGCCCGTCGCCGCCGAAGGAGGCGATACATGGTCCTCGTCGACCACCGAAAGCACCGAGCCGTCTTCATTCTGCATGCGGAGCAAGTGATCCATCCCCCACTTCACCTCGTCAAGGACATCGGGAATCCCGTTGCCCGATTCGGGAATGTTGTAGTCGTCGGTAAATGCACGCGGCACGTCCATGTAGGCGCGCAGAAGCGTCTCGATGTAGTTGCCGTTCCAGATGGTGTACTTGTTGAAGTCGCCCGCATCGAACCACCCGCCGCTCACGTCACGTTCCGTCGCGGCATTCGTGCTGTCCGTAAACAGGCGGGCGACCTTATCCTGCGCGTGGTTCACTCCGTCGGCCCAGTCCTTGCCCGCATACTTTTCTTCTTTCGCCATGCCTACGCGCTGGTAGAACATCATGCGCATCGCGGCCTTCAAGATGTCGTTGTAAATGTCGTCCCGGATGCGGAAGTAGAACGACTGCTTCAAGTTATCCGCCTTGTCACGAATAAAGTAAGTACCCGGCGTTTTCACCGAGGAAAAATCGAACCACCAGACTTTATCGCCCGAGGCGGTATCGACGGCACCTTCCTGGAACGCGACCGGTGCGCCGGAGAACACGACCTGCGCAGTCGCGCTATCCACGACTTCCATCACGCTGCCCGGAGTGTACGAGAGCGACGCATCGTAACCCAACTCGGGGCTACGCAGCACGGCGACCTTCTTTGCATCGGGACGGTACCCGAACTGGTCTACGGCAATAAACACGTCCTGCGCAAAGGCGCCCGGCACGAGGAACAAAACAAACAAAATCGCAACAAACTTGATTCTATTCATAAGCAAGCCCTAATCTATTCAATATAGTATAGGGCTCTCCCGCTTGCGACCCCATTTTTATTCCAACTTGGAATGCGATTCGCCCCTAAAACAGCACCCGCGCGTGACACACTTCACAAACACGCAAATAAGCAGTCGCCGTGACCCGGAGGCGACTCGTATCAACGTGGCGCCGTAGGGGAGAGCGAGTGAGAAACCGGAGTTTTTACACCCTATACGACGAACGAGCGGTCGCAATATGCAAAGAAGGCGGGCATAAGCCCGCCTTCCTGTTCTCCTCCTCTTTCCTCCTTCCCCTTTCTCCTTCTGTGTTCTCCTTCCTCTCTCCTCCTAACAGATTCTCTGCATATCAGTTCTTCACGCAACGAACAGGTGCACCAATATCCATACCAATGTTATGGTCAGGTCCCAGTCTTTCGCCCGAGACAACACCAAAGCACGCCCTAGGCTGATCTGATTCAATTGAAATCACCTTCGAGTTAAAAGTGAACTTTCCACCCTTTCCCAACACTACGTAGCATGCGGACTCGCCCAAGTCATGGTCACCCGTCTTGACCCTATATTCAGGTTCTTCTTTTTCGTTTTCTTCCAAGAACCAATCCGGATATTCCGCGCGGTCAGCAAAACCAGATGGTAACATATTGAAACCGACGACATCCATTCCGTCAACGCCATCCGTCCAGGTCCTTGATTTAAGCAGTTGGAAGGATTCAACATCATCATACACATAACCGATTTCACGCACAGCATTGAACAAGTTCTCCCAGTCACTGATTGCCGGAACATGCCATCCATTCGGGCAGACGCCCTGGCCGTCCACCGAATCCAGGACTTCTATCAAACGGGCACGCGCCGCCTGGTAGGCCTCCGAATATTCGTCCGCATCCTCGCCTTCAAATTGCCATACGGAATCCTGCGCCCTAACCTTGGCAATATACTGGGTATCACGGGGAACATTGAAAGCGGCCCACGTTGAATACAGGCGTCCGTACTTTTCGCAATTGGCAGGGTCGTCCTCGTAGCACCAGGAATTATCAACGGCGTAATTCAAGTTCTCCGCCAGCCAAGTGTAGGTTTCTCCCTCGACCTCTATGCTGAACGTCTTGTAGACCTTGCCATCACGGTCATCCGTCATCGTCCCGAGCGTCTTGGGGATTTCCCTTTCACGCAGTGTCCAATAGCCAGAATCGCAGACAAGGAAATGGAAATCGCCATACTTCAGCTCTTCACCCTGGCTAGCGTCCGTACAATCCCCCTTCCTATAATAGATTTTCCCTACGACATTGAAGAAATACTTTTCCGCCAATTCCGCAATGCGGGTATCGCTCGAATCCAGGCCTAACTGCACAAGGAATCCCGCGTCACGAAGCAGGTGGTAATTCAGTTCCATCATCTTACCATCGAAATACCGTTCATAGGAAAGCGATTTCCACACCCCTTCCGCAGCAATATCCTTGGCGGCACGGTCTACCGCGGCGGGGTACCCGTTAAACATGTAGCTCGCCATGATAAACACGGGGAAAATGGGACTCGTTTTCTGCGAATAGTCCACCTTGTCAAATGCATCCAGGGAATCGCGTATCCCGAACGCATGCAGCACATCCTTTTCGGCCGAATCCTTCGCCTCCGCAAAGGCAAGCCCCGATTTTGCAAGGTTAAACACGCGGTCCGACGCCAAGGTCGTAAGGATGTTGACCTTCACGTCCTTTGTCTTGCGCAAGTCGATAACCGTGCTATACGTTGTCCAGGTCTGGCTCAAGGTATCTCTTTCGTTATTGCCATAATACCACCCCTTATAAGGGTCATAAGTATTAAAGGCGATGTCCCCGGAAACCTCAACGTATGCGTAGGGGCTTTCCGCAGTAACATCCTTCACTTCAAAACGGCCATCCACATCGGATTTTGTCTGAACGAACGGATTCTCGGATTTTTCAAAAGTCGTGGTATCGACTCCATAGATCTTGACCTGCGCCCCTTCCGCAAAGGTTGTCCCGGCAATAACAGACTGCAGCTTACCTTCGCTACCTTCTTCCACCTGGGCAGACACATACAGAGTCAGCGCACGACCTGCGACCGTGATGTTTTCCAACGCCACGATTCCCGTCTCTTCGGCAGAACCGCCCGCAACCGACTTGTCGTTGGAACACGCCGCGAACATCAGGGCGAGCGGCATCGCCACACAGCAGATAAACTTCCTGCTCATTCCAAAGCACTTCATGGTATCTCCTCCTAACCCTTCTTATTCCCGTTCTTGTTCGTCATTGGGAAGAACTGGATGTTCATGCGGTAGACCTCATCCGTCGCGTCTTCCCTGGTCGCAATCGCAATGACGCGCTTGCGGAACTCGGCAATCTCCCGCACAATCTCCTCGTAGGCGTCGCGCGTGACACCGAGCGTAAGGCCCGAAAAGTTGCGCCTCTCCTGCGGCACACCCTCGATTGTATCGAGCGCAATTTCACCCATCTGGCGATGCAGCCCACGGACGGCAACCGGAGTCACCCCCATCGGGCCCGTCGTCACGGATTTTTGAGTTTGTTTGTAATTTCCCGTTTCATCTTTCTGGAGCAGGTCTGCCTTGACCAGAAAGTTCAACACCTCGCTCACCTCGGCGGCACTCACCTTCGGGCGGCAAGCATGCGCAAGTGCGAGCGGCTTCGCCCCCGGCATGGCGGGAGCGAGTTCGCGAATCACCGGATTCTTCCAGTCACTGAAGAACCGGAAGGAGTCCCCCCCCAGGACCTTCGCCTTGTGCGCGTCTGCAATGGCGAGCATGTTCCCGAATGCCGCCTTTTTCCCGGCATCCGTTTTGGCATGGTCGAACTTGACCATCTCGCGGAAATATTCCTGCTCGAAATCCACAAGGCCCATCGCCTGCGCGACACGGCCCGCAGCTTCGTCACTCAAGTTAAAGCGCCCCTCGCTCACATATTTAAGATAGACCGGCGACGTAAAGCCCGCCAACTTGGCAAACTCCTGCCAGGTAAACGCGGATTTCACCTTCCTGTCGGCGTAGTAGTCCGCGATGTACCGGCGATACGCCGTATATTCAAGAACGCCTCTCATATTTCCTCCTAATCGGGCACGATCTTTTCGCTCTCAGGCTATAAACCATGCCCGACAAAAACAAATATAACCTCCAATTTTCAAAAAGTCAATAGTTTTACAATATAATTTTTAATTATTTTTAAAAATTTAGGCAATTTTAGCAATTATTTACTAAAATCAATAAATTTCACAATATATCCCCTAAAAAAAGAAGACGGACCGAAGTCCGTCTTCTCCTCCTCCTACCCCTTTTTCTCCTCCTTGGGGTCTCCCCCCCCCCCCCCAATTTTATGATTTTAGGTACTAGTTCTTGACGCAGCGGACAGGGTTGCCATATTCCGGTTCAGTTTGGAGTACCCTCATCTTGCCATCATTGGAAACATCAATGCAAGGCACCAATCCACCAACCTGGAACACAGCATTCGTTGACCTGATCACCGTTTCGCCATTCTTTCCATAAAGTAAGTAGCAAGCCGAATTTCCTAAATCATAATCCATGAATCCGTTCGTACGCGTAAAACCATCCTCAGGGAAGAATTCTTCGAGGTAGCCATCGGCAATAGACCAGTCCGGAATGATCCGCCTGTCGGCAAAACCAGAAGGCAGCATATTGAACCCTACGACATCCAACCCATCCATCCCCATTGTCCAGGTTTTTGATTTCAAGGCAGCGGGAATGTTGGCATTCTTGTCGACCTCATAGATGGCGCTGAGCAGGTGACCCCAATCATCCGGAGTCGGGATTCGCCAGCCTTCCGGACAAACACCCTGACCATCCACTGAATCTAGGACATCTACCAGATGGTCATATGCCGTATCATAAGCATTCGCGTAGTCCTCTGCATCCTCAACTTCAAAATACCATGCGGAATCATTCGCCCAACTCGCGGCAATATACTGGGTATCACGGGGAATATCGAAAGCGGCCCACGTCGAATACAAACGCCCGTACTTTTCGCAGTTGGCCTGATCATCGTTATAGCACCACGAATTATCAACAGTGTAGTTCAGGTTCTCTGCAAGCCAAGTCCTAGATTCGCCATCATATTCAACCGTAAACGTCTTGTACGTTTTTCCATCACGCTCATCCGTCATAGTCCCGAACTTTTTCTGGTAAACCGACTCCTTTTCGTGCAGCTCCCAATAACCCGATTCACAAACAAATTCGTTGAAAGAGCCAAAGTCATTCTTCTCACCCTCCCTGTCGTCGGTGCAGAGTCCCTTCCTCATGGGAATCACTCCGATCACATTGAAGAAATACTTTTCGGCCAATTCCGCAACACGGATATCACCCAAACCAAGCCCCAGCAGGGCAAGGAAATCCATTTCGCGAAGCAGGTGAAAATCGCGTTCTGTTCCCTTAGCATCCAAGTTACGTTCATAAGTAAGGGCTTTCCAGGTTCCATTCTCGGCAATGTCTGCCGCAGCGAGGTCAACCGCATCGGAAGAACCGCTGAATAGGTAGCTGGCCATGATAAACACGGGGAAAATGGAACTTGATTTTTGGGAATAGGACACCTCGTCAAAAGCAGCCAGCGAGTCGCGTATTCCGAGCGCAAGCAGCACGTCCTTTTCCGCCTGAACTTTCGCCTCCGCAAAGGTAATGCCCGACTTCGCGAGACCCACGGTGCGGGACGCGGCAAGAGTCGTAAGGATATTGACCTTCACGTCTTTTGTTTCGCGTAAATCTACGACGTTTCGGTAAGTCGTCCAGCCCAGCGAATTATCGGGAGAATCGAAAGAACTCTTTCTGGCATAAGGGTTCTTCGCATCAACGGCAATCTTTCCAGAGACCTCGACAACGGCGTACGGGCTCTCGGGAGAAATTCCCTTCACTTCGAAATTTCCCTCCTTGCCCGATTTCACCTGAGCAAAAGGCTCTTCAGACATCTCAAATGTAGCCGTATCGATACTAAAGAATTTAACCTGGGCATCTTCAGCGTAGGCGGTCCCCGAAAAGACCGTCATATGTTCATTTTCGCCCTTACCCATCAACTGCGCCGACACGGACAGATTCAGTGCGCGGCCGGCAACGGTAATGTTTTCCAGCGAAGCCAGACCGCTCGGTTCCTCGGAAGCGCCGCCCGCGACAGGCTTGTCGTCACTGCACCCCACAAGCGCACTTGCAGTAAACGCCGCGAACATCATGGCGAACGGCATCGCCATATTGCAGACAAACTTTCTGCACATTTTTACGTAGTTCATGATTTCCTCCTACCCTATTTTTTTAAACCCTGTTTGTTCGTCATCGGGAAAAACTGCATGTTCAGGCGATACACCTCGTCTGTCGAATCATCCCGTGTAGCGATTTCAATAATTTTCCTGCGGCAATCATCAATCACCGCGATAATCTCGTCGTAAGCGCTGCGCGTGATACCCAAGGTCACGCCCGAAAAATGACGTTCACTTTGCGGTACGCCCTCGATAGCCTCAAGCGCGATTTCGCCCATCTGGCGGTGCAGCCCGCGGATAGCGACTGGCGCCGCTTCCATCGGCCCGGCCGTCACATACTTGTCTGTCTGCACATAATTGCCGTCCGCATCTTTCGAGAGCAGATTCGCCTTGACGAGGAAGTTCAGCGATTCACTGACTTCAGCTGCACTAATCTTGGGGCGACACGCACGAGCCAGCGCCAAGGGCTTTGCTCCCGGCATGGCGGGAGCTAGTTCGCGGAGTACCGGGTTCTTCCAGCTGTCGAAATAGCGGAACGCGTCGCCCTCGATTACCTTGGCATTGCTCTGTTTTGCAATAGAGAGCATCCTGTCAAAGATTTCCTTCTTTATGTTGTCCGTAACGGCATGGTCAAACGCCACCATCGCACGGAAATATTCCAGCCGGTTTCCGCCAAGCCCCATGGCCTTGGCCACGCGCTCCACGGCTTCTTCGCCCAGGTTGAAACGCCCCTCGCTCACGTATTTCAGGTGGACCGACGAGGAGAACCCCGCCATCCTTGCAAACTCCCGCCAGGTAAATGCAGACTTCACCTTCCTTTCGGCGTAAAAGTCCGCGATGTACTGGCGGTAGCCCGTATATTCAAAAACGTCTTTCATTTTTTCCTCCTAACCGATTCCTTGCTTCAAGGTGGGTTACGTTCTAAATATACCTTTCATTTCAAAAAAGTCAACTTATTCCGCAATACAAAAATGGCGTTTTTATTAAAATTTCAACGATTACTTAAAAAATCATAAAAAATATGCATTTTTCTATAATGCAAGATTACGTTTGTTTTCTCAACGCCCGCCTTTACCTATATTTACGGCATGGAACTTTTCACCAAAATCGACATTCCCGCATCGAGCATCCGCATCGACTACACGAAACACATCGCGTTTTTCGGGTCGTGCTTTGCAGACAACATATCGGCACAGTTTGCTGCACGCAAGTTTGGCGTGCTCGCGAACCCGTTCGGTACGGTGTACAACCCGGTATCTATCGCCGGGCAGATTAAGGCGATTGCCAGCGGGAAGGTTTTCGGGGAGGGCGACGTTTTTCAAGATGCCCGCGGGCCCTGGTACAGCTGGGATGCGCACGGTTCGCTCTCGGGCGCGACGCGCGAGGAATGCATCGCGAAATTGAATGACGCAGCAAGCAATGCACGCGAATTCCTGCAGCAGGCAAATGTCGTGTTCATTACGCTCGGGACCGCATTCGTGTACTACCTCAAGGACTCTTCCTCCGCGGGCAACGGAGATGCGCGCGGCCGCGCGGTCGCAAACTGCCACCGGCAAGACCCCGCGCTTTTTGACCGCAGGATGATCAGCGTAAAAGAGGCCGCACAGGCACTCGAAAATATCGTGCAGGACTTGCACAGGATTAATCCCGAGGCGCACATCGTGTTCACCGTATCGCCGCTGCGCCACATGGCCGACGGAGCGCACAACAACACACTATCGAAGGCCACGTTGCAACTCGCTGTAAACAACGTAATAAACAAAGTCACCACAGTCCCTTCGGCTAGCTCAGGGACCTTGCCGGTCAGCTACTTCCCGAGTTACGAGATCGTGATGGACGAACTGCGCGACTACAGGTTCTACGAAAGCGACATGGTTCACCTGTCCAAAACTGCGGAAGAATATATCTTCGAGCGCATGGCAGGGACATACTGCAGCGAAAAGACCCGCGCGGATATCACCCAGGTAGAAAAGTTCATGAAGGGTGCAAACCACAGGATTACAGACCCGAGCTCACCCGCCACACGCGCCTTCGCCGAGAAAATTCTTGCCCAGGCAAGGGCTCTGGAAAAGTCCATCCCGGGGCTTGACCTGAACGAAGAAATCGCGAAATTCGGCAAATTTACAGGAAATCCGTAGTTTCGCCCTTAAAAAATCGGAACTTTTTGTTTCGGTTAATTTACACCTACCCGCCCGTTTTTTGATTATTTTATATACGGGTGCCTGTATTAGGGAAATAAAAGGAGTTATAATGAGAACGAGATTTCCCTTCTCGGGCATTGCGCTTTGCGCGGCCCTAATCGGCGTAGGCATCACGAGTTCCTTCGCCGCAGATGAAACCCTCAGATCGCTAGCCGAAAAGAATGGCATCTACATCGGTGCCATATTGAACTCGCAATGGTTCAACGGCGGGCTTCCGGGTAATTATGAACAAATTCACAAGACGCAGTTCAACATCGTCGTCGCCGAGAACGAGATGAAGTTCGACGCCACCGAACCGAGCGAAGGCCGGTTCAACTACAACAATGGCGACAAGATGGTCAAGTACGCACAGCAGAACGGCATGCGCGTCCGTGGCCACGCACTTGCATGGCACAGCCAGGTGCCGAACTGGGTGAACAACTACAAGAACGACAAACAGAAACTGCTCAAGGTGCTCAAGAACCACATCGAGAACGTGGTCGGGCACTGGAAAGGCCAGGTCGCCGAATGGGACGTGGTGAACGAAGCCATCAGCAACAACGAGCCCCAATGGCGTTCCTATTCTGTCTGGTACCAGGGTATCGGTCCGGAATTTATCGACTCCGCCTTCGTGTGGACGCACGCCGTAGACCCGGATGCGGAACTCTGCTACAATGACTACAACCTGGAACAGGGCATCAACCCGAAAGCCAAGGCGGGCTTCTTGCTGGAACAGGTGAAGCGCTGGGTCGCAAACGGCATTCCTATACATTGCGTGGGTTCCCAGACGCACGTAGAAGACACCACCACCGACAAGCACTTTATCGGTTCTCCGGACAGCCTCCGCTCCCTCGCCAGGGAACTTGCCAAACTTAATGTCAAGTTGAAAATCACCGAGCTCGATATCGGCTTCAAGAGCGGCATCAACGTGAGCAAGAGCGACCTCGAGCGTCAGGGACAGACCTTCCGTCAATACCTGGACATTGTGCTCGAAGAACCGAACGTAGACACCTACCTGATCTGGGGCGTATCCGACAAGTGGAGCTGGCTTAGCGGCCTGAACAGGCAGAAAGGCCTTATCTACGACGACAACCTGCAACCCAAACCGGCTTTTGATAGCATCCTGGTTAGGCTCCAGACATTTGAGCCGCCACAGGACACGGCCACCACGGATACGACGACCACCGACACGACAACGACCGATACGACCGTCACCGACACAACCACAAAGGACTCGATTGGACTGCCAATAATTCCGCAGTCTGCAGGCCTGGGCAGCGTCACCATGCACATTGCCGGACATACGCTGTTTATCGCAGGCACGCTGTCGGCGAAGGTCGATGTATTCGATATGCAGGGACGCCCGGTGTTCAGCACCAAGTGCGAGAAGGGCTTCGTTGAACTGAACGGCATTGCGGACGGGCTCTACATGGTTCGCGTGCGCAGCGGGTCAGCGAATCTCGTGCAGAGAATCGCCGTAAAGTAAATTCTATATAAAGTAAAATCCTGTGTCACCCTATAACGGGTGGCATTTTTTATTCTACACGCTCAAGGATAACGAGCGCGCGGTCCTGCGTGCTGTTCGGGATGGTGTAGAAATGCTTCGCGACTAATTTGTAGCCGAAATCTTCGGGGTGGAAAACCTTCAGCTCGTCGGCAACGCCCGGACCCTTCATAAAGTAGACGCGGCCGCCCACCTTGAGTGAATTTGCGAGGCGCGGGAGGGTCTTTTCCATCCATTCGAATGCGCGGCTAATGACTCCGTCGACCGGGATAGTCATGCTCCGGCTCGTTACCTTGTGACCGAACACGTCAATACCCTTAAGGCCCATCTTCTCGATGACCATGTTGAGGAAATTGATGCGGTTCGGACGCGGCTCGCAGAGCGTGAGACGGATATGCGGATTCACGAGCTTGAGCGGAATTCCGGGGAATCCGGCGCCGCTCCCGACATCGATCATGCGGGCGGGCCATTCGGGAACGTACGCATTGATGAGTGTGCAGTCGGCGTAGTGGCGTTCCACCATCGTCTCGAATGCGTTGAGGCGCGTGAGGTCCTGGTCATCGTTATTGGCACGCAGCAATTGGTGGAACTCCCAGAACTGCGCGAGCGTCGCGGGTTCGAGTTCCACGCCGTAGTAATGCAACAACTTATCGAGCCCCTCAATCGAGGGCTTCACGCGTTTCCCGTTAAACAGCGGAAAGTCGGTGCGCGGCGCCTTGAGGTGCGGCACGAAATCGCGGCCGGCGGTACTGCCCGCGCGAGCGGGGGTGCGGCCGGACCATTTCTTGGGGCTCTTATGCCAGGAATCGCTTGCCATAGCCCAAATTTAAAAACCTCCTAGAAAAAAAGGGGCGTTTTGGCTCATTTTTCGCACGAAACCGTTTATATAGGTAGAGGAATCCTATGGACAAGGCAAAAAAGCGGGCGAAACCTGCAAAAAAATTGCTGACGGCACTTGCCATCTGGCTATTTGCACTCGCATTTACTGCCGTGCAGGCGGCGGATGTCACGGAGGCGCAGGTCTTTGAATGGTGGGACGACGGCACCATCGAGGCGGAAGAGGCGAACGAGATGCTCTCGCTTATTGATGAAGGCAAAATGCAGGAGGTGTGCGCGCTTGCAGAAATCTACGCGAACGAACCCTGCGGAACGGAGTCGCAGGCAATTTTCGGGGAGGATGAACTTGTGGGTGATAGGACTGCGGGCGATGCGCTCGCAAGTAAAAAAGGCACGGGTCGAATGCGCGCGGGCAAGTCGCGGGCCCAAAAGCCATCCCGCCACTACAGCGGGCACCTCGCAACAAAAGTGCGGTTCGATTCCTCGGGCAGCGTTACGGCGCATCGCGAGGAACTGCAGTTCCACTTCCACAGGGCAACGCTGCGGCTCGGCACGCAGGAACTGCTCACGTACAAAGGCAAGCAGGGCGAGGCGCACTTCGGGCAAATCTCCACGCGGGAACTCAAGAGCGCCATTCCCGTCGACACGCTCTGGGGCACTGCGATTGCATATACCTTCGGCGCATTCGGGCTCGCCGGACTCATCGACACCTCAGGGACATTGCGGGCACACGCTAGCTACACCCACAGTAAAGTTTTCACTACCGGCGCATCGCTGTGGAAAACCGCCGACACGTATTCCATCATGGCGCAGGCAGCCTTCCCCTTCGGGCAAGTCGCATACTGGCAACAAATCGGAGAGCCTGCCCCGCTCATACACTTCCGCCTGCACGGCAAGGACTCCTCCACCCTCTCGTGGCGAACGACCGGCTACATACACGGCGAAACCCACCCCCAGCCCGCACGGCTCAGCCCGAGTATCGCAAAGCGCAGGTTCTGGACCACACAGAACATCGCGTACCGCGCAAAAGGCTTTCTCGATACCCGCGTGTCGGCAAGCGCAAGGTTCCTCTCGCCGCTCCACTCCGATAGCGTATCAGGAAGGCTCGCGCTCGATATTTCCAGCGGGCCACCCGCCATCCGCATCAACGCAAAGGCAACTTGCCGCGAGGCTTCCGATAATTGCAGACAAACTATTTTCCAGGGTACCGCACTGTCCACGCACGAATTCAATACGCTCTCGACAACGCTTTCGGGCGGCGCGCGCACGCAACATGACCGTACAGAAAAAACCTGGAGCAGTCCCCGGCTCGAAATCGGAGCATCCGTCACCGAGAAAAATCCCGACAGGCACAAGAACACGTTCAGGCTCTCGCTAGTCGCCCCCGATGCCCGCCCCCATGAAAACCTCCAAATCCGGAGCGAAACGCGCCTGACCGACGACTTTCTGGAGTTCTCGCTCATCGCCACCTTCAAGAAAGCCGACGGGGGCAGGGTCCGGCCCGCCCACGCCCAAATTTCCTCAAAAATTCTTTTCTAGATACGCCGTAACCAGCCAGTAACCGCCCTGTACACACCTAAAAATGGCGATTTTCGTTCAAAAACGGCATTTTCCGTCATTTTCCATGTTCACGTGTGTAAACAAGAATGCTCCGATTTATTATGCAAATCCCCCCGCAAATAGGTATCTTATAGATACCCAAACACTCCCTGACCCCTTTAGGTTACCTCCTTTACCTGAAGGGGTCCTTTTTTATGCATAGCCTTTTATTACTTTTTTCTTATATAGCATAAAAGGAGTCCTCTATGAAATCCTTCGCCAAACCTGTCATCGCGAGCGCGGCTCTCCTCCTCGCGGCATGTGGTGACGACATAACCGAACAAATTAACGCCAACGTAGGCGCGGTAAAGAATACCGATGACCTGCCCGCATGTACCGAAGACATTGCCGGGCAGACAGCCTACATCAAGGAAACTCACGAGTTCCTTGGCTGTGACGGCAGCGAGTGGCAGGCACTGAGCGCGAACACGGTTAGCGTGGGCGACAACGTGTGTACGTCCACGAGCCTTTCGGACGGCACGGGCTTCGAGATTTTCTGTAACGGGGAATCCATCGGTACGGTAAAGAACGGCAAGGATGGTGCCGACGGCGAAAAGGGCGAACCCGGTGTTGCCGGTAAAGACGGCGAACCTGGCGCAAAGGGTGATAAGGGCGACAAGGGTGACGATGGTGCTCCTGGCGCAAAAGGCGATGATGGCGCTAAAGGTGATCCGGGTGATCCCGGCAAGAATGGTACCAACGGTACGAACGGCACCGGATGTGAAATTACGGAATCTACCGCCTTGACAGCGACCATCGCGTGCGGCTCCGAAACCTTCACGATGGACCTCACCGGCTACGTGGAACAGCCCGCGGAATGCGACGCGACCCTGTACGAGGACTGCACCGGGCCTATGGACAACGTGAACCTTAGCGGCGTTAGCCAGAAGGGTCCGTTCGTCATCGGTACGGACATTACGGCATACGAACTGGAGAACGGCCGCTCCCTCAAGCAGACGGGTAAGACCTTCGGCGGCAAGATCGAGCGTGCCGACGGAACCTTCGACATCAAGACAGTCAAGCTCAAGAGTACGTTCGCGTACCTGGTGGCTGACGGCTTCTACCGCAACGAGGTGACGGGCGAGAACAGCGCCGCAACGATTAAACTTCGTGCCCTGACTAATCTGCAGGGACGCACCGCTGCGAACATCAACCTGGTGACCCACCTGGAATATGACCGCGTGCAGCGCCTCGTCACCAAGCAGGATTCCACCGTGCTGAAGGCGAAGATGGCCGCCGAAAGGGAAATCTTCGCCGCGTTCGGCATAGATAACTCCGGCTTCAAGGGCTTCGCGGAAGACTACAACATCCTCGAGGAAGGCGACGGCAACGCGGCATTGCTCGCGATCTCCGCGCTCCTCCAGGGCGACCGCAACGAATCCCA
>JAGAAW010000007.1 GCA_017615055.1 Fibrobacter sp.
ATTGCCGTGCCTGCATTCATCTGCGTAAAGCCTGCGAAGTACAGGCTTACGTTGAGCGTGTCGCCTGCGCATACATTGAATGCGATTTCGTCGCTCAAGATTTCTTCGCCAGCGGGAATGGTGCCAGAATTGTTGCCGCAGAACGTGATGGGGGTCGGCGCGTATTCGGTTTGTGAGTTATCGGACTGCGCGGCATCTTTCGCAAAGTAAGCCTCGCTAATGGTTACAGGTTCTGTGCCGGTGAGGTTCGAAAAATGAAACCGCAACTTGTTGCCCGAAAAGCAGGCGCGTATTGGGTAGCGCAACGTTAAATCTTTGGCGTAGGTTGCTTCTTTGCGGTCAGTAATAGAGGTGGCGTTGCCCCAGCAAGCCACCCATTTCGAATAGTTCTCTGGCATATGCCAAAGATAGCTAATTCAGAGCTGTTTTTCTAGAGGGCTATGAATGTTTAAAATTTGATTAAGTTATTATTGGCCAATATGAATAATTCATTTGAAAACGGCAATAGCAAAGTCCATCAGAATAAAAGAAAGTTGCTTTTCTTTTCACCATTGATTTTTATTCTTTTAGTTTTAGGTCTATTCATTTTGATCTATATGACAGACGACATGCCCTTTGACGTATCCGTCGTCATATTTCTTCTTTGTTCCTTTGTTTTATTTATGGTTTTGCTGAGCCCATTTTTTTCAGAACCTCTTAAAATTGAGGAAAATGAAGATTCTTTGATATGCCATCTTTTTTATGGGAAAAAGGTTGTTTCTCTTACAGAGAATTGCGATTATGATATTCAGTTATTTTCTGATGGCGGGTGGGTAATTTCTTTTAATACAGGCTTATTTTCAGTAAGATTTTCAAAAGATGCGTTTGCGGATCTTTCGAAAATAGTTGATAAATTAAAGGATTGCCCGAACGGTCAAAAGAGGGATGACTTTGTCATTGCTAGGCGAGCTTCAGGCGGTATTGTGGCTTTGATGGGTGGTGGAACAATGCTTGCGTTGGGGAATAAGGGAGGGATTTTTTGCGTTATATTTGGTTTGGCGCTTCTATTGGGAATTGCAAAAGAATCGCTTGGGACCAAGAAACAACCTGGACCGTACATACAACCTGCTCCTCCAACATTTATGGAAGTGGTGGTGGGATTTTTGACACTTTTTCCTCTGCTGTTTGCTTTTATGATTTTTGCAAGTGAGGGATTTTCTGTAATGCCTGCGTTTGCATTGGTTGCAGGCGAGGTATGTATTTGCGTATATCTTCTAAACTATCAGAAAAAAGTAAAAAAGGGAATGGGAATATTGTATTCATTCCTGGATTCTGCAAAATATTTAATCCTTTTCTTTCTTGCTTTGGGATATCTTGTTTATCACTTTGTAGTCTCGCAGTAAATGCCAGAGTTGATCTTGAGCCTCTTTTTAAAAAGTGTATGAAAAAAATCCCTCGGTTTTGAACCGGGGGATTTTGATATTCGCGATCCGTCTACTATTAATAACGGTAGTGATCAGCCTTGTACGGGCCTTCCACAGGCACGCCGATGTAGTCGGCCTGAGCCTTGGTGAGGGTCGTCAGGTGAACGCCGAGTTTTTCGAGGTGCAGGCGTGCAACCTTTTCGTCGAGAATCTTCGGGAGCGTGTACACGACACCGCTTTCGTACTTGATGCCAGCGACGGTCTGCTTGCCCTGAGCGTTGAGCCAGAGGTCAATCTGAGCGATGGTCTGGTTCGTGAAGCTTGCGCTCATCACGAAGCTCGGGTGACCAGTAGCGCAGCCGAGGTTCAGCAAGCGGCCTTCAGCCAAGATAAGGATGCTGTGACCGTCGGCGAAAATCCATTCGTCGTACTGCGGCTTGATTTCGTTGCGCTTGATGCCCGGAATCTTCTTGAGGCCGGCCATGTCGATTTCGTTGTCGAAGTGACCGATGTTGCCCACGATAGCGCGGTTCTTCATCTTTTCCATCTGGGCGGCGCTAATGATGCCGGTGTTACCGGTGGTGGTCACGAAGATGTCGGCGTAGCTAACGACTTCGTCGAGGGTCTTGACTTCGTAGCCTTCCATAGCAGCCTGAAGAGCGCAAATCGGGTCGATTTCGGTGATGATCACGCGAGCGCCCTGACCACGCAGAGACTGGGCGCAGCCCTTACCCACGTCGCCGTAGCCGCACACGACTGCGATCTTGCCTGCCATCATCACGTCGGTGGCGCGGTTGATGCCGTCGATGAGGGAGTGGCGGCAGCCGTAGAGGTTGTCGAACTTGGACTTGGTCACGGAATCGTTCACGTTGATTGCCGGGAACTTGAGGCGGCCAGCCTGGGCCATCTGGTACAAACGATGCACGCCGGTAGTGGTTTCTTCGGAAACGCCCTTCAAGGCTTCGCGGGCGCGGGTCCACTGCTTGGGATCTTTTTCGAAAATCTTCTTGCAGGTGGCGAGGAACACGCCCCATTCTTCGCTGTCGGTTTCCGGGTTGAATTCAGGCACCTTGCCGGCGTCTTCGAATTCGGCGCCGCAGGTCACGAGCATGGTAGCGTCGCCACCGTCGTCCACGATCAGGTCCGGGGTCTTGCCGTCGGGCCACACGAGGGCGCGGGCGGTGTTTTCCCAATAGTCTTCCAAGGATTCACCCTTCCAGGCGAACACGGGCACGCCCTGCGGGTTTTCAATCGTTCCCTTCTTGCCAACCACGACGGCAGCTGCGGCGTTGTCCTGCGTGCTGAAGATGTTGCAGCTGACCCAGCGCACGTCGGCACCGAGGTCCACGAGCGTCTCGATCAAAATGGCGGTCTGCACGGTCATGTGGAGGCTGCCCATGATGCGGGCATCGGCGAGCGGCTTCTTGCCGGCGTATTCCTTGCGGAGAGCCATCAGGCCCGGCATTTCGGTTTCGGCCAAATCGAGTTCCTTGCGGCCTTCGATCGCGAGGTTGATATCCTTGATTTTGTATTCCATAAGTGATCCTTTTGGCACGGTTCTTGCGACCAAATTAGGCCATAGCCGTGCGTTTTTATTTATGCATAAATATAGTTTTATGCATATTCCGCGTCAACTCGCACTTGTCATCCTGGGGCCAAAGGCCCCGGGCGGACAGCACTTGGCAACTTGTTGCCTTAGTGCGCATGGCCACCAGGGTGGGACCCATACATTCTATACCTGCACTTGTCTTACTCTGTGAAAAGGATTCCCCTAATTCGTAGGGACTTGTCTTTCTTCGACGCTTCTTCCGCATACAGGTAGTTTATCGCAATCGTCGCCTTGTCGGCCTTGATTTGCCTTACGGAATCCTGCATCAGCGTCTGCCTGTCGACGGTAAAGCTGTATACGGGTACGGGCGTTTCTTCGCAGGCGTCACTCTCGTCGCTGTTGCAACTGCAGCCGCTGTCTTCTTTCAGCGAAAGCCGGAAGGTGAGCGTGTCGCCCGTGAACTCGAATTCGTCGTCGTCAAAATAATGGTCTATGGCGACGGCGCCCTTTGTGCCGGGGGGCACCTGGAGCACTGTCATGCTGGGGTACTCTATGCTTGTCTCGAAACTGTCGAACGGTTCTGTGTCCGTGCTGTCCGCGCAACAGGTTTCATCGGTGAGGGGTTCGGAGAATGCGTCATCGTAGGCCATGAGCGTAAGGTATTTGTAGATTTCATGGTCTGTTGGGGCGTGTGAAAGTTCGAGTAACCGGGATACGGTACGCGCCGCGTTCACGTCATCCTTCTTCCGCAGTTCCTTGATAAACGTCCTGGAAACGTCCCTGCTGAGCGGGTACTTGGTGTATCCCTGTTCGACAAGTGCCGCCTTGATGCTTTCCATCCATACATGGTGCGTAATTCTTTCTGCGTTGAATGGTGATTCCGTAAAGATGAATAGCATCGCGCAGAAGGTGATGGCGATGTAGCGCGACTTGCACTTGATCTTGTCGATGAGGAGTATCGCGATGACGGCATAGAAGAATATGTTGATGCCGACGACGTAGATGCGTTCTGTCGAGATTCCGTAGTCGCTGAACCTGCGGATGAGTCCGACGGACATCATGATTACGAGGGGGATGCATGCTGCGGGGAATATTTTCAGGAGTTTCTTTTCGAAGGCGTGTTCGGTGCTTTGGGTTGCGGGGTACAGGATGGTGGCAAGCGCAAGCATGTAGACCATGAATCCCGAGACAAAGTACGATACCATTCCCTGCGGCATGTCCCACAGAATAACGAACTTGACTATGTAGGCGTAGAAGAGGAGGATGGCGAGGGCGAGCACCGGCACGAAGAGGAACCGTATGGTGCTTGTTGCAAACTTGCTCAGTGTGGGCGTTTCTCCGTGGCATTCCTCGATGGAGGGAATTCCGGTGAAGTAGAGGATGGGGAATACGACGCTCGCGCAGAAGCAGAAAATGTATAGGAAGATTTTATCGTCGAATTCATATTCGAAGAGTGCGCCGAAGGCGAATACGAGTGCCATCACGGAGCCGCACAGGAGTGTTGCCACGAGTGCTCCGATAATCAGCGCCTTGATGTTCCTGAACAGGAAAATCCAGAATGCGTTTTCATCCTTCTGCTTCCAGAACGGGGCGATGAATATGCTCAGCGTGGCGGTTACGTAAATGAAGATGAGGGTTGTGGCGAGGTAGTAGGCTTTCCAGGAAGATTCTTCTGGGAGAAAGAGAAGCAGTAATATCGAAAGTACAAGCCAGCCGCCGCTGGTGATGGCCTGCGGCTGCCATCTGCGGTTTTTCAGGGATTCCTGCACGAGCGATGTCAAAAGCGAAATCAGTATAGCCGCGGGAGGGTAAGACATGAGCCATATGCAGGCTCGTGATGTGTATTTCGGATGAGATTCAAGAATATATTCAAGAACGGGCCAGTAATCGTAAATGGATACGAAAGCGATGAATGTGAATAAGGCGAATGCCGTCGCGACGGGGAACCGCCTGAACGCGCTCGAAATCTGGCTCGGGTATTTTTTGAAAGCGTCAAGTACCATATCTTAAATATAATACTTTGTCGCAAATTTGCGTTACTTCTTCACGCAGCGCACCGCGAGGAAGGTCTGGTCGGTGAATGCCGTCGGGTCCGTATCGGGGTAGGTATTCCGGTAGGTTTGCGGATCGGTGTAGTATCCCCAGAATTCAACTTCGTAGTAGCCTACCTTGGCGATAAGTCGTTCTCCTTTTTCGTTGGACTCGTTCATCCATAAGAGGGCGGTGTACCCTTGCCAGGGTGAATAGGGCTGGTCGGTGTCAATGATTCTTCCGCTCAGTATAAAACTCAGTCCGTAGGTGTCGGGCGCTGAATAACTGCTCCCTGTGCCGCCCAGTTGCGAGATGTTGTACTCGGTTTCCGGCTGCCGTGTCCCGAGCGAGAGTATGTCGCTGGAATCGGGGAGGTTCCACCCTTCGGGGCATACCTTGCCTGCGACGTTCACGCTGTAGAACCTTCCGACGTTCTTGCAGCTGTCATCGAGGCAGCGCGTTTCCTTCGCGAGTTCGTCTTCGGCAAATCCGGCGTACTTCATGTTCTCCGCAATCCATGTACGGCCCTTGAATTCTACCGTGTGGTATGCGTAGTTGTCGCGCGGGTCCGTAAAGGTCCCGTAATCTATTTTCGGGTTGAAGTAGTATTCTGCCGGGTAGTCGGTATGCCATTCATACGTGGGGCGCCATGTCTTGTTGTAGCAGATGTATTCGGTGAAGTTTGTCCAGACTTTTTCGTTAATGATTTTTATGCGCTTGTTGTCGGTATCGCAGGGCCTGTTGTAGAACTCGCTCCAGTTCCCGTCCTGGCAAACGTAGTACATGTTCGGGTCCCTTGTGCTCTGTTGCGTCTGCCCGTCGGCAGTGCATTCCGTCTTCGACATTTCGATGTCGTTCTTGCTTGCGTAATCCCAGCCTGTGTCCATGCAGGGAGCGTTGGGTGTGTAGCCTTCGTAATGCCTGCAGAAGGGTTCCGTGCGGCATACGTATGTGATCATCTCGTTGTCCGGGTGGTTGAGCAGTTTGCCGTGCTTGTCGCAGGGTACGTCGCGGGTCACGATGTCGATGGTTTCTGCCTTGTACCATCCCGAATCGAGGCTGCATGCATACACGGAATCCAGGCGTGCTGTCCCGATATACTTGCCTTCCTTGTCGCAGGGTTTCTGGTATGTGTAGACTTCTTTTTCCGTTGGGGTGTCCCAGCCGGTTTCGCGGCATATAAAGCGGATGTTCCCGATGCCGACGGTATCAGTCATGTATTCCCCAATGCGGATGGAATCCTTCAGGTCGGTGGTGCAATAGGGTATGTCGAAGCACTTGCGGGCGACGTTGTTCACGATGAACGTGGGAATGGGTCGCGACATTCCGCCCGCACACCCTCTGGCCGTATATGCGGTATTGTCGTAGATGACGTAACTGGGGAAGGTGTTCGAACTGATTGTTCTCGGATAATACGTATTCAACTCTCTGAAAGTCATGTTGTGCTGGCTGTCCCAGAGGTTGCTAAAGTTGCAGTAGTGCTTTTTCTCGAGGGTGCCGTTCTTCGCGAATGTTTCTGCCACGTCCTTGAAGAACTCGGACTTCGTGGTCCCTCCGAAAATGTAGTCGAGCGCGTAGTCGATGAACTTTGTATCGACTCCCGGGTGCTCGCGGAGTATGCTGTCGGCACCGATGGCGCTGAGCAGTTCCCACTTGGCGGTGGTATCGGCCTCGTCCTTGGACATTCCGCCCTGGGTGAGTACCTCGATGCGGCCCGCAAGTACGCTGTCGAGCGTGATGAGGTTGGTAGTGCTTGTCGAGGCGGTATCGGTGCTGCCGAAGCCGCTGCAGCCGACTCCGCCTATGCCGCCGTATTCACCACCGATTGATATCTCTCTTGTATTCGTGTCGATGATGGCGTAGATGTGCGGCACTATGGTTTCTGTGCTGCCCGGAGTTTTTCCTGCAGAACTCGAGGAACCCGTGATTTGTTCAACCGGTTCGGACACGGGTGTATCTTCGCTCGAGGAGCTATCGCCCTGCGCGACGACCGTGTTCTCGTCTTCGGTAGTGCCCGTAACCTTCTCTGAGCAGGAACAGGCAAAAAACGCAATGAAGCATGCGGGTATGAGTAGTTTCATCTTGCTCATTGCTGGTCTCCTTTGTTTTCACCCCGGGTGCTTACTTTATCCGTAAGCGGGAAAAGTTGCAGGTTCAGGCGGTACACCTGATTGATGTTCTGGCATTCGCGTGCGATGTCCACCACCTTCTTGCGGCAGGCGTCTATCTCCGCGACAATCCGCGCGTAGGCGGCCTCGTCGATGCCCATGGTGACGCCGGAATAGTTACGCTCCTCGACCCCGTCCGTGTCGATGGCCTGTACCCCAAGTTTTGCCATTTCACGGTTCATGGAGCGCATGGCGAGCGGGATTGCCTCTTTCGAGCCTTTCACGGATTTTTCCGTCTGCTCGTAGGTCCCCTTACCTGTTTTCAAGAGGAATCCCGCCTTCACCAAGAACTGCAGGACCTCGCGCACGTCTAGCGCGGTGGTCTTGCTCCTGATGTGCGCAGCGATTTCGCCCGGATCACTCTCGGGCATGATAGGGGCGAGCTCGCGCACTATCGGGCAGGCTGGGTTCTCGAAGTAGTGGAACGCGTCCGCGTCCACGATGCGTACCTTGATTAGCCTTGCCTCCCGCTCGAGTTCGCGAAGTGCCGCCTCCTTCTCTGCGGCATTTTTCGCGTTCCCGAACTTGACGAGCAGCCCGAAATAGGTGTAGTCGAACCCCTCTAACCCCATGGCTCGTGCGACCTTCTCTATCCCGGGCTTGCTCAGTCTCGTTTTCCCGTCGCAAACCAGTTTGAGGTATGTCGGCGAGACAAAACCGGCGAGGCTTGCGAACTGTCGCCAAGTAAAGTACGATACACGCTTGCGCTCCTCGTAAAAGTCGCGCATGTAGGTGCGGTAGTCGTGATACTCGGTTACGGGCTTCATGATTTTAAATATAATACAAAATATGCCTAAAAGCAACAAAAATCGCGCTTTTTATGAATTTTGTTTGCGATTTTCAAAATATGATACAAAGTGCGCCGCATATGATACGCGGGTGTATTATACAGAATGCGCGGGCCTGGATGCGCACCCCGAAATCGGGATTTTTGCAGACCAAATGGCTACGTTTTGCCGATTTGGTCTGCCGAGTCGGCGCCTTTTCGCTCAATTTGTTGTGTGTAAACCAAAAATCAGCAGACTAAATCACTTCTATTTATCAATTTAGTCTGCCTGGTTGCTGAAAAAGCGCCCTTTTTGTTTTGTATAAACTAAAATTTGGCAGACTAAATTGCCATGAATTCTCGATTTGGTCTGCTGAAATGCTAAAAAACGCAGTTTGAAATGCAAAAAGGCCGCGAAATAAACATCTCGCGACCCGCATCAACTAATGTCTAATAACTAGTGACTACCCGTTCACCAGCTTCACGAACTCGCGGCACACGGCCTCGGGGTCGCTCTTGCCGAAAATCGCGGAACCCACCACGAACACGTTCGCGCCCGCTTCCTTGCAGGCGAGGATGTTGTCGAGCTTCACGCCGCCGTCAATCTGGATGTCGAGTTCCGGCTTCATGGCGCGGAGTTCGCGGATCTTGTCGAGGCAGTACGGGATAAGGCTCTGGCCGCCAAAGCCAGGGTTCACCGACATCACGAGCACCATGTCCACGATGTCGAGCACGTACTTGATGTGAGCGAGAGGGGTCGCCGGGTTGATTGCCACTGCGGGCTTCACGCCGAGTTCCCTGATCTGGTGCAGCAGACGGTCGAGGTGGTTCGTGGTCTCGGCGTGCACGCTGATGATGCTTGCACCCGCCTTCGCGAATTCGCCCACGTACTTTTCCGGATTCTCAATCATCAGGTGGCAGTCGAGCGGGAGGCTCGTGCCCTTGCCGATGCAGGCCGAGATGCCCGGGCCAAAGCTGATGTTGGGGACAAAGTGCCCGTCCATGATATCGAGGTGGACGAGGCCCGCGCCACCGTTTTCGATGGCCTTGAGGCCGTTTCCGAGTTCGAGGAAGTTCGCGTTTAGCACGCTGGGGGCTATAATTTGCTTGAGCATGCCCGAAAAAGTAGAAAAAAACGGGAGCCGGCACATCTGAATCCCTGAAAAAACGTGCTTGGGTGTGCGCCGGTATCGAAAAAATTGATATTAAACCATATTATTTTACATCTAGCCACGAAACTTATTTTTTACTAACTTTGTGCCCGAACATTAAAAGCAGGAGGTTCAACTCATGGCTAAGACAACAACAACTAAGGCTACCAAGCCCGCCGCTAAGCCGGCTGCTGAAAAGAAGGCTCCGGCTGCCAAGAAGGCCGCCCCGAAGGCTGCCGCTGCGAAGAAGCCCGCCGCAAAACCCGCAGCCGCCAAAAAGGCCGTAGCCAAGCCCGCCCCCGCGAAGAAGGCATGCGCAGAATTCGTTGCCGACTGCCCGCTCGCAACAACCGTTTCTGTGGCAGGTTCCTTCAACAACTGGGCCGTGGACAAGACCATGCTCAAGAAGGACAAGAAGACGGGACTCTGGTTCGTCAAGATTTCCCTTCCCGCCGGCGACTACGAATACAAGTTCGTGTGCGACGGCAAGAACTGGGACGCAGGCGACAACAAGATCAAGCACGTCTAATCGGGCATTTTTGTTCGTTTATCGGAAGGCTCTGGTTTACCAGGGCCTTTTTTGCTGGAATAACTTATCTTATGGCGTATGAAGAAGTTTATCGCCATATTGTTCCTTGCGCTTTGTTCGCTGGCCCTTGCCACTCCGGGCGAAACCGTTGCGCCCCCTACGGACAACGTAACTATTGCGGATAGCGTAATTATTGACAGTGCCTTGTACTACGATTCATTGGCTGCCCGCCTGCAATATGAAGGTGATTCGCTGCTGAACGAGGCTACGTCGAGTATCGGTTTTGGCCTGCTCATGGGCGTGGTGGGCGGTATCGGCACCATATGGTCTTTTGGGGCGGGGTCGGGCGCATCGCTCGAGGGTGGCGGTGCCGCCGTGGTCATTATCGGGGTTCCGAGTGTGTTCCTTTTGTTAGGTGGCGTAATGGGTGTTGCTGGAGGTATCGGGGCAGGCACCAAAGGGGATATGAGAATCAGGAAGGCGGAGGAATACCGCAATTCGGCGGAACAGTATCGCACAAGGTCGCACCAGGTGAGTGTGGACTTTGTCCCGCTTGTTGATCCGGTCAACAAGTCGGTGGGCGGTTTGCTTGCCCTGGGCTTCTAGGCTTTTCATTTTATGTAATATCGCGGGTATGTCAAGGCAGTGCGGACCCGCGTTCTCTAAATTTTTAATTATATGTCCCGAAATCTCTAGTAACTAGTGACTAATGACTAGTGACCTTTTACTAAATTTCCGCGCATGGCAAATTATTCTATTCCCCAAGAAGTTTTTGTGAAGGCTGCCGAACAGTACGGCACCCCCCTCTGGCTTTATGACCGCGCCACCATCGAGAAGCGTGTGAAGGAAGTCCAGGTTTTCGACACCGTGCGTTTTGCCCAGAAGGCATGCCCGAACCTCTCTATCGTAGCGCTCGTGCGCAAGCTCGGTGGCGTGGTGGATGCCGTCTCTGCAGGCGAAATCGTCCGCGCGTTGAAGGCGGGTTTCAAGGGTGGCCAGCAGAAGGGCAAGGCTCCCGAAATCGTCTACACCGCGGACATCTTCGACAAGGACGCTCTTGAACTTGTGAAGGAACACAACATTGCGGTGAACGTCGGTTCGCCCGACATGATCCAGCAGCTCGCTGATTTCGGCGTGAAGTCGGAACTCACCATCCGCGTGAACCCGGGCTTTGGCCATGGCCATTCCCGCAAGACCAACACCGGTGGCGACCTTTCCAAGCACGGCATTTGGCACGAGCAGATCAAGGACTGCATCAAGCTCGCGCAGAGCAACGGCATGTGGATTACCGGCCTGCACATGCACATCGGTTCCGGCACGGATTTTGAACACCTCGCACAGGTTTGCGACGCCATGGTGGACGCTAGCCGCCGCCTGGGTTCTCACCTCCGCACCATCAGTGCAGGGGGCGGCCTCCCGATTCCGTATCACGAAGAGGAAAAGGGCAACCGCATCGACGTGAACGCCTACTATAAGCTGTGGGACGACGCTCGCAAAAAAATCCAGCAGAGCATCGGTCACGATGTTCACCTGGAAGTCGAACCGGGCCGTTACCTGGTGGCCGAGAGCGGTTACCTGATGG
>JAGAAW010000008.1 GCA_017615055.1 Fibrobacter sp.
GGGCGTGGAGCATGCGACCCTCACTTTGTACAATCGCCACACGGGCGAAATCTCCATCGAAATTGCGGAAGGCTTGAGCAGTCGCCAGGCGCGCAAGGGCCGCTACAAGGTGGGCGAGGGCATTACCGGTCGCGTCGTGGAGACCGGCAAGCCCATCATTATTCCCTCTGTTGCGAAGGACCCGGACTTCCTCGACCGCACTGGCCGCGGCAAGTCGGAAGATAAGGCGTTCCTCTGCGTTCCCGTCATCATGGAGCACCAGGTCATCGGCGCATTCAGTGCCGACGTGCAGAACCCGGTGGAAGACGAACTTCCTGAAAAGTTGCGCCTGCTGGAAATCATCGCGCAGATGCTTGCTGCGGCAGTGAAACTTCGTCGCGAGGCCCGCGAGGAGAACGAACTTCTGAAGGCGGAAAACGAGCGCCTGACCTTGGAACTCAAGGACCGCTTCCAGCCCGACAACATCATCGGGCGTTCTAGCGAGATGCAGCGTGTGTATGCGCAGATTGATCAGGTTTCGAAGAGCCCCCTCCCCGCGCTCATCGTGGGCGAGGTCGGTACGGGCAAGGGGCTCGTTGCAGAAGCAATCCATTACCGTTCCGACCGCAACATGGGCCCATTCGTCCGCGTCCATTGCGCTTCCATGCCGGAATCCGTATTGGACCGCGAACTTTTCGGCAGCGTGCGTGGCGCGCTCGTCGGCGTGTTTGCCGAAACGCCCGGCCGCGTAGAACAGGCCGAAGGCGGCACGCTCTTCCTCGATGAGGTAGGCGAACTCTCGCCGAACCTTCAGGTAAAACTCTTGCGCCTGTTGCAGCACGGCGAAATAGAACGCATTGGCGCCCGCATCTCCAAGAAGGTGAACGTCCGCGTGATTGCGGCCACCACCAAGAACTTGCAGCAGATGGTCGAAGAAGGCGCCTTCCGCGAAGATCTCTACTATCAATTGCACATTTTCCCGATTTATGTGCCGCCGCTTCGCAACCGCAAGACAGATATCGTGCTGCTGGCGGACCATTTTGTGGAACACTACTGCCGCATCGTGGGCAAGAACGTGCGTCGGCTCGCACGTACGACCATCAACATGCTTATGAGTTACCCGTGGCCCGGAAATGTGCGTGAACTCGAGAACGGAATCGAGCGCGCAGTACTCGTGGCTGACGAGGACGTCATCTACCCGCACCATTTCCCGACCACGCTCCAGACTGCCGAAACAAGCGGAACTCCCGTGAACGGCAACCTCAAGCGCATGGTGGAAGCCTACGAGAAGGATATCATTTGCGACGCCCTCAAGAGCAGTAAAGGCAAGGTTGCTGCAGCCGCGCGCAGTCTTTCCACGACTCCGCGCATTCTTACATACAAAATAAACCAGCTCGGCATAGACCTCGCTGGTTTCGGGAAATAGATTTGCCTGAAAACTGTTCTGCTAGCTGGATGTTCTGCTAGCTGGATGTTCTGCTAGCTGGATGTCCTGCTAGTTGTAGGTCGCAGTGAATCTAAAAGTAATGGAAAGGGAGGATTCCCTTGTGTCGGCGAGGTTTGTCTCAAACCCGTAAAGGATGGATGCCGTTGCGCCGATACCCCAGTTGTCGCTGACCCACCATTCCTTGCCACCGGCAATCTGGAACGCGAGGCCACTGCGAGAGTAATCGTCCGGGCTGGCCTGTACCTTGGCTTGGAAGGTAGCTATGTCGTCATAGAAGCGGAATTGCCCCACACCGAAGGAAGCAGAGGCAAGGAAATTGTTCGGGAAATAGTATGTTGCGCCAAGACCGAGGAGTGATATGTTCGCGTTGTAGTCGTAGCCATCGAAATTCATATCGTCCAGGGGAGTGTCGCCGGCCAGGGTGAGGTGGACCGCGAGACTGTTCGTTGCACTGAACCCTATCTTTATATCGATATCGGTTGCGGCTCCGGACATATTGTAGGTATCGTCATCGTAGTCATAGGTGACGAAGTCGATATCCTGGTAGCCGAAACCCATGGCTATGCTGAAAAGGAACCCGTCATGGGTGTGCGGTGCCGATGCTCCGAAACAGAGTGACGCCACTGTTGCGAATAGAACGAAAACCTTTTTCATGATGTACTCCTTCTTTGAACAAGGTAACAAAAAAATAGAAAATGCGAAGGAAAAGTCAATGTTTTTCCGTCCTTATTGCAATTTTCCATTTATTTTGGGATATTTTGTTGCTCTCGCGAGACGTGGATTGACTCTATTCTCTGCCACTTTCTATATTTTCGCCTGTTATGAAAATTTATTCCTTCTTTATGGGCTTTGTGTGATTGGTCGTGTTGACGCTTTTTAACCACTAATCACCAACCATTAACCACAGAGAAAAATATGCAATTCCGTCCTGTTAAGGAACAACTTGAAATTTTGATGCGCGGCGTTATCGACGTCGTACCGCAGGAAGAACTCGAAAAGAAACTCCAGAAGTCCTATGATACCGGAGTCCCGCTCCGTATCAAGATGGGTGTCGACCCGACTGCCCCGGACGTGCACTTCGGCCACACGGTCGTGATGCGCAAGCTCCGCCAGTTCCAGGACCTGGGCCATACCGTCGTACTTATCGTGGGTGACTACACCGCACAGATCGGTGACCCGAGCGGCCGCAACAAGGCGCGCCCGCGCCTTAGCCACGAGCAGGTGCTCGAGAACGCGAAGGAATACCAGGAACAGTTCTTCAAGGTGGTCCGCCGCGACCAGGTGGAAATCCACTACAACGGTGAATGGTTCTCCAAGCTCCCGTTCAGCAAGGTGACTGAACTCATGGGCCAGTTTACTGTAGCCCAGATGCTTGAACGTGAAGACTTCCACAACCGTTATGCCGCCAATACGCCGATCAGCCTGCACGAATTCATGTACCCCATGATGCAGGGCTATGATTCCGTTGCTATCAATAGCGA
>JAGAAW010000107.1 GCA_017615055.1 Fibrobacter sp.
CAGTCACGAGGCGGACCATGTCCGGTTCCGGGAAGTACTTATAGTCGTGAGCATCTTCCTTGGAGCGGATGACGATGGTCTTGTCCGCATTGGGGTCGTAGCGCTTGGTGCACTGTTCCACTTCCTTACCGGCATCGAGGGTCGAGGCCTGCAGGTTCATTTCGCAGTACAGGGCCTTTTCGAGGTTCGTAAAGCTGTTCAGGTTCTTGATTTCGGCGCGGATACCGAACGGAGCGTCTTCGCTCTTGCGGAGAGAAATGTTGCCGTCACAGCGCATGTTGCCGTTTTCCATATTGGCGTTGGAAACACGGGTATATTCCAGCGTCTGCTTGATCTTCTTGAGCACGAGCACCGCTTCTTCCGGGCTACGGATATCCGGTTCGGTCACGATTTCGCAAAGCGGGGTGCCGCAGCGGTTCGCGTCAAAATGGGAATCGGTCGGGCTCATGTCGTGGATAAGCTTACCGGCATCTTCTTCCATGTGGATACGGGTAATGCCCACGCGCTTCTTGGTGCCGTCTTCCTTGACGATTTCGAGCCAGCCGTTCTTGCAGATCGGGTGGTCGTACACCGGAAGTCCGCCCGTCTGGGTAATCTGGTAGCCCTTCGGCAGGTCCGGGTAGAAGTAGTTCTTGCGAGTCCACATCGCGTTCAGGTCGATTTCGCAGTTCAAGGCGAGGCCCAGGCGAATCGCATATTCCACCGCCTTCTTGTTCGGCACGGGCATGGCACCCGGCATACCGAGGCAGACGGGGCAAACGTGCTTGTTCGGGGTCGTATTCACTTCGATTTCGCAGCCGCAGAACATCTTCGTCTTAGTCGCGAGCTGGCAATGGATTTCAAGACCGATAACAGGACAATAATTGGACATAAAAACTCCGTAATTTTACGGCTGAAAATGTAGCATTTTAGACCCAAAAGCAGGGTATTCCAGAACGGGAATGTGCACATTTCAGGAAAAAAACATATTTTAAAAACGGAAGTATTTTTTTACAAAAGGAGTAAAGGCCATGTTAAAGCTCAAATTCCTAGCCCTAATCGGTATCACAGGCATGTTCATCGGCTGCGCCTCCATGCCCAGGGAACTTTCCGACCACAAGGAAATCCCCGGCGGCGAATACAGCGGCGAAGCACAGAATAACCGCCCCGAAGAAATCAAGTACCAGAAACTGCCCGACAACATGCAGTACGTGCGTGCCAGCGACTCGCTGGTCATCGCGACTTACAACAAACTAAAAGCTGACCTCTCTGCCGAAGAGGGCAACCTCCCCATCGCGGACTACCTGTTCCTGATGCCCGGAACCTGGGAAAAAATCTCGAGCACCGGCCAGAACGAGAACTTCAACAAGCGCAAGAATACCTACACCGTCGAGGCGGGCCCGGAAAAGTTCAAGTTCAAGTACGCAATCCCCAAGACCGACAAGTCCGCAAGGCATGCCTGGGAAGGTGTGCGTAAAGAGATACGCCACCCCGCAGCATACACCGCAGAACCTGGCAGCGAAGAGGCGAACGCCGTTGGCGAAATCACAATCCGTGCCATAAGCACCGAGGAGATGGCGACCATCGTATGGTTCAGCCCGTTCAAGATGGTGGAACCGATCTTTGTCGTGAACAACACGTTTCTGCTAGGGTTCAACAAGAAAGGTCAGCTGGAAGTCCTTGACGAAATCCCCTACTACCAGCCCTACGCCGAAAAAATGAAGACCTTGATCGCCTACTACGAAAAACAGAAGCAGGAATACGAGCGACAGAAAAAAGAATACGAAGAGGCCCAGCGGAAAAATTCCGGCAAGTAGTCTAGACAGGCCTACACTTCGTCAAGCGTAACAACGAGCGCATCCGTGAGGGGGCGGAAGTTAGCGCATTCCGTCAAGATGCAGTCGGCACCATTCACGAAAGCGGTCGCCAGACGCAGGGACTCTGCCTCGGTAATCTTGTGGTTCGTCTTTTGCGAGGAGGCAAACAGTTCGGCCGCCTTCACCGAGATTTCGGCATCTACCGGGCAAACCTTCACGTTCTTCGAATGTTCAAAAAACTCGCGGTACTGGCGGGCAAGCACGCCTTCCCCGCTTTCAAAAGCCTTCTGGCTGATTTCAAACAAAGTAACCGGCGATACCAGGACCTGGATATTCTTCTCGTACACCATGTCGAGCACACCCGACACTGCCGGGTAAAAGTCAGGGTGCATCTGCAACAGCCGGACCAGCGGGCCCGTATCCAAGAAAAGAATGCGGCTCTGTCCGACTTCCCTTATCACTGGTAGATTTCCATGTAGGCGATGTCTTCGCGCATGCCGGCGCGAACCATCTTGAAGCGTTCAGCCTTCGGGTAGTAGTACCAGATCATCCACTCGCCTGACATATCGGTACGCTTGGTCTTGATGGCGATGGGCTTTTCGCCCTTGTAGAATTCGCGCTTATGCGGAATCACCGGCTCGAACGGCCTGTAGGTATGCACGGTTTCACCTGCCTTACGCTCGATAAAGCCCTTGCCGCCCTTGCTCCAGGTAATAAACACGACGCCGTTCTCGTCCTTCATCTCTTCGCAGCTGTCAAAACCGCTACCGCACCAGAGGAACTTCTTGAACTTGAGTTCCACCTCGGGCATGTTGAAGTTCACCACCTTGCGTGTATTGCCCTTGTAGGTTTCGTAATCACCTTCGAGCTTGTACTGCCCAGCATTGTACTCGTTGCACCCGCGCTGGGCGACCTTCACCTTGCGGCCCGTAACGGCGATATCTACCGAGCAGCCTTCTTCCTGGTAGGCAAAGCGTGCGTGGCCGTTGGACTCACGAATCTCGAGGTTGCCCATCTCTATTTCGGCACGGTTGCCATCGGGGCCGTTCTGGATAGTCACGTCGAACCGCTTGGGGTTGTTGGGGGACTTTTTCAGATAAACGCTACCCGTCGCAGAGGCGTACTCGCCGCTCAGGTCAAGAGCCTCCTGCTGAAAGCGGGCCAATTCCGCACGACGCACCCACAGGGAACCCAGCTTGCAGTCAATAGGCACGTATGTCGGGGGTTCCTTCGGGTCCACCTCGACCCAGGTCACCACCTTCTTCTTCTTGGTCTTCGTCTTTACGCGACCCTTCTTGTCCTTTACCGGGCGGCCTTTCTTGTCGGTCACCTCGACGGTCTCCTTGACCCAACTAACCTTCTGCACCTTATCCTTGGGGATGGGCAGTTCCTTTATCCAGTCGGACTTGGAAAGCTGGCCTACGGGAGCGGACTCGTCTACCTCGTTTTTTACTTTCTTATAAACGGGAAGTGTTTCTTGTGCGAGCGCGAACGTTACGAACAAAGCGGTAATAAAGCAGAAAATTCGTTTCAAGTTAATCCTCATGGCACGAAAAATTAACTTTTTTAGAAAAAAAATGAAGTAATTCTAGCCATTTTTGGGGTGAATTCTCCCATTTGTTCATTATTTTGCTAAACTTTTGGCATATTGAATTACCAAAGGAGAATTCCGAGATGAAAAAAATGATCCTCGCTTCTTGCATTATGGCAGCGGCCGTATTTGCCGCCCCTGATGCAGCAGCAACAGCCGCAAAGGCAGATGCAGCACAACAGGAACTGGACAAGGCGACAGCCGACAAGGCAGCCCCTGCAGCCGAACAGGCAGCACCGGCCGCTGAAGCCGCAGCACCTGCCGAAGCAGCCCCTGCAGCCGAACAGACCGCACCCGCTGCCGAAGCCGCTCCCGCAGAAGCAGCCCCGGTAGCCGAAGCCGCACCGGCCGAAGCACCGGCCGCCGAAGCAGCACCCGCTGACGCATCGACAGGCGCAGCAAGCGAATTCACTGAAGCGACAGCAGCCGATGAACAGGTCGCAGCTGCCGAGCAGAAGCCCGCCAAGAAGAAAAAACGCCGCAAAAAGAAAAAAATGATCCAGAATGCCGTGCTCGAAACCCCGAAGCTCGCATTCGACATCAATGCTGACTTTGAATTGGAAGCCGGCAAGGTCTTCTGGACCAGCGAAGACGATGAATACTCCGACAACCTGGAAACCTGGAACGGCGAAGCCAACTTTGCCGTGCTTGCCGAAGGCGAAGACTTCAAGGGCAAGATCGCCGTTGCATTCTACCCCGGTGACCTGAAGGACGAAGGCTACGCAACCAAGGCAGCCAAGAAGGAAGCCTTCCGCAATGGCCAGAACGGCCATGAAGACGACTACTTCAGCCTCGACGAAGCATGGGCCTTGCAGGAAACTGACCTGTTCAGCTTCAAGGTCGGTCGTTGGGACAACACCGACAAGAACGGTGACTACTTCGGTGGTTACATCGACGGTTACCTGACCGGCTTCATGTCTACGCAGGCCTCCGAGAACCAGTTGCAGTTCGGCTTCACCCCGTCTGAGACGATGGACATGTTCGTGTCCCTCATCAGCCAGTCGGCCAACCTCAACAAGGGTGACCTCCGCGCCGTGTTCAACTTCCACAACCTCGAAGCGCTCAACAACATGAAGATCCAGCTCGGTTACCGCAGCAACATCTTCGACGTTGTCTACGACTCCGATGCCGAAATCCAGCACAACGTGTCCCTCAAGGTGAACGTTCCTATCGTTAGCGCGCTGAGCCTCTTCGGCGAAGTGGCCCTCATGAACCTGAGTGCCGATGACGACATGGTCATGCCGATTACCGGCGGTATCGCAGTCGAAACTCCCGTCGTTGACCGCATCATCCTCGAAGCCGAATACGTGGGCGACCGCTACGAACATCCTGAGTTCGTTTCCGGCGGCAAGCACGTGAAGGACGTTCTCGGTGCAGTCTACCTCGAGAAGGCATTCACCGATCGCTTCAGCCTCTCTGCCGGCTTCCACAGCTACGGCAGCACGAAGGACTGGATGCTCTCCGGCAACCTCGTCGGTCGCATCAACTAACGAGACCGCTCGCGCTACATCCAGGAGTTAAATTACTCCGGCATGCGCTCGCTCTCGCAACCACGCCCGGTTAATACCGGGCGTTTGTTGCTCACGGACGACCGAGCTCTCGACGTCTCTGGAGCGAAGCTCCGGTCTCTCGAGCTCTCTCACTGCAAAGGCCCGTTAAATAAACCTAAGCCGAGTACAGCAGAAACAAGCTTGCTTGTTTCTATTGTTGAGGCGCCGGTTTATGCGATGAAATCGCAATACGGGCCTTTTCCGTTCACGGAAGCTTATTTAAAAGACTAACGCAAAAATCCATCGGACTCCGGTGGATTTTTTTGTTACAAAGCGGGGGTGCGGGCGGCCTGGCGTTCGGGCAGGTTCTTCCAGTAGCGCACCGGCAGGCAACGCTTGAGGAGTTTCGGGTTCTCGCGCTCCTTGATGGCGATGGACTTGTAGTAGTCCTGCCACAGCTGGGTAAATCCATCGGACTGAATCGCCTTCACGAACGATTCCTCGCCAGGGAGCGTAACCACCTTGCTCTCCCCTACGCGGTCGTGCAGCAGGGCGTATTTCCTCTTGGAATCATATATGATCCACTTCTCGAACGCAAACCTGTTGCGGAAATGCGATTCCATCATCAAAAGGATATCGTACTTCGGTTCTATCTTTGCGATGTAGAAGTTGCCCGGCCCCTTCGAGAAGCGCACCATACCAAGCATGTTGCCTGCCTCGTGGCGCACGGAGCCCGCAATCTTGTACAGCGGGAGCATCTCGAGCGATGCGGGGTTCTTGCCGTAATTCGGGTCGTCGCCCGCAAACAGTTTGCGCAAGTACGCGAGCACCTTCATCTCTATCCCGCGCTCCTCCGAGAGGAATGCCGTCTCGAGCAGGTTCAGCACATCCTCGCTCGCCTGGTTCACGATGGCGCGCCTCAGGCGCATCGCGGAATCCTCGCTCGTCTCCACGCGGAAAAACTGCAGGAACAAATCCGCGGGGGCATCGGTATCGCGGTCAGGGATAAAGTTTTCGACATCGAGGTGCTGGGAATAGATTTCGAATACGGCAGAAAGGAAGCCGTTGAAAGAAGAATCGTATGAAATGCAGATAGACATAAAAACAATTGATGATTGATAATGGATGATGGATAATTGATGATGCAGGATGTGTAATGTATATTGCGGGATGCGGGATGTTTTTATACGGCGATGGGCAGGGCAGGCATCGCTGGCGCCGGCGCAATTGTCGGCATCGCTGGTGCCATCGCAATCGTCGGCGAAGGCAGTGCAATCGGGTTGCTGTCAAACAGGTCGAGCTGCCCGGATTTTGGGCGCGGGAGCAGCAACGGCCGGATCATCTCGGGGTAAAGCCGCCGGAGCGATGCCGGAATATCGGGATGGTAGATGAAATATTTCGCACGCTTCAGGACAACGCCCATCTTCTTCAGGTTCTCGAGACGTACTTTGCAGTACCGCCTTCCCGAAACAATCAGCTTGGCCGACTTCACGCCAATCCCGGGCACGCGCAGCAGCATCTCGTAATCGGCGGTCTGGATATCTATCGGGAACAGTTCCAGGTGCCTAAGCGCCCAGCCCGCCTTCGGGTCCAGGTACAGGTCCAGATTCGGGTTCTTCTCGTCGAGAATCTCGTTGTACTCGAAGTTGTAAAAGCGCATGAGCCAGTCGGCCTGGTAAAGCCGGTGCTCGCGCAGGAGCGGCGGCTTGGTGGTAATCGCGGGCAGGCGCTTGTCGGCGTTTACCGGAACATAGCCCGAAAAGTACACGCGCTTCAGGCGTTGCTGCTTGTAGAACCCCGCCGAAAGCGTGAGAATCTGGAAGTCGCTCTCGCCCGAGGCACCCACGATCATCTGCGTGCTCTGCCCCGCAGGCAAAAAGTTCGGCGTATACCTCCCCCGCGAGCCGCCGTACTCGATCTTGCGCTCGGCAAAGTAGTTCATGGGTGCATACACCGAGGCGTAGTTCTTGTCGGGAGCGAGATACGTGAGCGATCGCTCCGAAGGTACCTCGATGTTCACGCTAGTACGGTCGGCATACAGACCCGCCTCGTAGAGCAACTTCTCGGATGCGCCCGGAATGCTCTTCAGGTGGATGTAGCCCCCGAAACGGTGAACCGTACGCAATTCCTTGGCCACCTTCACCAGGAGTTCCATCGTGTAGTCGGGAGACCCCACCACCGCAGAACTCAGGAACAGGCCCTCGATATAGTTACGGCGGTAGAATTCCAGCGTGAGGTCGATGACCTCCTTCGGGGTGAACGTCGCCCGCGGGATATCGTTGCTCCGGCGGTTCGCGCAGTAGGCGCAGTCGTACTTGCAGGCGTTCGAAAGCAGGACCTTCAGGAGCGAAATACACCGCCCATCCGACGACCACGTGTGGCAAATACCCGCCGGGCAGGCATCGCCAAGACCGCGCGGGGGCGCAGAACGCCTGGACCCGCTCGACGTGCACGAGACATCGTACTTTGCGGCAGCGGAGAGAATATTCAGTTTTTCGCGGACATCCATACTTGCCTTTTTGTTTAGTTGTACCTTTGTTCACTATAAATATAAACAAAACTGCTCAAAAAAGCAATAGGTTTTCCGGTAAAAAATGCATTTGATAAATGAGAAAAGCCTCCCGAGGGAGGCTTCAGTTTTTCAGATATCCTAGATGCGCACGGGGCGCGTCGCGCTAGTTGTCCTGGATACAGCGGATGGGCATCTTAATTTTATAAAAATAATTCTGGTCTATTCTCTGATCGAAAATGTGACAATCAGAAGAGCGATAAGCAAAAGACATTCCGTAATAATGCGCCTCTCCTCCATAGGTAATCAAACCAGAAGCCCATAAATACGTATAGTAGCCTTTACCCTGAAACCCACTCATGGAATAATAGCCATCCGGATATACCGAGAAGCCGTATTTATCCGTACCATTTCCATCGTTGGACCAACCCGTCGTTGACTTAAGCGCATCCGCACCAGCATAGTTGAGCAAGGTTGTCCACTCCGAGGGACCCGGCAGGCGCCAACCCGCAGGGCACGCATTTTCCGCAACCGACCATGGGTAGTAATAGACTCCATCGGTAATTTCCAGACCGTTATTATATTTCCAATACCGTTTAAGATTTTCCGCCATCCAGTGCTGCGTTCCGATAAGCACAGTCTTGTAAGAATACCCATCGGTATCCCGGTATGCCGCCTGGTCACCGCTTGCAGCTGCGGTCCACCCGCTCCGGATGCACTTCTTGAAACTACCGCTCAACTTGTAGATATGGTTATAGATATAGCTTACGCAGCCCCTGCCCATGGACACCTCTGCAGAGGTTGCATCCCTAAAGTGGCCGTTATCGCACACATAGTATTTATCATCATTCACTTTACCCTGTAAAAGTTCACCATGACCATAGTCAGAGTCAAATTCCTTACACTTTTCACGGTAATCCTTGGTATCGATATAAACGTCGGGAGCCGGTGTCCACATGCGAATGGTATCGCCAACCGCCTGGTCCATACACAAATAATAATTGCCTTCATATGTGAAGCTCGTAGTATCACCATCATTCATGCACGCAGAGCCGCCTTGACTAGCATATTGCTTTGCAAATATGCTATCCAAAGCCGTACCATACCGCCAGCAGGTATCCTGATAGACGTACGTAATCTCTGTATTCGCTCTTCCATTACGGACGGTACCATTCTTCCAGCCTCCGGCGGGTGCCAACTGCGCCCAGCCAATGGTATCCACCATAATGCCATAGGGGTCCACCCAATTCTTTTCGGATTCACTGCGGATATAGCATGTATATTTCACGCCATTAGAACCATAGGCAACAGCACTGTTGAGGCCATCCACACAGCCCATGCCAACAAGGGCGTCCATCGTCTTGTTATAACTGATAACCCATTTCCCCTTTTCATAGACATATAGCACGTTATTGTGCAACCGGCCCCAGGCAGTATCGCCCACGGCGTGCGAACTTCCAAGCCCATTCGTATCTACTTCGATATTCTGCGCCTCACGCCAAACATACGGGACCTGTTCTCCATTAACAAGGACAATCTTGTCAGAGGCACAGGTATACCAGAGTTCATTTCCACCCGTTGTAGTTGTGCTCCTGACTAAATTTTGCTTGTTCAGGGTGCATGGGCCCAGATTTTCCAACATATCCAAATCAGTCCCGTAGCGCCACCCGTTTTCAAACACATAGACAAGCGACTTGTTCACATTGCCGGTCCTTGCAATTTCCCCATCGGGGGTACCGAAACCGGCTGTATCCGACTCAGCAGTACTTGCCACTCGCCAAGCAAAGGGAACAGATGAGTCACCATCGTCGCAAACATACCACACGGTTTCGTACCTTACTTCCTGGCTCTTCGTTGCACCCTTGTTGGTCTCAACACAACTGGCTTTCAGAGCCACATCGAGTTCAGTACCGCGGCGCCAGCTGCCTTTTTCCTTCACGTAGATGTTCGTCGTGTCGATGGAACCGCGCTTTACAGTGTCTTCGTCTGCGGCATTAAAAGCGGCAACGTCCTTCTCGAGGTCGGTCGCAAAGCGCCATGCAGGAGTCTCACCGGAAGCATCGCAAATCAGGCGTTCCAGGCTATTGTCGCCTTCGGTAAACACGAGGTTATCCGCAGCATAGTAGGCGGAATTCTTGTTCTTCGTAGCGAAGATTTCGCCACCATTATCCTTTGTACATTCACCAACACCGAGTTCGGTCATCCAGAAGTTCGTCACATGGCTCTCGAATGCGGGTGGTTCGCCGTCGCGCAGTTTCCAGGACTTGATATTCTTGCGAACGGCAGCAAGACTGCCATCAATTTCCATCTTCATCGCATCGTCCGCGACCTGTGCACGCAGTTTTTCATTGTCCCACAAGCCGTTGTCGCCCAGGTCCACGCTCAATGCGGCAAGGCGGGCGGTAAGTTCAGACTCGTTTCGATTTCCCTGAAGGAGCACGGAGATTGCGAGCAAGGCCGCGTTACCGTCGCCTTCCTCGAGGATGTTGTAGTCTTCCGCAAAGCCCTTGAAGTTCGTGTTGTCGATACCGAACGCTGCGAAGATTTCCTTCTCGGCTGCTTTCTTGGCCTTCAGCACGCTGGAATCTTCTTTCGTGACAAGGCGCTGAACGCGGTCGTATTCCAAATGCGTGACCAGGTTGATGTTCGCATTGGTACGGCCCTGCAAATTCGTGAAGGCACGCAGCTTGATGGTCGCGGAGCTGTTCTCACCGGTCACCTCGTTGCGGTAGAAGCCATCGGCCACGAGGTAAGCAAACGTGCTCTTGAGCTTGACGGTCTTGATGTCGAAAGTGCCATCCTCACGCTCAATCTTGCCACCGAAAGTCTTACCCGTCTGCTTGAGGGAGCGGCCATTTTCCAGTTCGTATGCCGTAATGTCAGTACCGGTAACGAACGGACCCTTCTGGCTTACACCGCTGAGTTTCACTACGTCCACAGGTCCGGTGCAGTCCTCGTACAAGGTTGCGTCACATTCTTCCGGCTGGTCCACATAGCCAGTCAAATCCATCGTGAAGGTTTCGGAACCACAGGCAATCGTCGCGGTTAACGCAGTAGATTCCGTAATTTCACAGCCGGTGCTATTCGCGCTGTTGCAAACAACCTGCGTCTGATCTTCATCTACCACACCATCAACGAGGACTTCAATCTTTACGCCACCGTCCTTGCAGCCAAATGCCTCTCCTTCCACAGGCGTCGTCCTGATGCTTGCACTTGTACCATTGGCACCATCCTTACCCTTGTCACCTGGGTCGCCCTTTGCACCGTCGTCACCTTTTGCGCCAGGTGCACCATCATCACCCTTGTCGCCCTTTGCGCCGTCCTTGCCATCGGAACCGTCCTTGCCGTTCCTAATCGTACCGATAGATTCCCCATTACAGAAAATCTCGAAACCGGTACTGTCGGAGAGAGTCGTAGATGTACACACGTTGTCGCCCACGCTCACGGTGCTAGCGCTCAAAGGTTGCCATTCCTTGCCATCACAGCCAAGGAACTCGTGAGTTTCAGAGATAAATGCGGTCTGCCCAGCTATTTCCTTGGTGCACTCGGGCAAATCCTTGCTCGTTTCAATCGCGCCAACGTTGGCATTGATCTGTTCGGTAACGTCGTCCCCGCACGCAGCAAGAAGGAGAGCGACGCCCGCAATGACATGTTTTTTCATAGGACAATCCTCACAAGGATGTGAACTTTTATTTTACATATAAATGTAAAAAAAGTTTTTGTGTGCAATACAGCACGAACGGCCTCTTATCTATGATGATAAGGGTGATTCTGCATTACCATCTGCACGCGGTAGAGCTGTTCCGCCATAATCACGCGGGCATGGTCGTGCGTAAACGTGAGCGGAGAGAGCGAAAGTAGCAGGTCTGCGGTCTTTTTCAGGTTCTCGTCGATACCGTAGGCAGAGCCGATAAGGAAAACGATATTCCCCGGGAAACGATCACGCAGCGTGTCAGAGAGCTTTACCGTATCCATAAGCTTGCCCTCTTCAGACAAAATAACACGGCGGTACTCCGACTTGGGGAACTTCTTTTCAAACAGCGCCGCCTCCTGGGCAAGCGACTGCACGCGGTCATCAAGCTTGGATTCCTTGAGTTCCACGACCTCCAGCGGGAACATTCCGCCCCGCAGGCGTTTGACATACTTTTCCACCTCATCCGCGATAAACGGCGAGCCGGCCTTACCAAAAACTGCAAGAACCCATTTCATAAGAAAAAGTGTGTAGTGTGAGATGTGGAATGTGAGATGTAATATGTGAAATCCGACAATTCATTACACATTAGTCACTACACATTACACACTGTTATCTGCCTACGCTCAGGCGCTCGATGAGGAATTCGGGCATACCCGCCTTGCGCATGCGTTCCTGCGTCTGGAACACGTCGTATTCCACGCGGATAATGCGCACGCACTTCGTCTCGGTATCGAGCAGGCACCAACTTGCACGGCAGTCACGGTCGCGGGGCTGGCCCACGCTACCCACGTTCACCAGCAGGCGTTCGGTATTCGCAATGGTGTACTCGTACTCGTCCAGAATCTTGGGGATAGCCATCGGGCGGCTCGCCACAATCACCGGGCTGTGCGTATGCCCGATAAAGCAGTACGTGCCGTGGAAATGGTCGAACGCATCGAGGGCCTCTTCCAGGTCGGTCACGTACACCCAGTCCGCAGGGGAAAGCGGAGAGGCATGTACAAACGTAATGTCGTTTTCTTCCTTGATATAAGGGAGGGCCTTCAGGTACTCGATCGATTCCTTGCTCATGTGCGACTGGGTCCATTCGATGGCCTGCTTCGCATACGGGTTGAACCCTACGCTCGACTCGTACTTGATAGCCACGCTGTCGTGGTTACCGATGAGGCAGAGGTCCATGTGGTCGCGGGCAAGTTTCACGCATTCGTCGGGGTCCGCGCCGTAGCCCACAAGGTCGCCAAGGCATACGCGCTTTTCGACGCCGTTTTCTTCCATGGACTGGAGCACGGCCTCGAACGCCGTCGCGTTGGAATGAATATCAGAGCAAATACCGTAAAGCATGCGGAAAATTTAATATATTTGCCCCCGTATGGAAAAAATCGAAGACAAAACCAAGGTGAGTATCGCCTACGTGCTCCTGGAAAAGGGAGGACGCATACTGGAAGAAATTCCCGCGACGCACCCGTTTGTCTATATCCATGGCTACAACAACATCATCCCGGGACTCGAGACGGCACTCGCGGGGCGCAAGCTCGGCGAAAAGTTCAGCGTCGACATCCCTGCGGACCTCGGTTACGGCCCCTACCGCAAAGACCTAATCCTGAAAGTGCCCAAGGCGGAACTGCAAGACGTGGGCGAACTCTGGCTGGGCATGGAACTCGAGATGTTCATGGACAACGATATCCGCGAATTCCAGCTGCCCGAGACGGCGGACGAGTTCGTCGAGGACCTGAACCTCGACAGCGACGAGAGCGACGGCATCTACATAGTCAAGGAAATCTACCGCGATAGCGTGCTTGTGGACGGGAACCACCCCTTCGCCGGCAAGGACCTCACGTTCGAGGTCGAGGTGGTCGATATCGAGGAGCCGAGTTTCAACGAACTGGAATCCGGGTTCCCCGACCAGGACGAATATGACGACGGCTACGACGAGGGTTTCGACGACCAGTACGGAGAGAAGTTTTAATAACTAGATGCGCGCAATCAAGATGCGCAAAGGGCTAGATGCGCAATCAAGATGCGCACGCTACATATAAACTAAAAATCCCTCGGCAGAGCCGAGGGATTTTTAATTTCGCAATTTTCCGCGGAATTAGGCTTCGTCAGCGAGTTCGGGAGCCTTCTTAATCACGTTGCGGCGGCCATAGCGGACCTTGCTCGGGTCGAAAGTCGTTTCGACCGGGGCAACTTCAGCAGCGGCAGGAGCGGCAACAGCGGGAGCGGCCTCGACTGCGGGGGCAGCCGGGGTTTCAACCGGGATACGCGGAGCGAGCGGGCGGCGAGCTTCGGCGGC